>JAFSHU010000070.1 GCA_017440145.1 Bacillota bacterium
ACAGTTCGGTCCCTATCCGTCGCAGGCGCAGGAAATTTGAGGGGGTCTGACCCTAGTACGAGAGGACCGGGTTGGACGATCCGCTGGTGCATCGGTTGTCGTGCCAACGGCACAGCCGAGTAGCTATGATCGGCAGGGATAAGCGCTGAAAGCATCTAAGCGCGAAACCCGCCTCAAGATGAGATTTCCCACAGCGTTAAGCTGGTAAGACTCCAGAGAGATTAACTGGTAGATAGGCCAGGTGTGGAAGAGCAGTAATGTTCGAAGCTGACTGGTACTAATAGGTCGAGGGCTTGACCTTAAATCTCGGTTTGAGTGAGTAAGACTTTATGTGTTGTGTAGTTTTCAGAGAACAGCTTAAAAGAAGATATAAAGTTTCCCGGTGGTTATAGCGGAGAGGCCACACCTGTTCCCATCCCGAACACAGAAGTTAAGCTCTCCAACGCCGATGGTACTTGGGACGCCGGTCCCTGGGAGAGTAGGACACCGCCGGGAGTAAGTTTGAGAGTCACGATTATATCGTGACTCTTTTTTTTACCTAAAAACCACCCGCACAGCGGGTGGAGAAAAAAGCTTAAGCATAAAAACTTCCTTTGATAGGATAGAGTCGGTGCCAGCCGAAACGAAAGCAAAGGAGGTTTTTATGTGTCAGTAGACGAGAACAGTTTATCACATAAAGAGTGCGTTGCTATCTTGAGTCTCAGGCTTGGGAATGAAAGCCACTCGCTATCTAGCAGTTTATAGTAGATATCGTGGAGCTCGAAGGCTGGGGCATAATAAAAAGCCGGTATCCTTTGTTTTGGATATCGGCTTTTTATTGTGCTTACTTGAAACTGCTGAAAATGAGTCTTCTTAATTCTGCTTCCAGGTCATCTTCATTTTCTTCCTTGGCCACTGCCTTCGGGGAAATCTCCGATTTTGCTTCGCTTCTCTGTTTGGATTCCAGTGATCTGGCAGCTTCCTCGGCAAGGCGCGTCAGCCTCGCTGATTCTTCTGCGGCAGCTTTCTGTTCTTCAGCAGCTTTTGCTGCAGCAAGTTCCTCAGCCTTACGCTGTGCTTCTTCCTCTTCCTTGCGTAAACGCTCCGATTCAAGTCGTGCTCTATATTCGGCGTCTTTGCTCTCCCCATCGCTTCCCATCAAGCTAAAGGCCTCTCCCTCCTCTGCACCAAGCAGGCTCCGCAGGCTGCTAATCTCATTGGCCAGATTGGAGACCCTTTCATCTGGGAATTTCGTCGAAGATCTGTACTCCTGCTGTACTTTGGGGATATTTTCGTGAGGGCGCACCTCTGGAATTTCTTCTTTTTCTGCTTCTGAGGTCTCGGCTGGTGGAGCATCCTTCTGTGTAGCTTCGATTGCTTCGGCCGGATCCGTATTTGCTTCCGGCACCGCTTCTTCTGCTGTTTCCTCCTGAATCAGAGCAGATGGTGTTTCCACTTCTTCGCTGCGTTCCGCAGTCTGATTTTCCGGGGTTTCTGCCGGCAGTTCAGGCTGATTTTCAGCGTTTTCCGGGGTTTCCGCCGTTTCCTGGGGCTGCTGACTTTCTTCTACCGCAGATGCCCCTGCTTCATTTTCTTGATCTTCCTTCTGGATGAGATCGCGGAGGCTGTCTATTTCCTGGGCTAGCTGGGTACTTTCTTTTGTTTCCTCCAGAGCGGCAGTGGGGGATGAAGCTGCTGTGATCTCCTCTTCAAGTGCTTTGCTGGAGGCTTTTTCCATTTCCTCGATGCTGTTTTTCAGCGCTTCGATGTCCAGGAGCATTTGAGAGAGCTCTGCTTCTGCATCGATTTCTTTTTGCTTTTCTTCTTTCTCTGTAGCTTTTACCTGATCAGGAGTTTCTACTTGCTCTTGATCCACCGTATTCTCTTCCGTGTTGGGAAGCGCCTCTGCAGCTGCCTTATCCTCATCCTCATCCTCTACGGCAGCTGCTTCCGCAGGAGCTTGTGGTTCCTCTTCACTCGCAATCGTCTGAGCAGTCTCTTCCGGCTGGGTATCCTCTGCGTCTTCCTGGAGGGGAGCCTCCTGCTCAAGGTCGGCATCGCCTATGGTTTCTTCCACGACTTCAGCTGGCTCTTCCTCGACAGAAGCATCGATTTCTTCCGGTGTCACATCCACCAGCGCCATGAGTTCGTCTAATAGCTTTGTGCTGTCTGTGGAGCGGATGATTGGCCGCTTTTGCGGCGGAGCGGAAGGCGCAGAATCTTCTTCTTCCGGAGGTTCTTGCGTCTCCTCCATTGCTTTTGTCTCAGGATCGAACTTTTCTTCCGCTGAGATGGTTTCCTGGGCGCTGCGTTTCTCCGTGGAGAACAGTGCTTCTATCCGTGTTTCCTTTTCTTTTACGAGTTTTTCAATATCGATGGGCTCAAGCTTGATTTCTGCATCCCCTTCTACCTGCGGGATGGGCTTCAGAATCAATTCCGGGTCCAGCTTGATATACTCGCCGATTTCAATTTGATAAGGGATGGGCTCGGCTAAGGTATCCAGATTTGAAAGCTCGCTGTTTGTCAAAAGCTTGCTGGCCGTATATAGGGTTTCATCATAGCCATTCTGCCGGAGCCGTGGGTTCTTTCGGTAGGAATCCAAAGCAGTCTTTAGCTCGTTGACCATTTCTTCCGAATTCCCCAGTTTATGGCTGTTTCTTGTGTAAAGGCCGGAGATCTCTTCGTTTGCTTGCTGCACGATGCGAAGCAAGCTGAGGCCGAGACGCTGCTCCTGATGGCTCAGTTTTTGTGCATTTTCGATATCTCGCTTCAGCTGTAAACCGGTTTCTTTTGCGCGCAGGTGCAGATTCTTGCTTTCCTCCCAAAGGTAGATGATCCGGTGTTCCCGGTTCGCTGTTGTCTGCATTTTTTCCAATTCGATGCGGGCATTCAGCTCATTGATCTGCTTCTGCATTTGATCCCGGGATTGTACTGCCTCATTGCATTTGATTTGCACTTCTTCCAGCTGCTGCTGCAGCTCTTCGGCAGTTTTTCTCTTGGCAGAAGCTTTTTTCTTTGCGGCCTCCCATGATTCGCTGACACTGAGCCGGTGGAGACGTGCTTCGTTAAGCTCCTTATCTGTTGCAGTCAGAAGCTGGGCTTCTGTTCTGCGAATCTGCTCTACGATCCGCTGATAGTCGTCATTTACGCCGTTATAGATGACCTGCAAAGCATTTTTGGCCTGTTCTGCTTCTTCTGCAGCCTGGTGAAGAAAACGATTCGTCTCCTTCATTTCTTCCAGAAGCCGTTTTGATTCATTATAGGCCTGCTGCTTTTCTTCCACCATATCATTGGTTGTCTGCAAGGTGTTTTGCAAAACCACCTCTGCACTGGAAAGGGAGCTGGCCGGGCTGCCCCGCATAGCGGATTTGATCGCCTGCACGTTCACAACCATGCGGGCTGTTTCGCCGGCGGTATTCCGTGCTTTTTCCAATGCTTCCTTTCGCAGAAGATTCTCATTTTCCTGCAGAGGGATCTGCGCTTCATGCTTTTCCAGTTCCAGGCGGGATTGTTCTGCCAGATCCGTAGCATTGGCCAGGGCCGCTGCTGCAGATTGCAGGTTTCGCTCTGCTTCCTCCAGCATGCTGCTGTTTTTTTGCTGCAGCTCGCTTTTTTGCTGGTTGCCGCTCTGCAGGCAGTCCTGCTCATGCTGGTTTGCCGCCTCCATCGCTTCAGCCAGACGGGTTTCCTGCTGGTTTGCAGAAGAAGCTGCTTTTTCTGCTTTGCTGTAAGCTTCCTGCAGCTTGTTTTCTTCATGCTTCAGATCGTTGACCAGGGTCTCAAAGGGAATGATCTCTGCACTGCTCAGGGAAAGGTTCTGGTTCAGCTGCTCCAGCTTTTCTTTATGCTGTGTTTCCTCTATGCTGAGCTGCTCCGCATCCCGCACCGCCTGATAATAGGCCTCAAGTGTTTCATCCAGAAAAGCTCTTTGTTTGGCAATATTTTGCAGTATGCTGCTTAATTCGCTGCGTATTTTTGCCAGCTTATGCTGATTTTCGATCAGGCTGAGCGAATTTGTGGCGTGCAGGCGGTTATACTCCGCCTTTGCCCGTCGCAAGGTGGCCATATAGGCAGAAAGCTGCGTAGCTGCGGCTTGCAGGCGCAGACGCTGGTCTGCGTATTCTGCTTCTTCTCTTTGGTTTTGTTTTCGTGCCAGCTCCTGCTCTGCATTGGTGGATACTGTGGCCAGGGCATTCATGGCCTGGTTCAGCAGCTCGCTGTAATTCGTATCCTTATCTGTTTTCAGCATGCTGGCATCATTGGCTAAGGCAGCAGCAAGCTTTGTGGCGTTGCGCATACTTTCCTCTTCCGCACGCAATGCTTGCAGCAGCTCATGATTGGCCTGATATGCTTTTTCGCTCTCTTCTGCACTGACGCTGGCATGAAAGGCTTCTTCATCTGCTGATTCAAAGGCCGTTTCTGCTTCTTCCAGGTCTCGTTTATTATCCATCAGAGCCTGCTCCAGCCGGATCGTAAGATCAAGCCCCTGGTTTGATTGATTTTTGCGATCAGAAAAGGCCGTATTTTGTTCCTGATGCATGGTCATATCTGCAGCTACCCCTTACTGTCCATATTCGGCTTTTGCCGTGAGGTGTTTCTTTTTTATAACGAAAAGGAGTTAGTTCTTTTTCTTCTTTTTCTTTCTGCGTTTGTTTTCCAGCTTTTGGACGCTGCCGATTCGTTCTTCTCCTTCTCCGGCTTCTTCTGCCGCCCTTTTCGCAGCTTCGAAGCGTTTTTGCGCCAGCTCAGCGATTTCGTTTCGATCAGCAACCTCGCATTGCATTACCTCTGCCTCCGCTTCCAGGCGGACAGCCTGATAAGCAGAGTATATCCATTTGTTGGCGATCTCATTTAGCAATTCCCTGGCTTCGCCCACAGCCTGCTCGGTGGCAGAAATATTCTGTTCCGTTTGTTTGATATTTTCTTTTGCCAGCGCGTATTCCTGATTGGCATCCTCCACCATTTTTTTATTGTCGGCGGAAACCTGCTTCAGCTGCTTCAAAACAGGGGAAAAGCTGGCCCTTGTTTCTTTATCCATGCAGGAGGCGACCTCGTTCACGCTGTCCACAGCCTGAGCAAGGGCAATTTTTTGCCGCTCTGCCCGGTATTTTGCAGCCTCTGCCGCTGCCAGATCGCGCCCGGCTTCCTTGCGGAGCTGCTGTTTGTCTTCCAAATCGTTACAGATGCCGTTATAGGTGGTTTGGGCGGCGCTGAACATTTGCTCCTGCAGGCTTGCACTCATGCGTGCCTGTTTGGCAGAGGCCAGCAGATCCGCTGCCTCGTCCAGATTCAGCCAGCGAACGGACTGTCTGTTCACTTCTTCCCGGGCCAATTCGCTCATGGCGTTGATTCGGTCGGACAATTCCCCGCTGTTGATGATGCGCAGATTGTCCTCCGGAGAGAGGAATTGACCGGCTGCCAGCAGGATGGCTTCGGCATTTGCGGCTTCCTTTGCGCGATATTGTGCCGCAGCCTCTCTTGCGCGCACGCCTTCCGCTGCGATATGTGCAGCTTCCAGCTCCTGTGCCACACGAGCCTGTTCTTTCAGCTGCCGCTGATATTCTTCTTCTTCCTTTTTGGCCCGCAGCTCTGCGGCGCGGGTCGCTTCCAGACGCTGTTCTTCTGCCAGCTGTGCAGCGCGTCTCTCTTCGGCCGCAGTCAGCGCATCCCGTTCCTTGGTGAGCTGAGCCAGTTCCGCGTTCAGACGCTGCAGACGAAGGCTGCAGGCTGCTTGCCGGGCCTGCATCTGGCAGCAGCTTTTCTTTGCCTGCTGCAGGTTTAATTCAGCCAGCCCCATGGGGGAAGTCAGGTTGGACAGTCGTTTTTCCAGATTATGGCAGCTGGCAATTTTTTCTTTTTCCTGGTATTCTGCCAGGTTTTGTGCGGCCTGGCGCTTTGTCTGATGGCTTTCCAGCAATTTTTCGAAAGCCTGCTTGGCATTGCTGATTTGCTCCTGATAGCTAATAATACTATCGGAGATGCTGATTGATTCCCGCAAAGCAGCTTCGTGCTGTTCTGTAGCCGCATCCGCATGCTTTTTGGCTTCTTCGTAGATCAGGTCGTCCTTGTGGATAGCTGCTTCCAGCTGCTTCTTTAAGCTCTGGATCTGTTCCTTTGCGCTTGTGGAGAGCTGATCCAGCATGCGGATGGCTTCTTCCTCCGTTTCGATCCGAAGCTGGAGCTGATCCTGGCACTGCTCCATATCCATTTTTTTTGAGGTCAGGGAAGTGCGCAGCTTTTCTCGTTTATCTGTGGCGATTTCGATCAAAGCCCGGGCTTCTGCGATCTGGGATTCAAAACGCTGTTCCGTTTCATTGATTATTTTTTCGCTGCTGGCAATGGCCTGGGCTGCATTTCGGGCGGAAACGGTCATATTCCGCTCCACCTTGTTGGATTCATTTTTTACCGAGCGCAAATTGTTTTCGGCATTTGTCAGAGCCTGCTTTAATTCTTTTGTCTCCCGCAGGGCCTGCTCATAGGCGGCTCGTTTGTTGGCGATCATCTGCCCCAGCTTGTTTTTGCTGCGGTTTTCTGCCTGCACGCTCAATTCAAACATGGCCCGTTCCGCATCCAGGCAGCGCTGCTCAGCCTCTTTCATCAGCTTACTTGCTGTTGCCAGGGCTTTTTGTTTCTGCTGCGCGATCCCGCTCAGGGCATGCAATGCCTGCTCTGCCTCAGCCAGTTCCGCTTCCTTTGCATCCACGGCCATGCTGGTCTCCTCCGCAGAGATTGCCAGAGCTCTTTCCATTTCCAGCAGAACCTCTGCCATGTCCGGGTCGGAATTGCTTTTGGCAATGGTGGCATCCGTCACCAGATTCTGAGCAACCAAGGCTGCGTTGCGCAGATCGTGGACCTCCACATTCAGGCGGCCGATCAGATTTGCTAATTCTTTTTCTTCATCGGAAGCTGTGTTGGCTTCCAGCTCAATATTTTCCGCCAAAGAAAGGGCTTTGGTATAATTATTTCGTTCAGCAACCGCTTTTTTCAGCGCCTCTTCCATATCGGAATTGATCTGCTGCGCCTCACGTTCCGCCTGCTGATACAGGCTCTGCAGCTCAGCATTCATCCGATGGTTGTTTTCTTCGGCAGTGTTAAGCGTAGAGGCAGCCAGGTCAGCCAGGGACTGGGCTTTGCTCAGCTCCTGTTTTTTGTTGATAAATGCCTTGCTGGCCTGCTGTTCTTCCGAGCGGGCTTCTGCGATCAGTTCTTCGCAGCTGCTGCGCAGCTCCTGCAGCTCCTTGCTTCGCTGAGCAAGCAGTTCGTCCATGCTCTGCTTGCGCTGGTTCAAAATGCTTTCTGCCTCATCCAGCGCCGCATTGGTTTCGTCCAGGGCTTTTTGTGCCAGGGTGACGGCATTTTCTGCGCTTTCCCTTTCGTTATGGGAAACGGAGCGGCGAATGGCAGCTGCCTTCAGCGCATCTTTTACCTGCTGGCTGATTTGATCCAGCTCATCCTGGAGGATTCTGTGAGCAGCGGTATTCTTTTCAAGGATATGCTGGGCGGATTCATTGGTTTTATTCTTTTCGGCCAGCGTTTCTTCACGCGCCAGAATATAGCGGTCAGAAAGCACGACCGCTTCTTCCAGAGCATGATTCAGTTCAGCCAGCTCTTTTTCTGCAGTTTGCCGCTCCAGCCCCAGCTCTTCCTCCATTTTTTGGGATTGCTTATTGTGGGCGATGCGCAGTTCTGCTTCTTCTTTTGTTTCCTGAGCCAGAGCCTCAATGAGCTCGTTCTGCTGTGTGTGCAGCTTTTTCAGGTCTTCCTCGCAGGCATTTACTTCCTGCTTGCAAAAACCGACTTGTTCCTCTGCCGCAGCCTGTGCCAGATTTATCGTTTTGATTTGTTCCAGAATCTGCTCGATTTGAATGGAAAGGGCTTCTAATTGCTGATTGTTCGCAATTGCGTCCTGCATCATATCCATGAATATCCTCCGCACGTAATGAAACATGATTTATATGGCTTTTTCTGCCCCGGTGAATGATAAGGATCATATACCGATACAGAATATACTATATCAAAAAACAAGCCTGCTGTCATTAGTTTTCTCAAAAAAGTATTATTTATGGAAAAAACTGGGTTTCCCACCCTGCTGGGGTTTGACTAAAGCCCGGGAATGCGTGTATAATAAAATTTACTGAAGAAGTGAAGAAATGGCCGGAATGGAGAATGCTATGTTTGCAGATTATGCGAAAATACACATCAAAGCAGGTGATGGTGGGAACGGCGCAGTAGCCTTCCGCCGGGAAAAATATGTGCCTCTGGGCGGTCCGGCCGGTGGAGATGGTGGACGCGGCGGCAGCGTGATCTTTCGGGGGAAGGCACAAATGACCACCCTGATGGATTTTAAATACCGCCGTCATTATAAGGCAGAACGCGGCCACGACGGAATGAATAAAAATATGCACGGCGCCTATGGGCAGGATCTGATTCTGGACGTGCCCGCCGGCACGGTGATCCGGCGGGAGGATGGAAGCATCATGGCGGATATTTCCCAGGATGGTCAGGAATTTATGGTGGCCAAAGGCGGCCGTGGGGGCAGAGGCAATGTGCGCTTTGCTACCCATAAGGAAAAAGCGCCGGCTTATGCGGAAAAAGGCGAGCCCGGTCAGGAGCTGGATGTGATCCTGGAGCTGAAGCTCATCGCCGATGTGGGCTTGATCGGCCTGCCCAACGCAGGGAAAAGCACACTGATCTCCCGCATCACCGCAGCGACGCCGAAAATTGCCAATTACCCCTTTACCACCCTGGAGCCGAATCTGGGTGTGGTGCGTATGGATGATGATACCAGCTTTGTGGTGGCGGATCTGCCCGGTCTGATCGAAGGCGCGGCCTCCGGCATTGGTCTGGGGCATCGTTTCCTGCGGCATGCGGAGCGGAACCGAGTGCTGATCCATGTTCTGGATCTGAGTGAATTTGCCAGCAAGCCCCCGGCAGAGAGCTTCCGCCTCATCAATGAAGAGCTGAGCCTCTATCGGGAGGATTTTCTGAGCCGACCCATGATCGTGGCGGCAAATAAAATGGATTCCCCCAGCGCAGAGGAGAACCTGGCAGAGCTGCGGAAGGAGATCGGAGAAGAGTACCCCGTCTTTCCCATTTCCGCGCTGACCGGGGAGGGGCTGACTGCCATGCTCTGGCATGTGGCAGAGACCCTGAAGAATGCGCCGCCCATTTATACGGAGCAGCCCACCGAATCCGTGAAGCATACCGTTGTGCGGGAGGAAGAGCCCTTTGTCATTGAGCAGGATGAGGACGGCATCTGGCAGGTCGGCGGTGAGCGCGTGGAGAAGCTGGTTCGCATGACAGACCTGAACAATGATGATGCTGTTTTGCGTATGCAGCGGATCTTTGTGAAAATGGGTCTGGAGGATGCCCTGCGGGAAGCAGGCGTCCAGCCCGGTGATACGGTCTGCATCGCCGGCAATGAATTTGAATACGCGGAATAAACGAACGGAACTATGCGGAATCAGGATCAAAGACAATTACAAAATGTACACAGACTGGGCCTGATGGGCGGCACCTTTGACCCGATCCACCATGCCCATCTGCTCTTGGCGGAAACGGCTTTGCAGCGTTTTTCTCTGGATAAAGTGGTTTTTATCCCCAGCCGCCGCCCGCCCCATAAGCATAGCCTGGCAGAGCTGGATGCAGAGCAGCGCGCCATCATGACGGAGCTGGCCATCTCCGGGCAGCCCCGTTTCTTCCTCTCCCGGGCGGAGCTGGAGCGCAGCGGCTATTCCTACGCCTATGATACGCTGCTCTACCTGCGGCAGCTTTTGCCTGCGGATGCAGAGATCTATTTTATCAGCGGGGCGGATTCCATTCTGGATGTGCAGAAATGGTATAAGGCAGCGGAGCTGCCCTCCCTTTGTCGTTTTATCGCTGCGGCCCGGCCGGGATATGATCTATCTGCCCTCAGGCAGCTGCCTTTGGAGTGGCAGCAGGTGGTGGATGTGATGGAGACCCCCCTTATGGAGATCTCCTCCTCAGATATCCGCCAGAGGGTGGCAGCAGGGGAGAGTATCAAATATCTCCTCCCGGAGAAGGTAGAGGCCTATATCCATCAGCATGGGCTTTATGGCCCGGAGCAGCAGCCGCCTCCGCGTCCCCGGGATCGGCAGTGGCTGCGGGCACAGGTGGAAAGCATTCTTTCTCCCAAACGTTGCCGGCATTCTCTGGCGGTGGCGGAATTGGCAGCGGAATGGGCGCTGCACTGGGGGCTGGATGAAGAAAAGGCCTATATCGCCGGCCTGCTTCATGATATCGCCCGGGAGCAGGGCCCTGTGGAATGGCTTCGAAGGGCTGTTCTTTATGGGATCCCGCTGGATCAGGAGATTCTGGTCTCCCCCGTTGTTCTCCATGGCCCGGTGGCTGCCTTCTGGCTGAAATGGGAGTGGGCGCTGTATGACCCGGAGATCCTGGAAGCGGTTTCCCTGCATACCATTCCCGAAGCGGATATGGGGCCTTTGGCGAAGCTGATCTTTCTGGCAGATGTTTGTGAGCCAAACCGAAAAAGCTGGCCCGGGCGGGAAGCCCTGCTGGCCCTTTGCCGGGAGGATCTGGATCAGGCCATGATCGCTGCATTGGAACAAAGTATCGAATATCTGTCTCAGAATGGGCAGGGCATGCATCCCCGGAGCCTGGAGGTTTTGGCGGAATTCCGTCGTCGAAAATCGCTGTCGGCTTTCGAATAAAAGCCCGATTTCAATCAATGGAGGTATTTATGACTGTGTTTTCTGCGGAACAAGTATTGGAAAAAATCGTTGAATTTTCCCAGGCGAAAAAAGCCAGAGATATCGTGAGCCTGAAGCTCAGCGGTCTGACGCTGATCGCTGATTATTTTCTCATCATGACGGCCGGCAATAGCCGCCAGGCCCAGGCTCTTTCGGATCATATATACGAGGAGATGAAAAACCTGGATTGCCAGGCTCTGCGTGTGGAAGGCTATCAGGAAGGCCAGTGGATCCTGCTGGATTATGGCACTGTGGTCGTGCACATCTTTCAGGAAGAGGAACGCGCTTTTTATGATCTGGAACGCCTCTGGGGCGATGCGGAGCGGGAAATGTATTAAATTTTTTCCTGCCGGAGCTTGTCGAAGCAAGCGGAAATTTTGCCTGAAACCAGCTTTAAACTGGAGATATACAGAGGGTTTTTACCCTCTGTATTTTTATGAATTTTATTGTATGAAGCCTGTGGATAACCTGGGGATAAAAAAGCAATGTTTTTGTTTGAAAAAGAAAAAGGCCAGCTATATACGGTGAAAGAATGCACCGGGGAAATGTGGACAAAAAAAGTATAAAAATCCTTCCGGAAGGGGGAATCTTTGGCAGAAAGCGGCATTTCCCCCGGTAAAAGGGGATTTTTTCCTTTGGCAAAAAAATCAAAAAATTGTCGATGTATGGGGAATTCCCCACTAAAAAACAGGGATTCGCATACAGGAGAAAAGTGGCTAATATTTTTTCATCCTATGCAGGGCTCTCCGCTTTTCTCTCTCTTTGCCGGGGCAGTTTTGGGAAGCGCTTTTTCGTTCTCCCAAGCCTGTGAAAGGCAGAGTCTCTCTCTTCGCATTGACATTTTTCCGGAGCAGGTGCATAATTTAGTCAGAACCCAGGGCCGAACTTTTTCGTGGCAAAAAGAAAGCGATACCCTTAAGAGAAAACGCCTTCCCCAAAACTGGCTCTGAAAAATCAGGGTTCCCCTGGTTTTTTGCTCTGTCACCATTTAGGTTTATTCCGGCAGGGAGGTCTTTTATGCGACAGGAGATGCTTTATCCCGATCACTCCGGGGCGGGGCAGATTTATGCCCAGATATTCCTCCCGGAAAAAAGGCCCTTTCGCGGCATTCTGCAGGTGGTTCACGGGATGAACGATTACGGAAGCCGCTACGCAGGGCTGGCTGATTTTTTGAATGCACAGGGCTGGGTGGTGGCCGCAGCGGATCACTTTGGCCATGGGAAAAGCCTTCCACCCGGCGCTTCCCTGGGAAGCCTGCCGGAAGAAAATGGCTGGCTGCATCTGTTGGAGGATGTTCTCAGCTTCCAGCAGCAGCTGCGCGCTCTTTACCCGGATTTGCCCTTCTTTCTGATGGGACACAGCATGGGCAGCTTTTTGCTGCGGGATCTGCTCAGTCATTTTTCTGATCCCTGTGATGGCCTGATCCTTTCCGGCAGCGGCAGCTATCGTCCGGGACTTTGCTCCACCGGTATTTTTCTCCTGAAGCTTTGTGCGCTTTTTACGGGAAAACACGGACGCATCCCCTTTATTCAGAAAAAGATGTGTTCTGTCTATAACCACGCCTTTCGCAGGGAGGGGCATCCCTTTTCCTGGGTCAGCCGGGATACCGCAGTCTGTGAGCTGCACCTGACGGATCCCTGCTGCTCCTATTTGCCGGATCTGGATTTTTATGGGGAGCTGCTGCGGGGGATTCGCCGTGTGGAGCTGGCGGAACGAAAGGGCTCACCGGCCCGGGATATTCCCATCCTGCTGCTTTCCGGCAGGGAGGATCCGGTGGGCGGCCACGGACGGGGCGTGAGCCGGGTCTATCGGCGCTTTTTCGAGCGGGGCTGGCCTGTGGAAATGCTGCTTTATCCCGGCGGACGCCATGAAATGCTCCATGAGCCGAACCGGGAAGAGGTTTATCAGGATATTTTGGATTGGCTGAATGGCATTTTGCAAGAAAAACAAAAAGAAAACGAAGCCTGAGGTGAAATGCTTATGTTTGAGTTGACCTGGCAAACTTTTTTGGTGGTCTGCCCGCTGGTCTTTTTGGCCGGCCTGGTGGATTCCATCGCCGGTGGCGGCGGTCTGATCTCCCTTCCTGCCTATCTGATCTGCGGGGTTCCCGCCCATCACGCACTGGCTACGAATAAGCTGAGCTCCTGCATTGGGACCACAGTTTCCACTGCCCGCTACATAAAAAAAGGCTATGCCAACTGGAAGCTGGGCATTCCCTCCATTCTTTTGGCAATCTGCGGTTCTATGATCGGCGCCCGGCTGGTGCTGATGGTGGACGAAAGGGTGGTGCAGTATCTGCTTTTGGGCTGCCTGCCGGTGATCGCCTTCTTTATGCTGCGGAAAAAGGATATGGAGGTGCCGGAGGAAGTTCGGCAGGCCATGCCGAAAAAACGGCAGATGTTCATCGTGCTCGCCGCCTCCTTTCTCATTGGCTGCTATGACGGCTTTTACGGCCCGGGAACAGGAACCTTCCTGCTGCTGGTGTATACTCAGCTGGCCAAGCTGGATGTGCGTACCTCTTCCGGCAATGTGAAGCTTGTGAATCTTTCCTCCAATTTTGGAAGCCTGATCGTCTTTCTTTCCAATAACGAATGCGTGATCCCCCTGGGGCTGGCTGCCGGGGCTTTTTGCCTGCTGGGGCACTATATCGGCGCCGGCATGGTGATCAAGAACGGCGGCAGGGTGGTGAAGCCCATCATTCTGGTGGTGATGGTCCTGCTCTTTGTCAAGGTCATCAGCGGGCTTTGGTCCTGATGCGTGTTTCGTTTTCTCTGGAGCGGCACCCCCTGAGGTCTTTGAAAAATTTTCTTCAGGGGGCTTGCTTTTTCCAGCAGACTATGGTAATATAATTTTTGCTTGTGGCGCCATAGCCAAGTGGTAAGGCAGAGGACTGCAAATCCTTTAC
>JAFSHU010000071.1 GCA_017440145.1 Bacillota bacterium
GAATTATAAAGTGATCACGGATGCAGAAGGATTTCGCTATCAGTTTTTCTGCGATCTCTCCGGCGCCCACCTCTGTACGACAAGCCCCATTCAGGCTGATACACCGGAGCAAGCCCTGAAGCTCGCCTGGGAAACAGAAGGAAAACGGGTCTTCAATCACTGTGAAAGCTGTGGAAAATGGATTTCAGATGCCATGTTCAATGCGGATGTCCATGAATGCGTGGAATGCTCTCCCTGGGAAACCCAACCCAGATACTGCCCGAAATGCGGAAAAAAGCTGGCAGAGATCAAAAAATTTTGCCCCAGATGCGGCACTCAGCTCCAATACGAAGGGAGATGATGAATATGCCTGCCCGAATGGCAGAGAATCGGACTCTGCGCATGGCCACACTGAAAAAATTCGGCTTTGGCCCGGAAATTATGAAGGAATCAAAGGTCTGCAGCTCCTGCGGCTGCACCTGCACTGCGGAGGATAGCTTCTGCAAAAATTGCGGCGCCGAGCTCCCCCGGGAAACACTGTATGATTTTTATAAGTGCCGCCATCTTTACTGCTCTTCCTGCGATACGGTGGTGCGAAAAACCGCCACTTTCTGCCCGGAATGCGGGAAACGACTGCAGCCGGGACGCTTTCGCCGGCTGCAGCTGTTCCGTTCCCTGCGGGATACAATGCGAGGTGCGATATGAAAAAATCAATGAAAATAACATGGCTTCTGCTGATTGCTGCTGCCTGCTGCATCATAAGCGGCTGCGGCATCCAGCCCGAAAATGAACCTGCCCTTCCCCCGGGCCGCCAGGAGCAGCCAATCCCGGAAGGGAAAATACCAGAAGAAGAAACAGAGGCCGATACGGAAGCCGCCGCTGACACTGAAGCAAAGCCCTCCGATTATGCAGACAGCTACTGGAAAGCAGTGAAATATGCCCGCTATGTCTACAATGGGGAGAAATATGAAGGAAGCACCTGGAAGGATCTGCCGATCGCAGAGGCAGCGAATCAGAGAGCATGGCAGTTGGATCTTTTTCTCTTCTCTGACGGCAGCGCCCGGCTGCGGGATCTGTCCGGCAGCTTCTACAGCGGCATGTCAGTCGAAGGACAGTGGCAAAGCGACGAAAACGGCCTGCTACGATTCACTTCCGGGCATTGGCCAAACACAAATGAAGAAATCGAAGCCCAGCAGCTTCCGTCTTTAAGCCCTGTGGATGGAGAATACCCGGAAGAAGCAGGGCTGGAAGGTATGCTGGCCATGGAATACTACGATGGGAAGATTTATTTCCAGCGTGCTGCCATGCCGGAAATGGATTTTCAGCTGTGCATGGCCGATCTGCAGGGAGACTGGACGATGGTCTCCAGCGAGGTGGAAGGCTATGTCACAGACGGACGGGAGGAGGGCATCCTTTCTTCCCTTTCATTTGTGGAGGGAGCCTATGGAATGGAGGCTGTTTACGCCAATCACTCCATTTATTCCGGCATCAATACCGAATTCCGCGCATCTCTGCACCTGAAGGAGGAAGCTCTCTATCCCGGCTGCGGCAACGAGAACTGGTCGGTAAAGCTTGCGCCGCAAGTTTATGAAGCGGAGGAAGGCGTGAGCTATTACCTTACGCTGACGGATGAAAACACCTTGCTTTTCCAGCAATTTTTCACCTTTGACGGCATGCAGGGTGTCAGCTATCAAACCTATAAACGGAGCCGTGAAGCGGCGGATGCGCTGGAAATCAAAAAGAAGCTGGATGCACAGCGCAGCCAGGCTCCTGCAAACACCCTGCTGTGCGTAGGTGCGGATCAATTTCGCCCGGATACGCCGGGTGTGGAAAGATACATGCGTGTGCTGCCGCTGGCCGGGCAAAATTCCACCAATACGCTGGCAGTGATCAGCCCGGAATATGCCGGCCTGCGGGTATTCCAAAACGGCGAGCTCATCCACGAAACAGAGCTGGGGTACGGCGAGACAGAGCTGCTTCTGCTGGATATCCCCGCCACCCCCGGCAGCTGCTATTTTGAAATCTCGCCGGATTCCGTGACCTGGTACACCTGGGATATTTCAAAAGAGAACGTCAGCAGCCCGGGCTGGATCAATGTCCTGGGCCCGGAAGAAACAAAGCCTGCGTTTTGATCCCGGCAAAACTTTTTAACATACACTCGCCCGGAACAAAGGCAGGGAATTCCGAAAGCTTAACCGGTACGATGGCCAGAACTGATTTGGCCGCTGCTTTATAAAATAAGAATCTGCAGAACATGGAGCAGCAAAAAGTCTCCGGCTGGAGCTGCTGCCCCGGGTTCAGCAAACAGAAAAGGAGGAGGCTCGATGAAGCGAATGCTGCGGTTCAGCTTTTCTCTGCTGTTGTCTGCGAGCCTGATGCTGGCAGGCTGCGGCAAAGCAGCACCACTGCCGGAATACGAAGAGGATGGCGGTGTAAAAGACAGCTCCAATTACGATGCCCCGAAAACAATCAGCTCCACGGAGATTACAGCCTTTCACTGTGATTTCTCCGCAATAGATATAACCGAAGAGGACAGCCCTCTCAGCGGCTATGTCTATCAGCTGAATGCAAAGCTGGAAAACGGCAGTGTAAAAGGCAGCTATCATTTTCATGACTACTATGATGCGCAGGAGGACAAGGCCTTTGAGGCAGATGCCTCTTTTATGGCCGCCCTGCAAAGGCTGGTGACAGAATACGATCTGGCTCAGCACAACGGGCACAGCGTCAGCGTGGCCGGGCTGCCGGACAGCTTCGGTGCAAACCTGCAGATCAGCTATGCTTCCGGAGAATCCATTTGCGCCGATGACAATCAGGACTGTTTTCTTTCTCTTCCTGCCATGGAAGCGCTGGAGGCATTGTTCCGGGCGCAGATGGAATCCGCAGCAAAGCTGCCCTAGCTCCCAGCCAGCCCCTGATATATTCCCCACTTAGGAAATGAAAGCAGAGATCACTCCATCCGGGAAAGAGAATTCGGCCTGATGGACCCCGGGCTTCGTCTGAGCCGGACTCTACAGGCAAAGCCGGCCGACCCCAAGGATGAAAATATACGCGGTGATACCATAAAGGAAGGTTGCTGCAGCCCTACCGAGCAGACAAGGCGGCCTACCTGGATTTTATGGATGAAAAGAGCCGCATCTGCCGCTTTGCCATCGATGAATTCAGCGGGAATCTGAATCCGGGTGGTCTTGGGGCAGAGGAAGAAGTGTTGAAAGTGTTGGAAGCGTTTTACGAAAAATAAAAAAACAAAATGGAGGAATGATGATGAAACTCAATCGCAAAGCCTATAAGGCACTGCCTGTATTCCTTTGCTGCGTTATGCTGCTGGGGATGCTGCTGGCCGGAGGATATGGAGAAGCTGCAGCCGCAGCGCGCAGTGCAGATATTAAAACCGTACTGGTGAAGGATATCAGCACGCCCCTTCCGGGGAATGTGCCGGATTACCAGTTTTCCTGCGGGGATAAAAGCTACAGCCTGAGCAATTATTTTGATGCAGATGATGTCTACTGCAAAAATGGTGTGCAGTGGGTGGATATCACCAGCGGAGAAGTAATGAAATACACGGATACTTTTGAAGCAGGTCACAGCTACCGGGTCATCATCAACCTGGCGGCCAAATCCGGGAATGAATTCTATTATGATGGCAGCAGCGTTCCCCCGGTAAAGGCAAGCGTGCAAACGGATCTGAATACCTATACCGCCAAAGTCGCCAAAGCCTATGAGCGCGACCCCTTCCAGGAAATCAATGTAATCTATGACGCGGGTGTCTGCGAATACCAAAAAGTATCCGCTGTGGGCATCATCGATGTGGCTGCACCGGTACAGGGCAAAGCCCCCGACTATTCTGCGGACAAAGTGGGAGAAGGCTTTGCATTCAAAAGCTCCTCTGAGAGCAACCCCTTTGTTGTGAACGGTCTGAACTGGTACGATGAAACCGGCAACTACGATTTAACCAAAAACGGAAAATTCGAAGCAGGCCACAGCTACACGCTGCGGGCATATCTGATCCCCGAAGCCGGCTATCAGTTTGCTTCCATCGTTAGCGGCACTGTGAATGGCAGCAGCGCCCGTGTCAGCGGAAACGCCTCTGCTGTCACCCTGGAATACAGCTACCCTGCCCTTTCCTTCCAGCAGGTGGATGCCATCACCATCGAAGGCCTTTCCGCCCCGGCCCTGGGTCAATCCCCCAGCTATGTGGCCATCCTGAGAGGACAGGGCTACGAACTGAAGGATCGCAATGATGCTTACTACAAAAACGGAATCTGCTGGTCTTATATGGAAGGCAGTGACCTGCCGGTCAGCGGCGGAACGAAATTTGAGGGCGGGAAAAAATATCAGGTCATGTTCAGCCTCGTCGCCCAGGAAGGCTATGAGTTCCCCACCAATGCTTCCGGCGGCCTCACACTGAAAGCCACTGTCAATGGCAAGGCAGCCGAAATTATGGGCAACAAGAAGGAAGTCATCGTAACTTATTATTTCACGGAAAGCACTGCAAATGCAGGGATTTCTTCCGTTGCTGTGAGCGGAATCGATGCCCCGGTGATCGGTGCAGCCCCGGATTACAGTGCAGAGATCAATGATACCCGCTACGCCCTGCTGAAGAACAGCAGCGCCCGGGAAAAGAACGGCATCACCTGGATCAACAACAAAACCGGCAACGCCATGTCTGTGGATTCCGCTAAATTCGAAGCCGGTATCTCCTACTCTGTCGTAGTTTCTCTGGCTGCAGCAAACGGCTATGCCTTCCCCACGGATGCCTCCGGCAGCCCCAAGGTGACGGGGAGCATCAACGGCAGCGCCGCAGAAGTTTCCGGCCAGAATGACGCTGTCGTTTACCTGAAATACACCTTTGCCGCACTGCAGGCAAATACCATCCCCTCTGTATCCATTACGGGCTTTGATACCTCTGCAGCGGATCCCACCAAGACGGATAAATCCAAGCTGAGCGTTTCGGATGCAAACGTAGAAATTCAGAGCCTGACCTGGCTGAGCAGCAACACCACCAATGGCAAAAGCTACAGCGCAACACTGAGCCTGAAAACCAAAAACGGCTATAAATTCGCTGCAAACGCCACTGCCAAGGTAAACAATTCCGCTGCCGAGATCATCTCCCTGAAGGATACGGAGATGATCGTGAAATGGACTTTTGCCAAGAACACGATGACAGTTCCCAGCATCAGCTTCAGCGATGTAGCCACCGGTGCATATTACTATATCCCCGTTCAGTGGGCAGTCAGCGGCGGCATCACCAACGGCATGACAGCCACCACCTTCGGCCCGGATATTACCTGCAGCCAGGCACACATCCTGACCTTCCTCTGGCGCGCGGTGGGCAAGCCTGCACCGACTATCGCGAACCCCTACAGCAATGCTGCCGTCACTGCAGGCCAGTATTACTATGACGCTTTCCTCTGGGCCTGGGAAAAAGGCTTGATCGGCAACACCGCCCACGATCCCAATGCCCCCTGCAGCCGCAGCGACGTGGTGACCTACCTCTGGAAGCTGGAAGGCAAACCCCAGACCGGCAGCGCCGCCTTTACGGATGTCCCCGCATCCGCCGACTATGCACAGGCTGTGGCCTGGGCGGTGGACAGCAACATTACCAACGGCATGAGCGCCACCACCTTCGGTCCGGATGTGATCTGCACCCGTGGACATATCGTCACCTTCCTCTGGCGCTATATGAATAACTAGGATGGCAGTAGATTTTCGGCTGCGTCTGCCGAAAAGTATCTTCCCCGGGAACTGAACCGAAAATAAAACATGATGCAGACAAAAAGCCCCTGTTTCCATGGAAACAGGGGCTTTTGCTTTCGTTTGTTCTTCCGGGAATGGAAACCGGGCTATTCCTCCTCTGCCAGCGCCCGCGCCAGGCGCAGGAATTCCGGCAGCAGCTCTGCCTCCGGGAAAAAGCCGATCTTCTGCCCATAACGGAAAATCAAGCCCCCATCTGCGCCACCGGCCAGGCCCAGATCTGCGTCAGAGGCTTCCCCGGGGCCGTTCACCGCGCAGCCCATAACCGCCACCTTGCGCCGACGCTTGGGCGTGATGACAGAAAGTTCCTTCTCCACCCTCTGCGCCAGGCCGATCAGATCAATACAGGTGCGGCCGCAGGTGGGGCAGGAAACGAATTCCCAGCCGCTCTGCTCCAGACCCAGCATCTGCAGGATCTCCTTCGCCACCCGCACCTCCTCCACCGGGTCTGCAGTCAGGGAGACGCGCAGGGTATCGCCGATGCCCTCGCTGAGCAGCGCGCCGATGCCGATGGCATTTTTCAGGCTGCCCCGCTCCAGCGTACCAGCTTCTGTAACACCGATATGCAGCGGATAATCGCTGAGCTCGGACATGCGGCGGTAAGCCGCCAGCATCACCGGCAGCTCTGTACATTTCAAAGAAATCTTAATAGCCGAAAAGCCAAAGCTTTCCAGCAGTGCTGCCTGTTCCAAGGCGGATTCGCAGAGTCCCTCCGCAGTGATGCCGCCATACCGAGCCAGGATCCGCTTATCCAGCGAACCGCCGTTCACACCGATGCGAATGGGGATGCCTGCGGCCTTGGCGGCCTCTGCCACCTGCCGCACCCGATCCGCGCCGCCGATATTGCCCGGGTTGATCCGCAGGGCAGAGACGCCGGCCTTTACCGCAGCCAGAGCCAGACGATAATCAAAATGAATATCCGCCACTAGGGGCATGGGGCTTTTCTTTACGATCTCTGCCAGAGCCTGCGCTGCCTCCTGATCCGGCACTGCCAAACGACCAATCTGACAGCCAGCCGCATAAAGCTGCTGCAGCTGCTCCAGAGAAGCCGCCACATCCTGCGTTCTGGTATTGTTCATGGATTGAATGGCGATGGGCGCCTTGCCGCCGATCCGCAGGGAACCGATATTTACAGTTCGTGTTTGTTTCCGTGGATAAAGTTCCATTTTATTCTCCTGATATGCCTCATGCGGCAAAGGCCTGGGCACACCCGGCTTTACCGCATGAAAAAGTCTTATCTGCTTGCCCATCGCAAAAGGGCAGGCTCGTATAAAAGGCTTAGCCCGTAACCAGGCGGACAATATCCTGATAGGTGACGAGCAGCATCAGCCCCATTAACAGGATCAGACCGATGAAATGCACCATGCCCTCTTTGTCCCGGTTGATGGGTTTGCCGCGCAGGCCTTCAATGGCCAGGAAAACGATGCGGCTGCCATCCAAAGCCGGCAGAGGCAGCAGATTCATAAAGCCCAGATTCAGGCAAAGGAAGGCCATCAGCGCCAGCACCGTGCGAAGGCTGTCATTGGCAGCCTGATTGATGACCGTAACAATGCCCACTGGGCCGGTAACCTCCACCGGAACCGTTCCGGCAATCATCTCGATGATGGAACTGACCAGCATCCGCAGCATATAGACAGATTGCGCCACACCCAGGCGAATGGACTGGAAAAAGCCTGCTCTCTGCAGGGCCGGCTCCTCCAGGGAGGAATAGACCCCCATGAGCCAGCGGGCGCTTTCTGAATCATACTCCGGCACCAGGACGACATGCATGGTATCCTCGCCCCGCAGCAGCTGCAGGTTCAAAGCAGCGCCTTCCTCCCCTGCATTGACCACGGTACCGATATCTTCCCAAATTTCAATTTCCTGCCCATTGATGGAAAGAATGCGGTCCCCCGCCTCCAGACCGGCCACCGCAGCAGGGGAACCCGGCGCCACATCCCCGATCAGATTGGAGGGAACCGCCATCCCCAGAATCATATAGATCACGACATAAATCAGGATAGCAGAGAGAAAATTCATGATGGGACCGGCTGCCACGATGCAGATCCGCTGCCAGACCGGGCGGCAGCAAAACGCCCGTTCATCATTGCTGTCCTCATCCTCTCCCCGCATCTTGCAATACCCGCCGATGGGGAAAAGCCGCAGGCAGTACTCCGTCTCTTTTCCCCGCCAATGCAGCAGGCGCGGCCCCATGCCGATGCTGAAATCATCCACATATACATGGCAGGCCTTTGCCACGATAAAATGACCGAATTCATGGGTCAAAACCAGAAAGCAAAAAATCAATATGGCTGTGATCGTCGTAGTGATCGTCGCAATGATATCCAAAGCATACCTCCGTTAAAGAATCAAATGCGCTCAGAAAAAGTTTTAATCCTATTCGAATCCAAAAGACCTGTTGCCCTTCAGCCGAAGGCCTATGCGGAAAGCAAACGGGCAGCATCTTCTCTGCCCTGCTGATCCGCCCGGTAGATCACAGCCTCCTGATCCGCAGGAACTTCCCGGTAAGCTGCCAGCAAATCGCCTAAAGCCTGACCCAGCGCAGGAAAGCGGATTTCTCCCCGGCGGAAGGCCAGATTCAGAATTTCATTGGCCCCATTCAGATAGGCGGGAGCCGTCCCGCCCCGTTTCCCGGCTTCGATCATGGCTGCCAGCCCGGGAAAACGAAGAAAATCCGGTATTTCAAAATGCAGTGCGGATAATGCAGCCAGATCCGGCGGTGATACCGACGTTTGCGGGCGATCCTGCCCCAGCAGCGCATATTGGATGGGCAAGCGCATATCTGCCTGAGCAAGCTGAGCTTTGATGCTGCCATCCTGAAAAGCCACCATGGAATGAACGATGCTTTCCCGGTGGATCAAAACCTGGATCCGCTCATAATCCACGCCAAAGAGCCAGTGCGCCTCGATCACTTCCAAGCCCTTATTGACCATAGTCGCGCAATCAATGGTAATTTTCTCTCCCATCCGCCAGTTGGGGTGCTGCAGGGCCTGCGCTGCTGTTACGCTTTGCAATTCTTCCAAGGAAAGATCCCGGAAAGCGCCTCCGCTGGCGGTCAGGATCAGCTTCGCGATCTGCTCCGTCTTTTCTCCGGCCAGACACTGCCATAAAGCAGAATGCTCACTATCCACAGGGGAAATTTTTACGCCGGCCTGGGCTGCCCGCTCCATAACCAGAGCGCCCCCGGCCACCAGCGCCTCTTTATTGGCCAGGGCAATGTTTTTCTTTGCAGCAATGGCCGCCAGCAAGGGCGGCAAACCAGCCATTCCGGAAATGGCAGCAAGGACTGTATCTGCGCCCGGCCAGCAGGCAGCCTGCTTCAGGCCATCTTCCCCAGCCTCCACCCGGATGGGCAAATCAGCCAGAGCCTCCCGCAGGGGGGCATAAGCCTGCAAATCAGCGATGGCTACCATTTCCGGCTGATATTCCCGGGCCAGCTTCGCCAAAGCCTGCCAATCCCGGCCGCCCGTCATTGCAAGTACCCGGAGCTGTGGCTGCCAGGCACAAACCTCCAGCGTTTGCCGGCCAATGGAGCCAGTGGCGCCTAAAAGAGATATTTCAAGCATAGCGACCTCATTAAGTGTTTTTCTCAGCTGATACCGCAGCCTTTTTCCTGTTTTCAGAAGAATTGAGTCCCCGCAGCGTCATCAGAACAATGGCTGCAACCAATGGTCCTAAAATGACGCCAACCAAACCAAACATCTTCATGCCGATAAAAATTCCGGCCAGAGCCAGCAGGGGGTGAATCCCAACTCCATCCCCCACCAGCTTGGGATTTAATATTTCGCGGGAAACGATGACCACCACATAAACAATGGACAGGCCAATGGCCATGCCGTAATCCCCCATGATCAGCGCCCAGATGAACCAGCCGATCAAAACCACGCCGGGACCCACCACGGGAATGACATCCAGAACCCCGGCAAAGACCCCCATAAGCAAGGGGTTCTTCACACCGCAAAGGGCCATGCCCACTGTGCAGATGGCTGCGGCGATAAACACCAATAATGCCTGGGCCCGGATGTAGCCGCCCAGGATATTGGAAATCTTGTCATAAGTTCCTTCCACTTTTTGCCGCATAGACTTGGGGAAGATGCGGCAAAAATGGTAAACCACGGATTTTTCGTCCCGGCACCAGTAAAACACAGCGACCAGGGTGACGATAAACCAAATCACGGCAGCGGGGGTGCCCTTGGCGATGTTAAAAATCAGCCCGAGCCCCTCAGTCGCCCATTCCCCCAGCTTGAGCTGAAGCTGATCCAGATACTGCTCCACCCGCATGGGGTTGAGATCAATATAGACAAAAATCTCATTCAGATATTCGCTGCCCATGGTCAGAAGCCGGTTAATGGTATGGGCGTTTTCGATCACGCCATTGAGCAGGCCGGTAATCGCCATTATCACCAAAAGGATCACGCCGCTCAAAAGCAGGAGGATCCCGGAAATCGTGACCATGACCGCCCCGGAGGGACGCAGATGCAGTTTTTGGATCAGCCAACGGTTGAAGGGACGGGAAATGGCCGCCACCAGCCAGGCGATCAGGAAGGGCGAGATCAGGATGCCCACATAACGAAGTACCTGCTCGATCTGGCCCACGACCAGACCAAAAAACAAACAAAAGCAAGCCAATGACAACAAAACAATGGCTGCGATCAACAGATAGCGGATCAAAGTTTCTTTATCTGCTCGGTGCATACCTATCCTTCCTGGTAAAATCGCCTGAAGCGCTATTTACCGATAAGCAGTAACGACAAAATATATGCAAAAGGTGCGGATAGCATGATACTGTCAAAGCGATCCAGCACCCCGCCATGCCCGGGGAAAAGCGTCCCGCTATCCTTCACATTGGCCAGACGCTTGACCTTGCTTTCCACCAGGTCGCCGATCTGCCCAATCGAAGAGACCAGCAGAGAAATCAGCAGGGCTAAGAAGAAATTCACGTTGAAGGCGATGCTGAAAAACGCACCGGGCAGCAGCATACCGGCAAGGCCGCCGGCAATGGCACCCTCCCAGCTCTTGTTAGGGCTGATCTCCGGCGCCATTTTATGCCGCCCATAAACGCGGCCCACAAAATAAGCTGCACTGTCCGTGATCCAAATGCACATCAGCAGCCAGAAGGGCAGCAGGAAGCTCTCATGGGACAAACGAAGCCCCAGCAGGGAAAGAAAACCCAGAAGAATGTAAGCGCAGCCCAAAAGCAGCCATGCAAGCTTCTCTTTTGTTTGAATTTTATTTACCAGCCGTACATATTCCAGGCAGGACAGCGCAGCAAGAATCGCCACGGGGATCCCCAGCCACCAGCCGCCCATAATGATGACAAAAAGAAACACAGGAATGCAAATCGCTGCTGTAATGATGCGTGTTTTCATGGTAAACCTCCTAAAAACTATGCCCGACCGAAGCGTCTGTCCCGCTGCTGATAATCCAGAATAGCACTGAGAAGATCCCGCTTCCCGAATTCGGGCCACATCCGGTCGCTGAAATAGAGCTCACTGTAAGCGCATTGAAACAGCAAAAAATTACTCAAGCGCAGCTCCCCGGAGGGGCGAATCAGCAAATCCAAATCCGGGCAATCTGCGGTGTCCAAATAAGCAGCAAAGGCAGCTTCATCGATCTTCTCCGGCTGCAGCAGGCCGGCCTGCACATCCCCGGCCATACGGCGGGCAGCCCGGCAAAGCTCATCACGTCCGCCATAATTGATGGCCAGATTCAGGGTCATATGCTTATTCTCTGCCGTATCCTGCAGGGCCTGAAGCAAAGCCGAGCGCACTTCCGCAGGGAGGCCGTTCATATCCCCCAAAAAGCCCAAACGAATATCCTGCTGATTCATCAAAGCAACTTCTTTTTGCAGATATTCGATCAGCAGGCTCATCAGAAAGCTGACTTCTTCTTCGGAGCGCCGCCAATTCTCCGTGGAAAAGGCATATACGGTCAGGGCCTCCACACCAATTTCCCGGCAGAGCTCCGTTGCCCTGCGCAGAGCCTCTGCACCGGCCTTGTGTCCGGCGCTGCGGGGCAGGCAGCGGCGAGTTGCCCAGCGCCCATTCCCATCCATGATGATGGCAATATGCCGCGGCAGGCGTTCCATATCCAGCTGCTGTAGAAGATCATTATATTTTTCCGCCATATTCCCTCTCCAAGCCTATTCTTACTTATATATTATCGCACAGAAGCCCTTCTTAGTCAATCGCAGCAAAACATTATATGAGAAGAGGCAGCAAACAAGGATGGCCGAAGGCAAAAGAAAAAGAGCTCTCCGAAGAGAGCTCTTTGCGTTTTTGAATCTTACTGTTCTTTGATAGCGCCAGCGGGGCAAACGTCTACGCAAGTGCCGCATTCCAGGCAAGCATCGGTGATAACATAGATGCTACCTTCTTTAATAGCGTCAGCGGGGCATTCAGAAGCGCAGCTGCCACAAGCCAGACATTCATCAGTAATTACGTATGCCATTGATGTACACCTCCTAGATTTTTAAGAGCATTTATTTTAATGTATACACATTAAAAGCAGTTAAATTAGACTTCCATGACTTCTTTTTCTTTTTGAGCAAGAACCTCATCTACGCGCTTGATGAACTTATCGGTCAATTTCTGCGCATCATCCAGGCCCTTCTTGACTTCGTCTTCAGAAGCTTCCTTGGATTTTTCCAGAGCCTTGATGCCATCGTTCACATCCCGGCGGATGTTACGAACTGCAACTTTAGATTCCTCAGCCTTCTTGCTGCACTGTTTCACCAAATCCTTACGGCGCTCTTCTGTCAGCTGGGGAACGACCAAACGAATCACGGTACCATCGCTGTTCGGAGTAATCCCCAGATCAGATTTCAGGATCGCCTTTTCGATGGCAGGCAGCAGGTTTTTATCCCAGGGCTGCACCAGAATCATACGAGGTTCCGGGCAGGAAATATTCGCAGTCTGGTTTACCGGGGTAGGCGTACCATAATAATCCACCATGATCCGATCCAGCAGCGCAGAGGTAGCGCGTCCGGCGCGCATGGAGGAAAATTCACTGATGAGAATCTTCTCAACCTTTTCCATTCTGTCTTGAGCGTCATTGAGCAAATCTTTAATCATTGTTCTCGCCTCCCAGAATAGTTCCGATATTTTCTCCCATCACAGCCTTCAGCATATTGCCCGGCACCGTAATATTAAAAACGATGATCGGGATATTATTGTCCTTGCAAAGAGTGGCTGCGGTGGAATCCATGACCTTTAAATCTTTATTCAGCACATCCAAATAGGAAAGCTGCTGAAACATGTGGGCGTCCGGATTGGTTTTCGGGTCGGCATCATAGACGCCATCCACCTTTTTCGCCATAAGGATGGCTTCTGCATTGATCTCCGCGGCGCGGAGAGAAGCGGTGGTATCCGTAGAGAAGAAGGGACTGCCGGTACCGGCGGCAAAAATCACCACGCGGCCCTTTTCCAGATGGCGAACAGCCCGGAGACGGATATAGGGTTCAGCAACCAAAGGCATGGGAATCCCCGTCTGCACACGGCAGGGAACGCCGCATTTTTCGATGGCATCCCGCAGGGCAAGCGCATTGATGACCGTTGCCAGCATACCCATATGGTCAGCCGTGGTGCGATCCATACCGCCCTTGGCACCCTTCAGACCTCGCCAGATGTTGCCGCCGCCGCAAACCAGGGCAACTTCCACACCCAGGCGGCTGATTTCCGCAATTTCTGACGCCAAGGCATCCAGGGTAGCAGCATCAATCCCAAAGCCGGCTTCACCGGCCAGGCTTTCACCGCTGACTTTCAGCACACATCTTTTGTATTTCGGCTCCGTCATAGTGGGTCCCTCTTGGCCTAAGAAAACTATTTTGCGTTCATTGCAGCAACTTCTTCAGCCAGGTTGCTCTGCTTTTTCTCGATGCCTTCACCAACCTGATAGCGAGCGAAAGCGGTAACTTTTACGTCTTTGCCCAGGGCTTTGGCGCAATTTTCAACATACTGTGCAACGCTGAGATCGCCGTCCTTGACGAAAGCCTGATCCAGCAGGCAGGTTTCCTTCAGGATCTTCTTCATGCGGCCTTCGACCATTTTCTTGACGATTTCTTCCGGTTTGGGTTTTTCCAGCTCGGCGTTTTCGTTCAGAGCCAGCTGCATCTGGATGTGAGTTTCTTTCTCCAGGTATTCCGGATCCACATCAGCTTCGCTGACGAAGAGGGGGCTCATGGAAGCGATCTGCATAGCAACATCGCGGCCCATTTCAGCGACTTCAGCAGCGGTAGCTGCGGTTTCCATTTCGACGAGAACGCCGATCTTGCCATTGCCGTGGGTGTAGCTGGCGTAGACTTTGCCTTCACCGGCCATACGGACGAAACGGCGGACGCTCATATTTTCACCGATCTTGGCGATCTTGGCGGTGAGAACTTCACCGACGGTGGCGTCTTCGCAGGGGGCAGCCAGCAGAGCATCCACTTCATCAGAGCAGGTGCCCAGGGCAGCTTTTGCGACAGCGGCAACGAAATCAACGAATTCGGGGTTCTTGGCAACGAAGTCGGTTTCGGAGTTGACTTCTACCATGGCAGCCTGGGTGCCGTCTTCGGAGAAAGCCATACCGACCAGACCTTCGGCAGCGATACGGCCGGCTTTTTTCGCAGCAGCGGCCAGGCCTTTTTCACGGAGCAGGTCAATGGCTTTTTCCACATCGCCTTCGGCTTCGGTCAGGGCACGTTTGCAGTCCATCATGCCGGCGCCAGTGCGTTCACGCAGGTCTTTAACATCATTCGCAGAGAAGTTAACCATTTATCGTTCCTCCTATAATGATTGTATAGCAGGGGCGATACGGGATCGCCCCCGGAAATGTCCAAAGTAAAATTATGCTTCAACAGCTTCTTCCACAGCAGCTTCTTCAGCCAGAGCGGCTTCCGCAGCGTCCTGACCCTGACGGCCTTCGATGATGGCATCAGCCATTTTGGAAGCCAGCAGCTTGACCGCACGGATGGCGTCATCGTTGCCGGGGATCACGTAATCGATTTCATCGGGGTCGCAGTTGGTGTCAACGATTGCAACGATCGGGATATGCAGCAGACGAGCTTCTGCAACGGCGATGCGTTCCTTGCGGGGATCCACAACGAACATAGCGCCGGGGAGTTTGGTCATGTCTTTGATACCGCCCAGGAAGCGTTCCAGCTTTTCTTTCTTACCTTTCAGCTGAGCAACTTCTTTCTTGGGCAGGATGTCAAAGGTGCCGTCGCCTTCCATGCGTTCCAGGTTATGCAGGAACTGGATGCGGCTCTGGATGGTCTTGAAGTTGGTGAGCATGCCGCCCAGCCAGCGTTCGTTTACATAGAACTGACCGCAGCGTTCAGCTTCTTCCTTGATGGAATCCTGAGCCTGTTTTTTGGTGCCGACGAAGAGGACGTTTTTGCCTTCTGCGGCAACGCTTTTAATGAAGTTATAAGCTTCGTCTACTTTGTGAACGGTTTTCTGCAGGTCGATGATATAGATGCCATTCCGTTCGGTGAAGATGTATTTGCCCATCTTCGGGTTCCAACGGCGGGTCTGATGCCCGAAATGGACGCCCGCTTCCAGAAGCTGTTTCATAGAGATTACTGCCATGATTGTATTTCCTCCTTTTTGTTATACCCGCCGGCGTTTCCAGCTCCGCCCACCTGCTAGCAGGCACTGGGGCAGCGCATCCACGCCGTGTGTATTGCATAGCTGAATTTTTTCTATGCCACTGATAAATGTATCACAAGAAGCTGTCTATTGCAAGCATTTTTTACAAAATGGCCGGGCAAAATCGCGCTTCTTTTTCATATGGCTATGCTTTTCAAAGAAGGGCTCGTCCCAAGTCTCAGCGCATGCTGGATAAAAGGGATCCTTATTGATCATCTTATATTGAGCATATATAAGAACAAATATAAGAGAAACAAATATATATATGAAAGCAAAGGAGACAGCCCGACTGTCTCCTTTGAAGAATGGGCCTTCTGCTTCTTGCTGATGAAAGTCTGCTTTGCGAGGCGATCCCTTTCAGCGAAGCATACATCAAATTACACCGATGATTAAGTTAATTAGTAATATTCATGATATTCATATTGCTCTTTCTTGATAAAATATGGTATTCTAAAATTGAAAAAAATATTTGCCTGTTTGGATGTGTTTCCCTTGGGCAATGCAGCCACTGCTTTAAATCTCAACCTAGTGTAAAAGAAAAAAGGAGATAAACATATGAAAAAATTATCTTTTCTGCTCCCCCTCTGTCTCCTTGCCCTGCTGGCCTTTCCCCTTTGCGCACTGGGGCAGGAAAGCGACCCGGCCTACGACATTGCCTATGACTCTGTAGCAGAGGCAGGTTTCCCCATGAAAAACATGGATCCGGAAACGGTTCTCGCGATCTACGATGAGATCAAAGATGCAGAAAGCGTGACAACGGATACAACTACGACAACGCTTGATATCGCCATCCCCGGCCAAATCGCCCCCCTTTCCTACATTCCTTCGTCGGATCTCTCTTTCTCCATTACCGCAGGCAAGGTGGTCTCCGGCGGGAAGATCACCAGCATGACGGTTTATGTTTACTACGAATGGGATGAATATCTGCCCTTGGTCTGCCTGGAGGATGCCATCTCCGTCAACTGGGACGAGGATTTTATTTTTAAAGATCACTCCTTCACGGCGAAGCGCTATTCCTTTTCCGGCGCCCTGAAGGAATCCCTGGATCGGCCCGCCCTCCTGAACCAGCAGGGCCTGGGCTGGTTTATTGATCTGATCAGCCCTGCGGCAGGGACCTATGGAAACGGTCACTTTTCTCTGATCCCCCGTGGTCCCATGGATGACGGAACCACGTATACTTCCTCTGTGACCGCAGTCTATGGCCATAAGCGGATCATAGATCTTTCCGCAAGCGGATTGGGCGTCCAGATCACCCATGAAGACGATTATTGTTCCGCTTCCTCTTCCTTTTGTCACGACATGCAAATATTTGAATTAAATCCATTTGAGAAGATTATCATGCGGTACTCCTTCGCCCTCGCCAAAGACACCTTCACCCACGATTGACCTTCACCTACGACAAGAAAGGCTGTTATCTCATGGGATAACAGCCTCAGACTGCGGAGACAGCCCGGCTGTCTCCTTTTTGCTTGCTTTGTTGCTCGCGCCTTGCTTAGAGGATGAAACGGCTCAGATCCTGATTCTGTGCCACATCCCGCAGCTTCTCTTCCACGAAGGGCCGGTCAATGCGGATCAGACCGCTGGCCTGTTCCGGCGCGTCATAGAGCAGGTCTTCCAGCACCTTCTCCAGAATGGTGTGGAGACGGCGGGCGCCGATGTTGTCCGTATTGCAGTTCACCTGGTCAGCGATCTCCGCCAGAGCGTCGATGCCATCCTCTGCGAATTCCACATTTACCCCGTCCACAGCCAGAAGAGCCTGGTACTGCTGCAGCAGGGAATGCTCCGGCTCCAGCAGGATGCGGCGCAGATCATCCTTGCTCAGATTATCCAGATTCACCCGGATGGGGAAGCGGCCCTGCAGCTCCGGCATCAGATCGCTGGGCTTGCAAACGTGGAAGGCCCCTGCTGCGATGAAAAGAACGTAATCCGTCTTCACCGGGCCGTATTTGGTCATCACGGTGCAGCCCTCCACGATGGGGAGAATATCCCGCTGCACGCCGCCCCGGGAAACATCCGGCCCATGGCCGCCCTGACCGCCGGCAATTTTATCGATCTCATCCAGGAAGACGATGCCGCTCTGCTCTGCCCGCTGGATGGCGGTCTGGGTCACTTCCTCATTGTCGATGAGCTTCTCCGCTTCCTCCTGAGTGAGCAGGCGCTTTGCCTCACCGATGCTGACCTTCCGCTTGATCATCTTCTTGGGCATCATGCTGCCCAGGATGCCGGCCATATCAATGCCCATGCCTTCCATGCCGAAGGTGGGGTTGCTGCTGCTGTCCTCTACCTCGATCTCCAGCAGTTCCTTATCCAGTGTGCCCTTGGAAAGCTGATCCCGCAGCCAGACCCGGCGGCGACGAATATCCGCTTCCTTATTCTTTGCTTCCTCGCTGTTGTCCGCGCTGCTTTCCTCATGCACCGGCCCGCCGAAGATATTGCCGATGGCCGTCCCCAGCTTTCCCTTGTTGGGCAGGGGCTGCAGCATATCCAGAATCCGCAGCTCAGCGGCAGCTCGTGCCTGATCCTCCACAGCAGCAGTCCGCTCGGCCTTCACCATGCGGATGGCGGTCTCCACCAGGTCGCGGATGATGGATTCCACATCCCGGCCCACATAGCCCACTTCCGTGAACTTGGTGGCTTCCACCTTGATGAAGGGTGCGTCCACCAGCTTGGCCAGGCGGCGGGCGATCTCCGTTTTGCCCACACCCGTGGGGCCGATCATGATGATGTTTTTCGGGATGATCTCATCCTGCAGGCCCTGCTCCAGCTGCTGCCGGCGGTAACGGTTCCGCACCACCACCGCCACGGAGCGTTTGGCCTCATTCTGGCCGACGATATGCTTATCCAGCTCTGCCACGATCTGCCGGGGCGTCAATTCTTTCCGCTCCAGCAGGGGCTGTTCCTGATTCTCGTCCTGTTCTGTTTTATGAATATCCACGCTGTATTCGTCCATAACTCTCCTCCTTGCTTAGGGTAAGCGCTTGCCGCACTTTTTGCAATAAAGATGATCTTCTTCGGCGGGAGTCCCGCAATAGGGACAAAAGGCCGTTTCCTCCTCTGTCTGCAGAGAAAAAGCTTCCTCCGCAGCAAAGTCGCCGAACTGCCGGTTCAGCGGATCCGGCTCCTCCTGCCCATCCACGATATCCACCACAGAATAGCGTTCCTTGCCCGTGGCATTCTTATAATGGAAACGTGCCTGCACAATGCCCATCACCACAAAGACGATGCCGAAAAGCGGGAAGAAGAAAGGCGCGCCCATGCTGATGGTGGCGAAAATCCAGATCACGCCGAAGATGGCTGCAAAAACAGAACCCATAGCCCCCATCATGGAAGGGCCGCGTCCGGGTTTGATGCTTCTCATAAAAAATTTCCTCCTCCTACTGGGGCAGCTCCAGAACCGTAATATTGTGGTTGGTGTATACGCAGATATCCGCTGCGATGTGCAGGGATTTTTCCGCGATCTCCGCCGCAGTCAGGCTGCTGTCTGCCTGGGAAAAGGCCCGGGCAGCGGCCAGTGCATAATTCCCACCGGAGCCGATGGCCGCGATATCATCATCCGGCTCCACCACTTCCCCGTTGCCGGAAAGAATCAGCAGTTTATTGGCGGAAGCCACGATCAGCAGAGCCTCCAGCTGCCGCAGATATTTATCAGTCCGCCATTCCTTGGCCAGCTCCACAGCTGCCCGCTCCAGATTGCCCCGGTATTCCTCCAAACGTCCTTCAAAGCGTTCAAACAGGGTGAAGGCATCTGCCACGGAACCGGCAAAACCCGCCACCACCTGATCATGATACAGGCGGCGAACCTTCCGGGCGCCATGCTTCATGACAGTGGATTGCCCCATGGTCACCTGGCCGTCTCCGGCAATAGCAGTCTGCCCGTTTTTGCGAACTGCAACGATGGTAGTCCCTCTGATTTCCATTTATTTTTCCTCCTCCACATGGCCGGAACGAGGATGGGTTTTCTCGTAGGCCTCTTTTAAACGATTGATGCTCACATGTGTGTAAATCTGTGTTGTGCCAATATCCGCATGGCCCAGAAGCTCCTGCACAGAGCGAATATCCGAGCCATTGTCCATCAGCCGGGTGGCAAAAGTATGCCGCAAAGCGTGGGGGCTGATTTTCTTTAAAGAAGCAGTCCGGGCAATGTATTTGTCAACGATGTTGCGATAGCTTCTGTCTGTAAGCCGCCCCCCGCGATTGTTCATGAAGAGCGGGGAATCCGGGGAAGCAGGTTGGCCTGCCGCCTGCCGGGCCTGCAGATAAGCATCGATGGTATCCATCGTTTCCTTATCGACGGGCTGCCGTCTCTCTTTGTTCCCCTTGCCCAGCACCCGGATATAGCCGGTGGCGCGGTCGATGGAACGGCAATCCAGAGCCATGGCCTCCCCCACGCGCAGGCCGCAGAAGCAAAGCAGCTCCAGAATGGCCCGATCCCGTTTTCCCAGGAGCGTATCCTCCGGCATGGACAGCAGCTCCTGCATTTCCTCATAATACAGATAACGGGGCAGGGCTTTTTCCGTTTTAGGGACCCGCAGCAGGGCTGTGGGATCCTGCTCCACCAAATGCCTGCGGTTCAGATGCTTAAAAAAGGAACGAAGGCTGATCAGATGCCTGCTCTGGCTGGATTTTTCCAGCTTCCGGACATCCCGCAGCATACGGAGATAGGCTCGGATGTGTTCCTCCCTGACCTCGGCCGGGGAAAAGCTCTGATCCGGATCAAGCCCCTCATAGACAAGATAATAGGCAGCAAAATCCGCAAGATCCGCAGAATAGGCCCGGATGGTTTCTTTGGAAGCCGCCAGTTCCGCCTCCTGAAACAGCAGGAAGCCTTCCACAGCCAGATCCCAGCTGGGGGAATCAGGCGGTATAGAGCTCATAATAGATCCCCTTCTTTGCCATCAATTCCTCATGCTTCCCCTGCTCCGCGATGCCATCCTCCGTCAGCACCAGGATCAGGTCAGCCCGTTCGATGGTGGTCAGACGGTGGGCGATGGTAAAGGTGGTGCGCCCGGCAGAGAGCTTCTCCAGGGAGGCCTGGATCACCCGTTCACTTTCATTATCCAGGGCGCTGGTGGCCTCATCCAGAATCATGATGGGCGGATTCTTCAGGAAAGCCCGGGCAATGGAAAGCCGCTGCTTCTGCCCGCCGGAAAGCCGCACGCCCCGCTCCCCGATATAGGTATCATAGCCCTTGGGCAGCGCCATGATGAATTCATGTGCATTGGCCTTTTTCGCGGCCTCGATCACTTCCTCCATGCTGGCACCGGGGCGTCCGTAGAGAATATTCTCGCTGACCGTACCGGCAAAAAGATAAACATCCTGCTGCACCATGCCGATATTGGAGCGCAGAGATTTCAGCGTCAGCTCCCGGATCTCCTGCCCATCGATGCAGATGCTGCCCCCGGTGCTTTCATAAAAACGGGGAATCAGATTGCAAAGGGTGGTTTTCCCGGTGCCGGAGGGGCCCACCAGAGCCACATTTTCCCCGGGCAGCACATGGAGATCGATCTTCTGCAGAACCGGCGTCTCCGGCTCATCCGGGTAGCTGAAATCCACAGCCTTAAACTCAATCTCACCCCGCACATTCTGCAGCTCCCGGGCATTGGGGGCATCCGTAATATCCGGCGGCACATCCATGATCTCCAAAAAGCGCTCAATGCCCGTGGTTCCCCGCTGGAATTGCTCCGCATAATCCACCAGACGGCGGATGGTGGTCAGGAGCATATTCACATAAAGCAGTGCGGAAACAAAGTCCCCCGGGGTGATTTTTTCCCGCAGCATCAGGAAGGCGCCCAGCATCACTACCACGATATACATCAGGCCGTCAAAGCTTCTCGTTGTGCAGGTCAGGCCAGCCATGGAGGTATAGATGCGCTTCTTCATCCGCAGGAAGACCTGATTCCCCTCTGCGAATTTCTGCTCTTCATAGTCTTCGTTGGTAAAGGACTTCACCACAGCGATGCCCAGCAGACTGTCATCCACCTGTGCATTGATCTCACCCACCTGCCCACGGGATTCCTTCCAGCCCAGGCGCATCTTATGATTAAAACGGCTGGCGACCAGCAGCATAAAGGGGAGCGCCGCAAAAATGACCAGCGCCAAAAGCAGGTTCATTCTGGCGATGATGATGAAGGAAGTCACACCCTTGATGGCGGCAATAAAAAACTCCTCCGGGCAATGATGGGCGAATTCCGTAATCTCAAACAAATCTGAGGTGATGCGGGCCATGATCTGCCCCACCTTGGTTTGGCCGAAATAGGAAAAGGACAGCTTCTGCAGGTGGCCAAACAAATCTCGCCGCATATCCGTTTCCACACGGGCACCGGTGTAATGCCCCAGTGATGCCATAAAATAAGAGGCAGCACTGTCGATCACCCGCAGGGCGATATAGATCAGGCCGCAGCGCAGAATGGCTTCCACCGTCAGCAGGGAAACATCCTCTGTGGCGGTGTTGGTCAGAAAGCGCACGATCAGCGGCAGGACGATCTCACAGAGCGTGGTCAGCCCCGCACAAAACAAATCCAGCGCAAACAAGCCCCAATATGGCTTAAAATATGGAAGAAATCGCTTGATCAATACCCAGGTTTTCATTTTTCCTCAGCCTTTCTATATTGCCTTACCCGCACCGGGTGGCATAAACGCTTATTTCCCGGCGAAGGCTTGCATATCTGACAAAGCCCGCTGCGCCAGGGCAGCGTATCTTTCTTTTTTATTGCGGATCTTCTGAGAAAGCGGCGGGAAAAGGCCAAAATTCACATTCATGGGCTGGAAGCTGCCGCCGCCACCGGCGCGCAGAAAACGCAGCATAGAGCCGTGGGCAGTGGTCTCCGGGAATTCCGGCAAAGCCTCTCCCCGGAATTGAGCCGCAGCGAGCATACCTGCCATCAGGCCGGAGGCTGCGGATTCCACATAGCCCTCCACGCCGGTGATCTGCCCGGCAAAATAAAGATCCTCCCTCGTTTTCAGCCGCTGATACCCATCCAGCACCTGCGGAGAATTGATGAAGGTATTCCGGTGCATGGAGCCGTAGCGCAGAAACTCTGCCTGCTCCAGCCCAGGGATCATTCGGAAGACCCGCTGCTGCTCCCCGCGGGTCAGGCGGGTCTGGCAGCCCACCAGATTATACATGCTTCCTTCCGCATTCTCTTTCCGCAGCTGCAGAACAGCATAAGCCTGGCTGCCATCCGGCAGCTCCAGACCTACCGGCTTCAGGGGGCCAAAACGAATGGCATCCTCCCCATAGCGGGCCATGCTTTCCACAGGCATGCAGCCGGTGAAATGCTTTTCCTTTTCAAAATCCCGCAGAGGAAAGACCTCCGCGCCTACCAGAGCCTCATAAAAGACCAGGTATTCCTCCTTATTCATGGGGCAGTTCAGATAATCCGTCCCATCTCCCTTTCCGTATCGGGAGGCAAAGAAGGCCTTCTCCATATCGATACTGGAAGCCTCCACAATGGGGGCAATGGCATCATGAAAATAGAGCTCCTCGCTGCCGGTCAGCTCCAGAATGGCCCTGGTCAGGGCATCCGAAGCCAAAGGCCCCGCCGCCAGAATCGTCAGGCCAGCGGGAATCTCCGTAAGCTCCTGCTCCACCACCTGCAAATCCGGAAAAGAACGCAGCTTCTCCTCGATATAAGCAGAGAAGCGTTCCCGATCCACAGCCAGGGCCCCTCCGGCGGGAATGGCAGTGGCATCCGCAGCCTGCAGGATCAGAGAATCCAGCAGGCGCATTTCTGCCTTCAGCAGGCCTACCGCATTTTCCACCCCGGCAGCCCGCAGAGAATTGCTGCAAACCAGCTCTGCCCAGCCGCCGCTGCGGTGAGCAGGCGTCATCTTTCCCGGGCGCATCTCAAAGAGGCGAACCGGAACCCCCCGGCGCAAAAGCTGCCAGGCCGCTTCACAGCCGGCCAGACCGGCGCCAATCACATTTATAAATTCCATCGTTTTTGCCTTTCCTGATAAATACGAATAGCTACTTGCTCATTTATTTTCTATGTGCTGAACCTTCTGCCATGATAGAAGCTCCTTTCTTTTTTCGTGAGCTGAAGCAGCACGATCGCGCCAGAAAGAAACTGCTCTTTGCTTAAGCCTTGCTCTCCACCCGCATGGCGGGCGCATTTGCGCCCTGCATTTCAGCAGAGCAGCGGCGAAAGTACAGCATCAAAGGGCAGCCCGGCGAATGTGCGCAAGCTGCCCTGGGTTCGGATTTGTTACTGTGTTTTTTTCTTTGCCGGGCGGCCTTTGGGCTTCTTTACCTCATTGGCCCGGCTGGGGCAATCCTTATTGGGGCAAAGGACGATCTCTTCTCCATCCCGGGCCTGCCGCTTGGTCAGCTGGGTGCCGCAGTGCGGGCAGGGCTGCTCAATGGGAAGATCCCAGGAAATATAGGCGCATTCCGGGTACTTGCTGCAGCCATAAAAGATGCGGCCGCTGCGGCTCTTTCTCTGTACGATATCCCCCCCGCAGGCCAGGCACTTTACGTTGGTATTCACCACGATGGCCTTGGTATTGCGGCATTCCGGGAAGCCGGAGCAGGCCAGAAAACGACCGTAGCGCCCCATGCGATAAACCATGGGCTTGCCGCATTTTTCGCAGACCTCATCCGAAACTTCCGGTTCAATGACAATTTTTTCGATCTCCTGCTCCGCATGATCCAGCGTTACGGCAAAGGGCTGATAGAACTCTTCGATGACCTGATCCCATTTCTTTTGCCCTTCTTCCACGCTGTCCAGCTTATCCTCCATGGAGGCAGTGAATTCCACATCGATGATGTCCGAGAAATAATCCTTCATCAGATCCACCACCAGAACACCCAGCTCCGTGGGGTAAAGCTGTTTTTCCTCCCGCACCACATAGCCGCGGCTCAGGATGGTATCAATGATCGGGGCATAGGTAGAGGGACGGCCAACACCCAGCTCTTCCAGGGTTTTGATCAGCATAGCTTCGCTGTAGTGCGGCGGCGGCTGCGTGAAATACTGCTTTTTATCCAGCGTATTCAGGGGCAGCTTTTCCCCTTCGGAAACGGGGGCGATCACACCCTGTTCCTCTTTTTCGCTATCCGGCTGCTCATCCTTGCCTTCATTGTAAACCTGAAGGTAGCCGGCAAAACGCAGCAGCTGGCCGGAAGCCCGGAAGAGGCAATCCCCGGCCTTCACCTCCACGGTGGTCACATCAAAGATGGCGGGGGCCATCTGGCTGGCCACAAAGCGCTCCCAGATCAGCTTATAGAGCTTATACTGAGGCGGCGTCAGGTAGGGCTTCAGCATGGCAGGCGTCCGTTCAACGGAAGTGGGGCGAATGGCCTCATGGGCATCCTGCACATTCCCCTTGTTCTTCCCGGGGCTATATTGATTGGGCTTTTTGGGGCAGAAATCCGGCCCATACTTTTCTTTGATATATTCCAGGGCCTTTGTCTGAGCCTCTTCATTGATGCGAACAGAGTCCGTACGCATATAAGAGATCAAGCCCGTGACCGTACCGCCCACAGCAATACCTTCATAGAGCTGCTGTGCAGTCTGCATGGTTTTCTTCGCCATCATCCCCAGGCGCTTGGAGGCCTCCTGCTGCATCACAGAGGTGGTGAAAGGCGGCAGTGGGTTGCGTTTTTTATCCTTGGTGGTGACGGATTCCACCATATATTCCGCGGTGGCAAGGCTTTCGATCAAGGATTCCACAGAAGCGGCATCAGGCAGGACCGCCTTTTTCCCTTTGATCTTGGCCAGCTTTGCGACAAGCTCACCCTTCTGCGCTTGCAGATGGGCAAAGATATGCCAGTATTCCTCCGGAACGAAGCTATTGATCTCTTCCTCCCGGTCACAGATCAGGCGCACCGCCACGGACTGTACGCGCCCGGCAGAAAGCCCCTTCTTCACCTTTTTCCAAAGCAGGGGGCTGATTTTGTAGCCCACCAGACGATCCAGGATGCGCCGGGCCTGCTGTGCATCCACCTTATCCCGGTCGATCACTTCCGGATTCTGCACAGAGCGCTTGATGGAAGCATCCGTAATCTCATTGAAACGGATGCGGCAGGCCTCCTCCGGCAAGCCCAGATACTGCTGCAAATGCCAGGCAATGGCTTCCCCTTCGCGGTCCGGGTCGCTGCCCAGCAGGACGCGATCCGCTTTTTTCGCCTCATCCCGCAGGGTCTTGATGATATCCCCTTTGCCGCGGATGGTGATATAATGCGGTGCAAAGCCATTTTCAATATCCACGCCCATGGTGCTTTTAGGCAGATCGCGGATATGCCCCATGCAAGGCTTGACCACATAATTCTTGCCCAAAAAGCGTTCAATGGTCTTTGCCTTCGTCGGGGATTCCACGATGATCAATGTTCTCATATACGTCTTCCCTTCAGCTAAATTCAAAATCTATCAAACCTGAACCGGGTCGGAAGGCCCGGTGGAAATCTCAGCTATGGAATAAAGCGCAGCCTTGCCGGCGATGGCGATACGATCCCCCTGCATCCGGCAGTAAAGCGTGCCGCCCCGGACAGAAGCCTGGTAAGCCAGGATCTCCTGCTGATCCAGTCGCTTTGCCCAATAGGGGGCAATGTGGCAATGGCCGGAGCCGCAGACCGGATCCTCCGTGATCTTCAGCTTGGGGCCAAAGCTGCGGGACACGCAATCCGCATCCTTTCCCGCTGCCGTGGCATGCAGCAGCAAGCCGGGGATCTGCTTTAGTTTATCCATATCCGGCTGCATATTCCGGACGAATTCCTCCGAATCGAACACACAGAGCAGATCCCGCCCCAGATAGGCTTCCAGGGGCCGGGCGCCGATGGCGTCCACCATGTCCTCTGTGATCTCCTGAGGCTGCAGCGCATAAATGGGGAAATCCATCTCATAAAGCTCCCCTTTTCTCTTCACGATCAGCTCCCCACTGAGCCCGGTGAAAACCACCTGCTCCGCTTCAGGCTCCACATAATTCAGAATGGTATAGGCCGTGGCCAGAGTGGCATGGCCGCAAAGATCCACCTCGCCGCCGGGGGTGAACCAGCGCAATTTATAAATCTCGCCCTGCTTGACGGCAAAGGCGGTCTCGGACAAATTGTTTTCCTGTGCGATACGCAGCATCAGATCATCCGGCAGCCACTGCTCCATGATGCAAACGGCAGCGGGGTTCCCGCCAAAGACCTGCTCGCTGAAGGAATCTACGACATACTGCTTCATCCTGATTTCTCCTCTCAATATACAAAACGGCAAAATCCGATTGCTTTTGATGCTCAGCGATAAATATTTTTTACCACTGCCTGATAATATTTTCCCGGCAGCTGCTTCACCATTCCCCGAATTTCCAGCATGGTGAGAAGGGCCGTCAAGGCAGAGACCTCCAGATTCAGATCCGGGTCAAGAGCCAGCTCGTCCAGCTGCACCGGGGTCAGCAGCTTTTTCAGCAGCTTCTGCTCTGTGGGAGAAAGCCCCGGGATCATCGTTCCCGGCTTATCCGCCTTTTCCTTTTTCTCCGGCAGCGGCTTCAGCGTGGGCATTTCCTGGTATTCCAGGCAAATATCCTCTGCAGAAAGCGCCATTTTCGCTCCATCGCGGATCAGCCGGTTGGTTCCCCGGCTGTTCATGCTGGTGACCGGGCCGGGAACCGCGAACACATCCCTGCCCTGATCCAGCGCATAGCCCACAGTCAGCATGGTTCCGCTTTTCTCACTGGCCTCCACCACCAGCACAGCCTGACAAAGGCCGCTGATGATGCGGTTCCGCTGGGGGAAATTCCCACGCAGGGCAGGCATGCCCAAGGGGAACTCGCTGATAACCGCACCCTGCTGGCAGATCTGCTGATAGAGACTGGAATTCCCCTTGGGATAAACCACATCCAGCCCGGAACCCAAAACCGCCAGGGTACGGCCGCCACCGCGAATGGCGCCTTCATGGCAGATGCTGTCTATGCCCCGGGCCATGCCGCTGACGACGGTGATTCCCCGGGCAGCCAGATCCCGGGAAAAGATGGCTGCTACCTGCCGCCCGTAGGCTGTGAAATCCCGGGAGCCGATCATGGCAACGCAGACATCCTCCGGCTCCGGCAAAACGCCATAATAGAAAAGCAAAATGGGCGGATCATAGATATGAGAAAGCAGCTCCGGATAATCCGGATCCCCGAAAGCACAGAGGCCGCAGCCACAGGCCAGGAAATTCTGATAAAGCTCCGCCGGATCCGCCTGCTGCCGCTGAGCCAGAATCTCCTGAAAATGCTTTTCGTTCTTCTCCCCCAATGCTTCCCGCCACTGCTCCTGACCGTGCCAGGCAGCTTCCGCATCCTGCTGAAAATAATCCAGCAGAAGCCGGGCCTTCCGGGGAGAAAGCTTCGTCATGCTGTTGATTCCCAAAAGATAGGGGATTTGCTCTAAAATCATTTTTTCCCCTTAAAGCCGCCCTGGGCCAGAATATTGGAATCATATACACGGGTCAGACGATCCGCATCCCGCTTCGCCCGCAGCGCTGCCCGGATCATCGTATCCAGAAGCTGATCAAAGCCCACGCCGGAGGGTTCAAAGAGATAGAAGGACAAAGAACCCGGGATGGTATTCAGCTCATTCACATAAACCTGATTGCTCTTCGGATCCAGCAAAAAGTCTACCCGGCAAACGCCGCGGCAATCCATAGCGGAGAAGGCCTTGGCTGTGTAGGAACGGATCAGCTCCGTGGTTTCCGCATCCAGCTCAGCCGGAATGCGCCGCTTGGCACCGCTCATGCCCTTGCTGGAGCCGGAAGAAAGGTATTTGTCCTCAAAGCTGAGGATCTCCTTGCCGTTCAGAGGCTCCTCACAAACGGAAACCTCTACATCACCGGGGAGGCCCAGAGCCGCGCAGTTGATCTCCCGCAGGGGGTCAACCGCCTGCTCCACCAAAATACGCAGGCTGAAGCTTAAAGCCAGCTCGATCTTTTCCCGCAGGGCCTCCGGATCGTCCGCCCGGCTGATGCCGATGGAGGAGCCAAGGTTGGCAGGCTTGACGATCATGGGGAAGTGCAGCTTGCTCTGGATCGCAGACAGCACCGCTTCCGCATCCTCTGCCCAATCCCCGGCAGTAAAGGCCTGGTATTCCACCACAGGCAAACCTGCTTCCCGCAGGACGGCCTTCATCATGATCTTATCCATACCCACCGCAGAGCCCAATACGCTGGGGCAGGCATAGGGGATGCCGCAGGTCTCCAGGAAGCCCTGGAGGCAGCCATCCTCCACGCTGGTGCCATGCACCACCGGCAGCGCCACATCGATGCGGGTACCGGCCTGCTTCTTGCTGAAAAGGCCGCCGCTCTGCCGCTGATAAAGCATCTGATCCCCATAATCATGGGAGAAATAGACCGGCACAGCCTGCTTCAGCAGAGCGGGAATATCCCGGAAGGCTTTCACATCCAAAAGCACATCGCCGCTGTACCATTTCCCTTCCTTGCTGATATACACCGGGATGACCTGATATTTGTTTTTATCCAGCGCTGCAATGGCCTGCTGCGCGGAAAGGATGGAGACCTCATGCTCCACGCTGCGCCCGCCAAACAGCACCGCTACGTTGATCTTATTGCTTTCCATCGTGCAAAGCCTCCGTTTATTCGTTATAGGTATCCGGCAGGTCGTTTTCAAAGAGGACCACGTCCCCCTGCTGAACCAGACCAGCCAGCATATTGCGTGCTTCATTCAGATCCGCTGCCACCAGCAGCTGCCCCTCCCGGCAGCCGGCAGCCTCCGCCCCCTCATAAATGGGGCGGCTGTGCTTCTTACCCACCAAAATGATGAAATCGCAAACCGCAGGCAGCTTGGCGCCGAATTCCCGGTTCAGCTGCTCCTGCCGCTCGCCCAGCTCCACCATGCCCGGGGTGATGATGATCTTTCTACCGCCTTCGAAGGCAGAGAGCACTTCCAGAGCAGCCTCTGCACCGGCCGGGTTGGAGTTGAAGGCATCATCGATGACCGTATATGTGCCTGCATTCAGCAGCTGCAAACGATGCTCGATGGAGGGGATGCGGGAAAGGCCGCGGCTGATCTGCTTCATCTCCATGCCCAGCAGGCGGGCAACGGCGATGCCGCCCAGGATGTTGCAGACATTGTGCCGCCCCAGCAGGGCTGTACGCATGGGCCACTCCTGCCCTTCCCCATGCACCACAAAGCTGGTCCCGTGTTTGTCAAAGCTGATCTGATCCGCCCAGTACGCATTGGAAGGATCCAGGCCGTAGCGCACGATGGGGCAGGAAAATTCGCCCAGATTCGCCGTGATCAGGGGGTTATCCCCATTCACCACCGCTTTGCCATCCGCAGGCAGAGCCCGGATGATGTCAAATTTGGCAGCGATGATGTTTTCCTGAGAGCCAAAGGTTTCCAGATGCTGTTCCCCGATGGCGGTCAGCACCGCAATATCCGGCTGCGCCAGATCGCACATTTCCGCGATGTCCTCCCGATGCCGGGCGCCCATTTCACAGACGAAAACCTCTGTAATGGGGCGCAGCTGATTGTTCACCGTCAGGCTGACGCCCATCGGTGTATTATAGCTGTGGGGCGTGACCAGGGTTTCGAATTTCTCACCCAAAATCGCACCCAGGATCATTTTCACGCTGGTCTTGCCATAGCTGCCGGTAACGCCCACCGTGGTCAAGCCGGGCATGGAGCGGAGCTTGCTCTGGGCGCTGCGGAAAAAGCCCATATTGATGTGCTTTTCCACCGGCTTCATCAGAGCATTTGCCAGCAGGACAAAGGCCCAGGGGCAGGCAGCAGCCAGCAAAAGCATGCAGACGCTGACCCGCAGGGAGAAAAGCAGCAGCGCAGGAAGGCTATAGAGCAGCAGCAAAGCCGCTGTGCAGGCAAAAAGTCGCTTCATCCGCTTGGTGAAGGCCAAGGGCTTCTTCGCCGGCTTCCGCCGCAGAGGGAGCCAGGCAAAGCAAAGCAGGAAATAGAGCAGGCAGGACAGCATATGCATCCAGCTGAAGCCCGGGAAAAACGTGCGAAGCAACAAAACCAGAGCCACAAAGGCACGGAGCCAAATCGATTGCTTCTTCAGCCAGCCCCAATATTCTTTATTCACATAGGTATTCTGCTGCAGCATATGCAGGTGATGGCGGCAGGCCCACAGCAGCATGAAGGCCAGAAAAACCAGCCAGCCCAGGGCAAGCGCGCCAGACAAGATCGACATTTCCGCAAAAAGCATGTTCATCGCCCCTTAGTGCGTAATAAAATAATCCACCACGGAATAAAAACGTCCGGGTTGCTCCAGGAAGGGGTAATGCCCGGCTTCCTCAAAGACCACCAGACCGGCATCGGGGATCAGCTTCTCCATCAGCTGCCCGTCGGAAAGGGGGGTGGCAGTATCCTTCTCTCCCCAGATCAGCAGGGTGGAAGCCTTGATCTTATTCAGCAGAGGCTGCAGATCCTGATTCACCACTTTCACAAAGATCTGCCGCATCACGCCCTGGGCCTGGGCATAATCCGAGGAAGGGTTGGAGCTGATCCAGCGTTTCAAAGCCCGTTCCTTATAGGGCAGCAGCGGCTTAATGGAAAAAAGCTTCTTCGCTGCCTTATAGCTGTAAACGCGAAGATAATATTTCCAGCTGCGTTTAGGCAGAATGCCCGCTGCATCCGTCAGGATGATCTTCTTCCCGATGCCGCGGCTCCCCAGAATGATGGAAAGCCGACCGCCAAAGCTGTGCCCCAGCAGGATCACATTTTCCAGCTTCAGCTTTTGGATGAAGCGCTCCACAAAATCCGCATATTCAAAAACAGACCAGGCCGCAGGCGGGGCAGCTGTGCCGCCAAAACCGGGCAGATCCAAACTCACCGCATAGCAACGCTCAGCCAGCTGCAGACGAAGCGGCTCCAGGGTGGAGCTATCCACACCCCAGCCATGAAGCAGCAGAACCGTCTGCCCGGCCTTTCCGTTTTCCGGGCCGGAAGCTGTATAATTCACATCCAGGCCATCAATTTTTATACGCATAAGAAGCAGACGCCTTTCCCAAATCTTTTATTTCCATTCTATTAAAGAATTTAATACGTTTATACCATAAAAAAGAAATAATAGCAAACACTTTTTTCCCCAAAGAGAAAGTCCGGTCGTAAAAATACGACCGGACTGCATAATTTTTCATTTCGGCAAGCCGCAGGCGCCCAGCCCTATTTTCTTAAAAGGAACAGGCGGGGCCTGCCCCCCGGGGCGGAAAGACCGGAGGAGGGAAAAAACGCAGCGGGTGCGGATTCCCCCGCGGCTGCCAGAGCCGGAGGCTCCGAACACTCCGGACGCAGTCTATGCAGGCGGCAAGGGCGGGCAGAAGTGGAAATCAGGCTCAAATCATGCCCACAGCAGGGGCAAATCCAGATCCCATTGTCTGAAGCGGAATAAGAAGTATTGTGGCAGGAAGGACAAGCTTTAAAGGGCATATGTATCGCGCTCCCATACTATATTTAGTGGCGGAAACAGCGTTCCCACTACATCATAGCAGAGTGCAAAAAGAAAACTTGCCGCAAGCTGTCGCTGCCTTCCCACTTTTTTCAGCGGGAAAGAGACAGAAAAAGCGGGAACCTGACAGGCTCCCGCTGAATACGCTTTTCATTATGAAAATCAATAGGGATCGCTGCACAGCCAGCCGGCCACAAAGCCCTCGGAGCCATCGCTCAAACGAACCTTATACCAGGTGCCATCGCTGGCAGTGGTGGAGCTCAGATATTCCAGCTCCGTACCGGAAGAGACGGAAGCAACGATCTGTGCAGAGGTGGAGGCAGAGGCACGAACATTGACGCTGTCCGCCGTAACCTTTACCTTCTGGCCTTCTTCGCCGCTGGGATCCTCTTCATTGCCATTGCCGCCGCCGTTTCCGCTGGGATCATTTTCCCCGGCCACAGCAGCATCCAGCAGGGCTTCCATTCCGTCCAATCTTTCCTCCAGCTGGGCAATGCGTACGCTCAGAAGCTTCTCCACCTGGCTCTGCGTCATAACAGGGTCATCAATAGAGCCGGGGTTCGTACCGGCAGCCACGACCACATTGCCGATAACGAAGCCCAAACCGGTGAAAACAATAGCTGCTATGATCAGAACGATTACTCCGCTTTTACTCATGTCCTTCTCTCCTTTATGCACTCAAAGATTAGTATATAATTTAAACCTTTTTCCGGGATTTCCTGCTGATATCCAATCCCAGGAAATCATTTTAAGCCTGCTTTGCATTGCTGTCCTCCGCAAGCTTCCGGCTCAGCCAGGATGCCCGCTTCCCTCGCAGCACACCCAGAAAATCCGCACCCAGGAAGGTCAGCAGCGTCACCGCGATCAAAACCGCAGTGGCCTGCGCCGTAGCCAGAATGGCCATCAGCACAGCGGAAATACCCATCACCAAAGAGATGGCATAAATCGTCAGCACCGTCTGGCGGTGACTCAGACCCATGCTCAGCAGGGTCTGATGCAGATGCATTTTATCCGCAGCAAAGATCGGCTTTTTCAGATACATGCGGCGGAAAATGGCGCAGAAGGTATCAAAAATCGGGATCCCCAGGATAATAAAGGGGATAAACACGGAAACCACCGTGGCCCCTTTGGATAGGCCCATCAGGGATAGCGCCCCCAGCACGAAGCCTAAAAACAAGGCGCCGCAATCCCCCATGAAGGTTTTTGCCGGGTTAAAGTTGTACGGCAAAAAGCCCAGAGCAGAGGCAGCCAGAACACCGGCCAGCGCGGCAGCAGTGAATTCCCCCTGGGAAACACAGACAACCGCTGTGCTGACAGCAGCAATGGTGGAAACCCCGGAACAAAGCCCGTCCAGACCATCGATCAGGTTCACGGCATTGGAGATCCCCACCAGCCAGATCACGGTAATGGGTACCGCGAAGATCCCCAAAGAAATCAAAGAGCCGTTAAAGGGGTTGGTAATAAAACGAATGGTGAAGCCGCCATAAACCAGCACCAGAGCCCCAAGGATCTGCCCCAGCAGCTTTAATTTGGGGGAAATATCCTTAAAATCATCGATCAGGCCGGTGAGCATCACGATGCTGCTCCCCACCAGCAGGCAGGCCACCTGCCGCGTATACTGCGCCAGCAGAAGCGTGCCGATCACAAAGCCGGCATAAATGGCGATGCCGCCCATTCGGGGTGTGGGCGTGGTATGCACCTTGCGCTGATTCGGTATATCCACAATATTATATTTTCGTGCCAAACGGATCGCCAGCGGACTCACCAGCAAGGTGACCAGAAAGGCAGCAGCAATTCCGATCCAGGTAAACATACTCTCTCCTTTGTGTTTTGCAGCCCCCGCTCTGCGAAACAGATGAAAGCTGCCGTTTTGCTGCATGCCTCAGGCTTAGGCTTCAACAGCAGAGAGAAATCCCATACGATTTCAACTTATATTTTCTCATTTCAGGGTGGCTTTTGTCAATGCTTTTATATGGTTTCACTTCTTTTTCAGTTTCAAACTCTGCAAAAGCGCAGTCAGAGCCTTTGCGCCCATCAGCAGAAGCAAAGCCGCATAAAGCAGGACTGCGCCGCCCACCACCGGGACAAGACGCAGGAGCAGATGGAGCTTGTCCCCGGCAGCAGCGACCCAGGGCGCCGCAAGAAAGACCGGAATGCCCATCAGCAGCGTGGCGCAGAAGATCAGCAGAAGATCCCGCCCCAGGCCCGTGCTGCGGGAAAACTGCAGCCTCCGCTCCAGAACAAACCACAGGAGCAGGGCATTCACAGCGGCAGCCACCGTATTCGCCAGCCCCAGGGCCCCGTGATTCATGGAATCCACCAGAAGCCAGCTGACAGCCACATTCGCCGCAATGGACACAGCCCCCGTATACAAGGGCGTGCGAACATCCCCCAGCGCATAGTAGACGCGGGTCAGCATCATGGTGATGGCCAGGAAAACCAGGCCGGGGCACATCATCAGCAGTGCATAGGCTGTTGCATTGGTCTCTGCCGCGCCAAACTGCCCGCTTTCAAACAAAAGACGCACAACAGAAGAATCCAGCAGCATGATCCCGCAGGTAGCCGGGACAGTCACCAGCAGAATCATGGAGAGCCCGCGGGAAACGGTGTCTCTCAGCTGGCTTTTGTCCTGCTGCTGCGCCTGCTCTGCCAAAGCGGGAAAAGCGGCGGTAATGATGGCGGAAACAAAAACGCCCAAAGGCAGGTTAATGAGCTTGTTGGCGTAATTCAGTACGGAAATGCTGCCTTCCGCCAGGGCAGAGGCAAAGATCCGGTTGATGATCGTATAAATCTGGTTTACCGCCAGCCCCAGAACGATGGGCAGCAGATCGATCAGCACCCGTTTGATCGCCGGGTGCCGCAATTCCCAGGAAAAGCTGTATTTAAAGCCGGTGCGGGGCAGATCTGCCAAAGTCAGGGCAAAAAAGCCCATATAGCCGATAAGCGTGCCCCAGGCCAGCACCTGCACGTTTCCATTGGCAAAAAATACGCAGGCAATGATGATGGCCAAAGCCGCCACACCGGGAGCCAAGGCTGCCGCGGTGAAACGATAGCAGCTGTTCAGGATCCCGGAGATGACCATGCCCACCGCCATAAAAAGCGCGGAGGGAAACATGATCCGAGCCATTTGGGCAGCCAGATCTGCTGTGGAAGCCGGCAATTCCGGAGCCGTGAGCCAGATCAGAAGCGGAGAAGCCAGAATGCCGATGATGCAGATGATCAGCATCCCCACAGCCACCAGATTGATCAGCGTGCTGCCCAGGCGGCAGGCCTCTCCGTTATCCCCCTCGCTCTGCCAATACTGGGAAAGCATGGGCAGGACAGCGGAAACAAAGGCAAAGCCCAGCACGCTTTGGAAGAAGTAAGGCAGCGTGTAGGCAGCCAGATAGGCATCACTCAAAGAAGATGCGCCAAAGCCATCGGCAATGACCATCTCCCGGACAAAGCCCAGAACCTTGACGCAGCAATTCACCAGCAGCAACCAGCCTGCTGTTTTAATCAAATTCTTTCCCATAAAATCTCCAAGGCTTCAGGACTAAACTGCGCTTCCGGTATAATCCACCACTTCAACGCTGGGATCCAGCAGCAGTTCCTTGTCCTCTACGCTGTTCAGGCGAATATTTTTGTATTGCACAGTCCAAAAATCGCCCAGGGAATCCTCATAATAAACCTGCAGCGGAAAACCGTTGGCCGTGCTGACCCACAGCGTACTTCCTTCCGCAGTATTCAGAACCATGCAGGTCTGCCGATCAATGGTCTCAAAGCCATTGGCCGTGCAATCCAGATAATTCTGCAGCTTCGGGTTATCCGGCGCATCCGGGTTTGCAGGGTCAAAGGGCAGCTTCATGGCCGGGGTACCACTGCCGGGGGCATAGTTGATCACCGTATTCTCGTTGTAATCATAATAATACTCGCTGAGGCCGTAGCCGCCCACGCTGGTGACCACCTTCATGCGGCCGTCCTTATACCAGATCTGCATATAAATCTGCCCATCCACATAGGGGATGTTCTGTTCAAAATAATAGGATTCGATCAAGTCCAGATTGGCAGCCAGATCAGCCGGGGTAGAGGCCTCCGCCTTATCCTGAAACTGCGGCTCTTCCGGGAGGACAGGCTCATCCTGCTCTTCTCCCTGCGGATCCCCCTCCGATACAGTGGGCGGCTCCGCAGGCTTTACGCCCGGCTCCACCACAACCTCCGGCCGATCCTCCACCGGGGGCTCCTCCGGTGCATCATTGCAGCCCGCGCTGAAAAGCATGGCTGCCAGCAAAACCAGAACCACTGCCCAACGATACATCTTGTGCTGTAATTTCATTTTCGCACCACCATCCCAGAAAATTCCCAAGCAGCAGAACAGCGAGAAACAAGCAGACACAGCAAAACTACTTATAAATTATCATAACACAAAAATTCCATGCCCACAAGAATTTGACGTGATTTTCCAGACAAAAGTTCCCCGATTCAGCGATCCCGGGAGACAAAAAATTCCGGGAAGCCGCGCAGCAGATCGGCTCCTTCATCAAAGCCCCGCAGCGCATCAACAGCCAGCTCAGCAGAGCGGCGGGCCTCCTCCCTGGCCTTCTCGCAGCCCAGCAGGCCCGCATAGGTCAGAGTCGCGTTTTTGGCATCGCTGCCGATGGTTTTCCCCAGAAGGGCAGCATCCCCCTGCACATCCAGAACATCATCAATGATCTGAAAGGCACGGCCGCTTTGATAGCTATAAATCTCCAAATCCTGCAGCTGCTGCTCATCGGCGCCGCACAGATGTGCTGCCGAAAGAACCGCACAGGCCAGCAAAGCCCCGGTTTTCCCCTGATAGATAGAATCCAGCCGCTGCCGATCAATGCTTTCCGGCGGGGAGGCCAGCTCCGCAGCCTGCCCTGCCACCATGCCGCCACAACCGGCCAGGCGGGAGACCAGAGCAACAGCCCGGCACAGGCGGGAGGGCTCTGCCGGGATGGAGAGCATCACAGCAAAGGCATGGGTGAGCAGGGCATCCCCAGCCAGAATAGCCGTAGCCTCGTCATAGGCCCGGTGGCAGCTGGGCCGCCCCCGGCGCAGGTCATCATCATCCATCGCCGGGAGATCATCGTGGATCAGGGAATAGGTGTGGATCATTTCCAGCCCTGCGGCAAAGGGCATCCAATCTCTGCGCTCCTGCCCGAAGGCAGCCAGAGTCGCAGCAAACAAGGCCGGGCGCAGGCGCTTCCCCCCGGCCAGGCAGCTGTAGCGCATCGCAGAATAGAGACGCTTCTCCAGCCCCTCCTCCGCAGGCAAAAGCCGGTTCAGCTCTGCCTCCACCTCTTTTTCGATCTGCAGCAAAAAAGCCTTCAGCTCATTCATGGGCTTCCTCCTCTGCCGGCGTCGGGGACAAAGCCTGTGCGGCGGCGGCCAGTTTTGTCCGGCAGGCAGAAATCAGCTCCTGCCCGGCGGAATATTTTTTCAAGGTATCTTCCAAAGAGAGGCCGCCCTGCTCCATCTGCAGAACGATCTCTTCCAATTCAGCGATCATGCTTTCAAAATCTTTTTTGGCCTTTGCCATAGAAAATTCTCCTTTATTTTTCCGGATCCACACTGCGGATCTCTGCCCATAGGCTCCCCTTTGCCAAACGAAGGGAGAACAGGTCTCCCGCCCGGCAGCAGGCAGCATCCCGCAAAAGATGTCCATCCGCATCCAGGGCCAGGCTATAGCCGCGGCCCAGGGTTGCCAGGGGGCTAAGCAATTCCAAACGAAGGGAAAGTGCATCCAGAGTGGCAGCTCGGCTTTCCAGCAGCCCGGCCCCAGCCGCCTCCAAACGGCTCTCCAAAGAAAGCAGGCGGCTCTGGGCCGCCGAAAAAAGCGACGCAGGCTCCCAGCAGGGGGAAGCTGCCAAACGCAGGAAACGGCTCTCTGCCAGCTGCAGAACCCTCTGCCCAGCCTGGGACAGCCGCTGCGCCAGGCTCTCCAGCCTTTGCAGCAAAAGGGCAGCATCCGGCACCGCCAGCGTGGCAGCATGGGTCGGCGTAGCCGCCCGCACATCTGCCGCCAGATCTGCCAAAGTCACATCGCTTTCGTGACCCACAGCAGAGATCAGGGGTGTAGAAGCCGCCGCTATGGCGCGCACCACTGTCTCCGTATTAAAAGCAGCCAGATCCTCCTCTGCACCGCCGCCCCGGCCAACGATCAGAACATCATGCCCGCCACGGTCCGCTTTGGCGATGGCGGCAGCCAGAGATTCCGCAGCCTGATCCCCCTGAACCAGGGCAGGATAAAGCCGAATCTCCACCCCGGGGAGACGCCCATACAGGATACGCTGCAGATCTGCCCAGGCTGCGCTGTCCGCTGCGGTGACGACGCCAACCTTTCCGGCGAAGGCGGGCAGGGGCTGCTTGCCTTCCGGGGAGAACAAGCCTTCCTCTTCCAGACGCTGTTTCAGCTCGTTTTGCGCCTGCTGCTCCGCCCCCTGCCCGGCAGGCAAAAGGGCCTGGGCATAAAGCTGCACAGAACCGTCCCGCTCATACAGGGATGCGCTGCCGATCACAATGACCCGGTCTCCATCCCGGGGCAGCCACTGCTGCAAGGCAGCATAACGGCGGAACAAAACCACACGCAGCTGATGCTCCCCCTCCCGCAGGCTGAAATAGACATGGCCGGAGCTGTGGGCACGGAAGCCGCTCACCTCTCCGCTGACGGCCAGGGAGGAAAGGAAGGAATCCTCCCCCAGATATTCTTTTATGTAAAATAAAATTTGCTCCACACTATAAGTGCGGGGATATACTCTCTCTGCCATACTAAAGCAAATTCCCTGTTTTTGTTTTATATCCTGCTGACAGCGGCACAAAACCTGCACAAAGATAGCTACAAAATTCGCTGCCCATGCCCCGGCTGCTTGCCAAAACCATGGATTCCGTGTATCATGAAAAAAAAGCTTGCTTCAAGGGGAATCTTATGAAAAAGCTGTCTCTATGGGCAGGGCTGCTCCTCTGCCTCAGCCTTCTGCTCACTGCCTGCAATGCCGAAGAAAGCAAAACAGCCGGCAGCTCGGAAATGCTGCTGGATACGGTCTGCAGCGTCACCCTCTTCCAACCGGCAGATCAGGAGCTGGCAGATCAGGCTCTGGAGCTGGTAGAAAAATATGAAGCCTTATTCAGCCCCACGATCCCGGGCAGTGACATCTGGAACATCAATCAGGCCCAGGGGGAAAGCGTTGCCATTTCCCCGGAAACCGCTCAAATGCTGGAATTGGCTCTGGAATACGGCGAAGGCTCCGATGGGCGCTTTGATATCAGCATCGGGCAGCTCAGCACACTCTGGGATTTTGGCGGAGCGAATCATCTTCCCAGTGCAGAGGAGCTGGAAAAGGCGCTTTCTACCGTGGATTATCGGCAGCTGGAGCTGAGCGGAAGCCCGGAAGAGGGCTTTCACGCCAGGCTGAAAAACCCGGAAAGCAGGCTGGAGCCAGGCGGCATTGCCAAGGGATATATCGCAGACCGGGTAGCGGATTTTCTGCGGGAAAATGGGGTGAAAGCAGCCATTATCGACCTGGGGGGCAATATCGTCACCCTGGGCCGGAAGAGCAGCGGCCAGCCCTGGCGCATCGGCATAGAAACCCCCTTCAGCGAAAGAACGGAAGTGATCGGCACACTCAGCATCGGGGAAGCCTCCATCGTCACCTCCGGCATCTATGAGCGGCAGTTTACCCGGGATGGGAAGCTCTATCATCACATCCTGGATCCGGAGACAGGCTTCCCGGCGGAAAACGAGCTTCTTTCCGTGAGCATCATTTCCCGCTCCTCCGCTCAGGGGGATGGCCTCTCTACTCTGGCTTTTTTGCTGGGCAGGGAGGAAGGGAGCCGTTTCCTGGAGGAACAGGAGGGCGTGCTGGGCGCGATCTGGGTGGAGAAATCCGGCGAAATTTATGTCCAGGGAGAGATCGACTTCCGGGAGATCCAAAAATAAAACAGAAAGGGCAGCCCCGTTTTCTTCGGGACTGCCTCTTTTTCATACGCAAAACAGGGCTGCAGAAACATATTCTGACAGTCGGCAAACAGTTCCGCAGCCCCGGCAGGCTTCCCCGAAGGAGCAGAGGCAGCCAGCAGGCATAAAATGCACGCAGCTACAGCATACTGCGGTATCGCAACAGAAAACATATCGCAGGCCAGCATTTTTGGCACAACTTTATAAGGCAGAACATTGGCCTGCTCCCTGCGGTCAATGGCTTCACGCAGAAGCCTCTTTTCCGGGGGCTTTTTTCGACCCCGCAGCGCCCCGGGAAGCATCCGGGCGCAGCGCCAGGCGAGCCCGCCCCACGATCAGGGCGATCAGCAGGCCGGTCAGCATCCCGGCCGGGATCAGCACCAGCGCATAAGACCAAATGGCTGCCGTTCCGGCCACAGCCGCTGCCACCAGGAGCTGTGCCAGGTTGTGCGTTACCCCGCCGGCCATGCTCACCCCCCAAAGGCTGAACAGCCGGGAGCGCCTCAGCAGCTCCATGAGTAGTAGACTGGCCAGCGCTCCGGCGATGCTGTACATAGCCATGGCCAGATTGGCAAAAAGCAGGGAAACCAGCAAAATCCGGCAGAGGCTGACCCAGCAGGCCGTAGACCAGCCATAGGCATAGAGCGCAAAAACGATCACCACATTGGCCAATCCCAGCTTCAGGCCGGGAATTCCCAGCGGCAAGGGAAAAAGCACCTCCACATAGGAAAAAATTGCCGCCAGAGCCACCAAAAGGCCGCCGCGGGCCAGCTTTTTACTTGCTGATAGCATCCCAGGCCGCCTCCTCTCCCCCCTGAATCCGGATCACCAGCCGCGCAGGCAGGCAAACAATGCTTTCCCCTTCTCTGCGGATGGGAGCATGCCGGACGCAGTATTGATCCGGGCAGTCTGCGCTCCTCACAAAAACCTGCCCCTGCCCCAGGCAAAGGGTGTTGCTGTATCCCCCCTGCTCCACCAGAATTTCTTCTGTGACATCCAGAGGGAAAAAGCCCAGGCTCCTGCCATCGCTGATGATCTCTGCCTGCACACCCTGGCCGCCGATTCGACCCGCACTCCAGAATAAGCAAAAAGCAGCCAGCAGCAGAAAAAACAGGCCCAGAAGATAATCCGCCCAGGTGGGGCGCTCCAAACCAGAAAAAGCAGCCCGCCCCCTCATGATGCACACACCTGTGGACGAAGCAATGCCGCCACCTGCCGGGGCAATTCATCCCGGTTTTCCGGCCGCACCTCCAGCAGCTGCACAGCCGGGTGCTGCCGGATGGCATCCAGGAAGGGAATGGCTTTGGGCTTCAGCACACCCAGAATGGGCAGAGGCCCGTCCAAAGCCTGCAGCACAGCCCGGCGAAAGGCCGGCGCTTTTTGCTCCATCATTCCCAGCTCATCCATGAGCAGCAGGCGGGCATTGACAGCCGTATTCCGCAGAATGGAAAGGCCGCCCTGCTCAAAAGCCTCCGGAAAGGCAGTAAACAAATCATCTCCCCAGCGAATGCCCAGCAGATGCGCCCGATCGTAAATCGCCTCCCCCTGTGCGGGGATCACATAGACCTCTGCTCTGGCCCGGGGCAGCTGGCTGGGGATACTGACCGTGCGGAAGCCGCCCAAAGGCGGATTCCCCAGCAAAGACAGGCTTTTTTCAATAACGCTCGTCTTCCCCACCTGAATGGGGCCGGTGAGAAAAATATGCATATTGCTCATCCTTCTCAATCTTTATCGTTCACGCTTTTATCTTTCAAGCTTTATAGTCCAATCTTTATCGTTCACGAGTTCCGTTTGCAAAATCTCGTAAAAAACAGACGGCATCTGACAAAAGCTTTGTTCAGAGCCTTTCTCTATTATAGTGCTGCCGCAGCTGCTTGGCAAGTGTGGTAAAAAGCTGAAGTTTTTTCCCCGGGCGAAAAAAAACAGGGTATCCCCAAAAAAGGTGGAATACTACTTTATTTCCACGAACACAGGCCCTCATACAGGAGAAAAGGGAAAGGGATCCTCATGCAAAAAATTCTGCAGTTTTTCAAAGACAAAAAGAACCTCTCTGCCCTACTGGTGCTTTGCGGTGCCATCAGCTTTTATATGATCCTCAAGCATCTGCCGGAGCTATGGCAATTCATTCTGAGCATTTTCTCCGTCCTGAAGCCCCTGATCACAGCTGCGATCATTGCATATCTGCTCTATCCCTGCGTGTCTCTTTTGGAGCGGAAGCTCTTTGGGAAGATGAAAAAAGAAAAGGCGGCCCATGGGCTGGCGACCTTTTTCACGCTGCTTCTTGCCGCAAGCCTGCTGGCCCTGCTTTCCGTTACCATCTTCCCGCAGCTTGCCTCCTCCGTGGCCATGCTGCTGAGCAATCTGGAGGGCTATTTTGATTCCTTCCGGAGCACCGTTCTGGCGCTGGAGGAAAAACTTCCCTTTCTGGAGCTGAATCTGGATGAGTTCCTCAGCTCATGGGAGGGCATTCTGCAATCCGCCATTCAATGGCTGATCGGCAATGCAGATACACTTCTGGGGGGTGCGGTTCGCTTTGGCAACGGTGTGGTCAATTTCGTCATCGAGCTGATCCTGGCCGTCTACATGCTGCTGGATATCAAAAACACCCAGCAGATCACAAAGCGCTGGTGCCGATCTTGGATGAAAGAGGAACGCTACAGCCGCAGCCTGGAGCTGGCAAAGCGCAGCAATCGTGTTTTCCTCTCCTTCCTGCGGGACAACATTCTGGATTCCCTGATCGTGGGTGTGGCAAACTTCATCTTCATGTTCATTATGGGGATGCCTTATCCCCTGCTGATCTCCGTGATCGTGGGTGTGACAAATTTCATCCCCAATTTCGGCCCCATTATCGGTGCTGTTCCTTCCCTGCTGATCATCCTTTTGATCAGCCCCATCGATGCGCTTTGGTTCCTGATCTGGACACTGGTGATGCAGTTCCTGGATGGGAATGTGCTGAAGCCCCTGCTTTTTAACAGCACCACCGGGCTCAGTCCCCTTTGGGTTCTGACCGCCATCATCATCGGCGGGCGGCTCTTTGGCATTATCGGTATGATCATCGGCATTCCGCTGCTGACCATCCTTTCGCAGCTTCTGGATGAAAGCATCTCCAAACGGCTGACAAAACGGGGCTTTAATGAAAAAGGAGAGCCACTGGAAAGCAAAGCAGGCACAAAGAAAGAAGAGGACAGCATATGTCAATAAAACAAAAGATATTGCTTCGCCTGGAAAGAGCCAGGGGAGAAAACATTTCCGGGCAGGAGCTGGCTGCAGAGCTGGGTGTTTCCCGGAGCGCCGTCTGGAAGGCCATCAGCGGCCTGCGGCAGGAGGGATACCAGATCCATTCTTCCACAAACAGGGGCTATTGCCTTGCCGGCGAGAATGATCTGCTTTCCCCGGAGGGGATTCGGGCCGCTCTTGCTCCCGAATTCCAGGGGATCAAAATCCACACCTACAAAGAGCTGGATTCCACCAATAACGAAGCCAAACGCCTGCTGCCCCAGTATCAGGATCAGATCCTTTTGCTTCTGGCAGATCAGCAGAGCCAGGGCCGGGGCAGGCAGGGCCGCTCCTTTTTCTCCCCCGGCGGCAGCGGCCTCTATATGAGCCTGCTCATCCACCCCCGGGCAGAGCTTTCCGGCGCGCTTTCCATCACCACCATGGCCAGCGTGGCTGTGGCCCGAGCCATACGCAGGCTGAGCGGCCGGGAGGTGCAGATCAAATGGGTAAACGACCTGTATCTGGAGGGGAAAAAAATCTGCGGCATCCTGACGGAGGCCATCAGCGATTTTGAGACCGCCACGGTGCAAAGCCTCATCATCGGCATCGGTGTGAATATCCGCACAGAGGACTTTCCGCCGGAGCTGGCCGGGATCGGCGGTTCCCTGCAGGATGAAAGCCTGAGCCGCAACCGGCTGGCTGCGGAGATCGTCAACCAGCTCCTTCCTTTGGCTGCCGATCTGAAGGACCACAGCTATCTGGAGGATTACCGCCGCTTTTCCCTGGTGCTGGGAAAAGAGATCGAATATTACATTCAGGGTGTTCCCCACCCCGCAAGGGCGCTGGCCATTGACGAGCAGGGCGGGCTGCTGGTCCGCAGCCCGGAAGGGGAAGAGATCACCCTCAGCAGCGGAGAGATTTCCCTGCGCCTGGCAAAAAAGCCGCTTTCATCCTGAGCTTTGCCCTTCAGGAAGATCAAACACAAAAAACCGGCCTGTGATCTGCACAGAGCCGGTTTTTTATGAAAACTCTTGCCTGGGAATCGCTTCAGGGCAAAATTTTACGCAGGCGTTTTGTTAAGAGAAAGGCCAATACGATCTTGGCCAGATCCGGCAAAACAAAGGGCAGCACGCAGGAAAGCAGCGCAGCCCCCCAGCCCACCGCACCCAAGCCCGGGGAATAAACCAAAACAAACCAGACCGTACCAAAAGCATAGCAGACAAGGATGCCCAGCAGCATCCCCAGAAGAAGCAGCCAATCCCGCCCCCAGCGCGAAAAGCAGCCGACCAGCGGTGCAGTCAGCAGGAAGCCCAGGAGATAGCCGCCGCTGGGGCCAAGCAGAACCCCCGGCCCAGCCTGGAAAGCGGAAAAAACCGGCAGGCCCAAAATACCCAGCAGCAGGTAAAGAAGCACCATCATCAGCCCCCGTTTCCAGCCCAGCAAAGCAGAGCCCAGCAGCACAGCAAAGCTTTGCAGCGTAAAGGGGGGGATGGTGGGAACAGCCACCCAGGCGCAGATCGCCATAAGCACAGCAAAGAGGGAGATATAGGTTAAATCCAGAACGGAAAAAGCTCGCTTTTGCTTCATGGGAAAGCTCCTCAAAAATGACTCCATTTTCTTCTGAGGGGACTATAGCATAAAAGAAGTAGATTGTCAACCTAAAGCAAAGGGAAAGTTGACAATCAAAGCAGCCCGGAATCTGCTCCCATAGATCCTGCTTTATCCTTGCGAAAGCCCGGCGAAACCGGGAAACAGGCGGCGAAAGCATGGGGGGAAAGAGGCAGGCCCTGCCTCTGCAAACAAAAAAACAGCCCGAAGGCAGCAAAGAACTGCATTCGGGCTGTGGCTTATTCGGGATCAGAACCATCTTCCGGGCTGGGGCTTTCCGGGGTATTGTATTCCTGCAGCAAATCCAATATCTGCTGAATCTCCGGATCCGGAGGCGTTTCCGATTCCAGGATGCTCACGCTGACCTGTTCAGAGCGAATAACATTGTGCGCTGCATCCTCATAGAAAAAGCTGATCAGCACCTGCCCCGGCGCCAGAGCTGTGATGCTGAAATCTGCAGAAAGACTATGCCACTGGAAGCTCTGGGAATAAAGTCCGCTTGTCTCCCCAAAATTATCCGCACTCAAATACACCTTGGCATCCGGATAATTGTGCGTAACGTGAAAATCCAGACTCTCCCCCACCCTGATGCTCCCCTGCAAGGGAGAAACGCTGATGGTATAAACAGGCTCCGACTCTGCAGGAGGATTTTCCGGGGGCAAAACTGCCCCGGAGCTGCCTCCCGGCCCTGAAGGAGGAGAATTCTCCATTTCGGCAGAAGCAGAAGATTCTGCGGCAGGCGGCTCCTCTTCCGGCGCTGCTTCCCGCATTGCTTTCAAAAAAGCAGCCCGTCTTGCACCCAAAGCATCAGAATCTGCTGCAGATGTTTCTGTTTCTTCCTCCTGCAGCTGAGCCTCCACTTCCCATCCATCCGCTTCCGGAATATAATACACGTTCGAAGACAGGCTCCCATCCGGCAGGCGATCCTGCACGATGGCCTCCTCCGGCTGGGGCAGGCCCCCGCGGCCCAGCAAAAGAAGGCAGCTCACCAGGGCCACAAGCAGCAGAAAACCAAAAACGATCCACAGCGCAGCGGGAGGAAGCCCGGCAGAACGCTTCTGCGGGGCAGGCTCGGGCAAGGGGATTTCCTTGCCGCAAAAGGGACAGCAGCGGCTGTTGGGAGGCAGGAAATTCCGGCAAACAGGGCAGCGCATAGGGATTCCTCCTGAACTGATTTTCTCATTCCGCTTGAGATTCCATGGAAAGACTCCGGCAGAAGCGCAAGCGCTAATCTGCAATGCGGAATTTCTTCCACTTTCCGCTGCGATAGCGCAAAACAACGATCAGCGTGGCCAGCAGCCAGGCCGGAGGCATGCTCACATAAAAGCAGCGGAAATCCACCACTGTTCCGGCCAAAGCGTAAGAGAGCAGCAAACGGGTTCCCAGATTCACGAAGCCGGACAGCACCGGAATCTTCACATCCCCGGCCCCCTGCAGGAAGCCACAGGTGATATTCCGGATGGTTGCCGCCCAAATGAAGAGCATGAGCAGATCCAAATGCTCTCTGCCGCGGCGCAGGGATTCACCGGTAATGTTAAACATTTGCAGCAGCTGCTCATCAAAAAGCAGGACCAGGGCGCCCAAAACGATGCTGAAGCACAGGCCCATCCACACCGTGGAACGATAACCTTTCTTTGCTCTTTCCAGCTGCTGTGCGCCGATATTCTGCCCGGTGAAGCTGGAAATGGCTGCATTTAAGCTGTTGGAGGGAATGTGGGCGATATTTTCGATTCGCTGCATAGCCGCATAGCCTTCGATGCTGTATTCCCCAAAAGAATTCACCAGACGCTGCAGAACAATAAAGCCCAGGGTATTGATCATGGATTGGAAGATGATCGGCACGCTGAGCCGGGCAATCAGCCAGGAACGGGCCTTCCAGGCATAGAGATATTTGGCCCGGGGCAGCAGGTCGGGGAAGAGCTTTGCCAGGTAAAGCACACTGGCCAGAGCAGATCCGGCCTGGGAGATCACTGTGGCCACCGCAGCGCCGGCCACGCCCCAGCGGAATACCACAACAAAAAGCAAATCGAGCACAATATTTACTATAGAAGAAATGAACAAAAAAATCAGAGCTCCGCGGGAATCCCCATGCGCCCGCAAAACAGCATAGGCTGCGTTATAGATCATCTGGAAAATCAGGCCACAGCCATAGATCCGGAAATAGGTCAGGCTACCCTCCAGCATTTCATCGGGCGTCTGCAAAAAGCCGGAGATCACCGGCCGGGCCACAAGAAAGCAGAGCAGGGTCAGCAGCAAAGAAAGGAAAACCGCCAGCACAAAGCCTGTGCTGATCACTTCCTTGATCTCCGTTTCCCGCTTCGCACCAAAAAACTGAGAAACGGCAATGCAGATCCCGGAGCCAAGTCCGCTGCAAAAATATACCAGCAAAGCCGTCATGGAGGTGGTCAGACCGATGGCCCCCAATGCGGAGGAGCTTACAAAATTCCCCACCACCACACTATCTACGAAGCCATAAAGCACCTGCAAAAAATTGGCGCCCATAATGGGCAGGGAGAAGAGAAGGATGCTTTTTCCTTCTGCCCCCACAGTCATATCTTTTTTCATAGAAAAAACCTGTCCGTTTTTATGTTTGGAAAAAGAATTTGCCGGAAAGTTCCGGATAAAACAAAATCAGAACTGCAAGAGCAGTTCTGATTTTGTTGGTGACGCGTATGGGATTCGAACCCATGAATGCCAGCGTGAAAGGCTGGTGAGTTAACCGTTTCTCCAACGCGCCATATGGTAGCGGTGGCTGGATTTGAACCAGCGACACCCCGGGTATGAACCGAGTGCTCTGGACCCCTGAGCTACACCGCCGTGTCACTGTCGACCTCACGGCCAACCGGCTTGTTTATTATGCCAAATACTTACTCAAAAGTCAAGCATTTTTTTAAAAAAAATTTATTTTTTTTTATTTCGACAGCATCAGATTTGCTGCGAGGCCCAACAAAAGAACGCCCGCCCCCCTTGACCAGGTCATTTGTGTTTGCTGCAAACCAAACCAGCCGAAGCAATCCACCAGCATCGCCATAGCCAGCTGCCCCACAATGATCGCAGTGGTGGCATTTCCTGCCCCCACCTGTGCAATGGAGAACATCACGCCGTAAATGATCGCCACATTGATCACACCCCCCAGATACAAATACCAGGGGGCCTCCCCCATCCGGCTCAGATCCCCTTTGCCCAAGCCGCATAAAAACAGAAGGATCGCCACGATCAGCAAACCTACCCCATGCAGGATAAAATTCCCCTCCAGCACACCAATGATCTTTCCCAGCGCCCCATTTAAGGAACCCTGAATTGCCATCAGCACCCCTGCGGCAGCAGCAGCTGCCAAAAAGATCCAGTTGTTCATACCTTTACCTCTTTTCCGCTCCATGCTATACTTCCTCCGGCATTGCCGGGTCGTTTTCCCTATTTTGCACAAAAAAGGACCTGTTCATGCGTAAGATTTCTCCCTATAAAGCAGGGATGAAGCGGAAAAGGACGAAAATACATAGCGAGCCAAAGTGATAATGCGGAGAAAGCTTGCTTCATAAGCGGAATCGACATCTTTTTAAAGTTTGCCCGGATTCTGGTGATGGCCAGATAGGCAGCTGATCCTGCTGCTTTTAAGGTATCCCTAAAGCTTCTGCTGAATGGCTGGCAGTACTGTCATCTTTTGGAGGTAAGCATGAAAAATCCGAGCAAAAAAACCTTTATAAGGTATATGATCCGCTGGGCACTGCGTGTTCTGACCTTTTTTGCTGTGCTGTATTTCTATCTTTATGACCGGGAAATCATCAGCTCCTTCGTGGAATTCCGCCTTTTTGGCCCGCTCACGCCTTTGCATCTGCTCTGGGGCATCCTTATGTTCGGCATGATCACCCATCTTCTGATGCCGCACTGGGAAACCATGGGCATGCGAAAGGGGCAAAAAGAAACATATATCCCGCCGGAAGGCTCCTACGATCGTCTGGAGCTGCTGGAATATGTGCAGCAAATGAACCTGCGCGCCTGGCGTGTCCTGCTGGTCTGGCTGCTGCTGAACAGTGTTTTTGGCCTGCTCTATCTCTTTGATGTCATCGGGGATGCGGAGCTGATCCTGCTGAGCATCTTCTATTATCTCTGTGATCTCACCTGCATTCTGATGTTCTGCCCCTTCCAGACCTTCATTATGAAAAACCGCTGCTGTGTGAACTGCCGCATTTTCGACTGGGGTCATTTCATGATGTATACGCCCCTGCTCTTCATCCGCAGCTTTTTCACCTGGAGCCTTTTCTTCACAGCCTGCATTGTCCTGATCCACTGGGAGGTGGGCTATGCCAAGCATCCGGAGCGCTACTGGTTTGGCAGCAATGCGGCGATCCGCTGCAGCAACTGCCCGGATAAGCTCTGCCGCATCAAGAAGCCCCTCCGTGAAGTCTACGATAAAAAGAAAACGGTATCATCGAAAAACAGATAAAAAAAGGAGGCTTACAAATGAAACGCGTATATGATTTTCTTAAAAAATGCGGCACTTATTACCTGGCAACGATCGATGGGGATCAGGCTCGGGTACGCCCCTTTGGCACCATTGATCTTTTTGAGGGCCACCTGTATATCCAGACCGGCAAAGTTAAGCCTGTTTCTCAGCAGATGCAGGCCAATCCGAAGATTGAGCTCTGCGCCTTTGATGGGCAGCAGTGGCTGCGGCTTTCCGCCACCGCAGTGCGGGATGAAAACATCGAGGCCAAAAAGCATATGCTGGAGCAATATCCGGAGCTGAAGGCCATGTATGATGCAGAGGATGAGAATACAGAGGTTCTCTACCTGAAAGACGCAATGGCCACCTTCTCTTCTTTCACGGCAGAGCCCGTCTGCATCGAGTTTTAGCACGTTTTCAGAGCAGCATACATATTTGATTGCAAAAAACAGCAGCCTGAGAAGGCTGCTGTTTTCTTTTTTGAAGAAAGAGCATCTCTGCCAACAAAAGCCCACGGAAAAGCGCTATTCCTCCTGCAGAGCTGCTTTGCGGGCATAAGGGCGGGGCTCGTCGGTCAGCTCCAGCAGATAATCGATGCTGGTTTCATGGAGGATCGCCAGCTTCAGGAGGATATGGGTGGGAATATCCACCTCACCCCGCTCATAATTGCTGTACACGCGCTGGCTGCAATTCAGATAAGCAGCCATTTTGCTTTGCGTCCAATCCTTGTCTTCCCGCAGATCCCGAATCCTGCGATACATAGCATCACCTCAGAATAAGCATATCCCAGCGGAAATACCGCTATTGATTTTTAGCGAAAATATCGCTAAAATTATATTGAGGTGATCTCCATGAGCTTCATTTGGAAATTTTAAAACAAATTTTTCTCGAAAACCATACTGAAAAAATGCTTAAGGAAGAAAACAGTCTCCCGGAACTTCTGGAATGCAGAAGCTGCCAGGCTCTGCGGGAAATCAAGCATATTCTGGAGGACGATTCTCTCAGCGACCCGGAATGCTTTGAAAAAATAGAAGCTATCGTTTGCCTCTTTGAGGAGCTGGGAAGCGGCTGTGGAAACCGGCACGATTTCTCCTGAGAAGGGAAGAAGCCAGGCTTTGCCTTTGACTTTTATCTGTTAAAATGGTAAAATCAATACTGTATATTCAAGCAGCATATCAGCCGGAGGTAGCTCCGGCAGAACAAATAGGAGGTCAGTATGAAAAAGCTCTTAACCGGCGATGAAGCCATCGCCCGGGGCGCGTGGGAGGCGGGCGTGCATTACGCTGCTGCTTATCCCGGTACCCCCAGCACAGAGATTTTGGAAAACCTCAGTACTTACCCGGAAATTACGGCAGAATGGTCCAGCAACGAAAAGGTCGCATTGGAATCCGTCATCGGCGCCTCCATCGCAGGCGGCCGGGCCATTGCCTCCATGAAGCATGTCGGCGTAAACGTGGCGGCAGACCCCCTCTTCACCTTTGCCTATACCGGCGTGGGTGCGGGGACGGTCATCGTTACGGCAGATGAGCCCGGTCAGTTCTCCTCCCAGAATGAGCAGGACAACCGCTATTATGCCCTCTCCGCCAAATTGCCCATGCTGGAGCCCTCGGACAGCAGCGAATGCCTGAACATGACCAAGGACGCCTTCTCCCTTTCCGAGCGCTTCGATGTGCCGGTGCTGCTGCGTATGACCACCCGTGTCTGCCACAGCAAATCCATCGTGGAAGTCAGCGAGCGGCAGAATGTGCCGATCAAGGGCTTTGAGCGGCAGCCGGAAAAATTCGTCATGGTTCCTGCCATGAGTCGCCTGCGCCGTGTGGTGATCGAAGACCGCATGGCGGCGCTGAAGGATTTCAGCAATGATTGCAGCTATAACTTTATCGTGGATAACAAGAGCGACACCGGCGTGATCTGCTCCGGCGGCTGCTACTGCTATGCCCAGGAAGTCTTTGGGGACAGAGTGTCCTACCTGAAGCTGGGCTTCACCAATCCCCTGCCGGATCAGCTCATCACGAAATTCTGCCAGGGCAAAGAAAAAATTTACGTCATCGAAGAAAACGATCCCTACATCGAACACGAAGTACAGCGTCTGGGCTTCTCTCCCCTGGGGAAAAGCGTATTCCCGGCCTATGGTGAGCTGACCCCGGATGTTCTGCGGAAATCCATCTATGGCGAGAGCCTGCCTCAGATCGAATATGAGAAAAAAGATGTGGTCAATCGCCCGCCCACACTCTGCGCCGGCTGCCCCCATCGCGGCTTCTTCATGGAGCTGGGCAAACGGACAGAGCTGATGCGCTGCGGCGATATTGGCTGCTATACCCTGAGCTTCTCCCCGCCCTACAATGCCATCGACATGACGGTCTGCATGGGCAGCGGTTTCAGTATTGCCCACGGTGCCGCAAAGGTCTTTGCCCAGACAGAGAAGCCCAGGAAAGTGGCGGCTGTGATGGGCGACAGCACCTTCTTCCACACCGGCATCAATTCCCTGCTGAACACGGCCTATAACCAGAGCCCCACCATCAACGTGATCCTGGACAACCGCATCACCGGCATGACCGGCCACCAGGAAAATCCGGGCAGCGGCTACACCGCAAAGGGCGAGCCCACAGATGCCATCGATATTCCCGCCCTGGTAAAGGCCATGGGATTCAAGCATGTGGCGGTCATTGACCCCAACGACCTGCAGCAGGTCTCTGAGACGCTGGACAAATTCATCGCCCTGGATGAGCCCTCTGTCATCATCACCCGCTGGCCCTGCGCGCTGAAGAAATTCTCCCCCGAGGACAAGGCGGAATTCCCCGCAGCCTACAGCGAAAAATACACTGTGGACGAAGAAAAATGCATCGGCTGCAAGCTCTGCCTGAAGGCCGGCTGCCCTGCCCTTTCTGTAGATAAGAACAAAAAGAAGGCTGTTATCGACCGCATCCAGTGCCTGGGCTGCAATGTCTGCGCACAGCTCTGCCCGAAGAAAGCCATCGGTAAGGAGGTAAAATAGCATGACGACCAAAAGCGTTTTATTGGTAGGCGTAGGCGGTCAGGGAACCATCCTGGCCAGTAAGCTGTTGACCCTTGGCCTGATGGAAGCCGGGTATGATGTGAAAATGAGTGAGATCCACGGCATGAGCCAGCGCGGCGGCTCTGTTTCCTCTCAGGTGCGTTATGGGGAAAAGGTCTTTTCCCCCGTGATCGAGCTGGGTGGCGCGGATATTCTGGTCAGCTTTGAGCTGATGGAAGCCCTCCGCTGGCTGGAATACCTGAAACCCCAGGGCAAGGTCGTGGTGAACAATTACCGCATCAACCCCATGCCCGTGATCTCCGGGAAAGCGGATTACGCGGAGGATATTCTGGAGCAGCTGCAAAAAGCCACGGATGTGACGGCCATGAATGCTGCGGAGATCGCCGAGAAACTGGGCAACCCCCGGGTCATGAACATCGTCCTCCTGGGCGCCATCGTGAAAGCCATGGGTCTGGAAGAGATCGATTGGGAAAGCATCATCCGCGCCAATGTGAAGCCTGCCTTTGTGGAGATGAACATTCAGGCGCTCAAAGCAGGTGCGGAAGCACTGTAAAGCAGAAGCTGCACAACTGAATCATCATGAATCAGCAAAGAGCATCTTCCCTCTTTTCCGGTCAGCAGCCGGAGCGGAGGGGGATGCTCTTTTTATCTCCCGGCAGGCATGCTTTCGCCAGCCTCCACATACAATGCGCTGAGGTGATTCGAAATGAAGAAATCGAAATGGAAAACCTATGCCTTCTGGATCCTTTTATCCGAAGCAACGGGCGCGCTCTCTGCCTGGCTGAGCAGAGGCGGCACGGAGCTTTACAGCGAGACCATCCTGCAGCCGCCGCTCTCCCCTCCGGCCGTCCTCTTCCCCATCGTCTGGAGCATCCTCTACGCGCTGATGGGGATCGGGGCTGCCCGCATCTTTCTGGCAGAGCCTTCTCCGGCCAGAAGCCGCAGCCTGGGGCTTTTTCTGGCGCAGCTGGCTGTAAACTTTTTCTGGAGCATCATTTTCTTCAATCTGCAGGCCTTTGGCTTTGCCTTCCTGTGGATCCTCCTGCTCTGGAGCCTGATCCTGCTGATGATCCTCTCCTTCCGGCAGGTGGATCAGCTGGCGGCCCGGCTGCAGCTGCCCTATCTTTTGTGGGTAAGCTTCGCCGCTTATCTGAATTTCGGGGTCTGGCTGCTGAACCGCTGAAGCCAAAAGCCCACCACAAAAGCACAAAAAGAGCCAATATACAAGGGTATATCGGCTCTTTTTTACTGTTTGCTTATCCCATTATGGCTTCGTCATCAAATTCCAGCCAATGGCCGCATTTCGGGCAGCGGCAATCCGCCTTCCCGGACCAACGGATGATGGCCTTTTCCGGGATCCCCTTGGTATTCCCGCAATAGGGACAACGCAGCATGCGATAGCGAATAAAAGCAAAGGCTCCCACGGGAATAGCGCCTACCAGCATAGACCAGCCCAGAGGCATATCTGCACTATACATGAACCAAAGGACAAAGGCAACGATACAGAGGATGGATACCCGTGCCCAGATTCGTTTCAGCTTCTTCATAAGCTCCTCCTGGAAAATCAATCTAACTTGTTTATTATAGCAAAATCCTGTTTTTCTGACAAGGGAAAAGATACGCAGGCGCCGCCGGAGAAAAAGAAAAGAAGCAGAGATCCAGTCCTCTGCTTCTTTTTGGGTAAATAAAATTCTTTCCTATGAAACTGACGGCCTTACAGCCGGGAAAGAGCTGGGTGAAATTAGCGGCGCAGACCCAGACGGGTGATGATGCTGCGATAACGATCGATGTCGTTTTTCTTCAGGTAGTTCAGCAGAGAACGACGACGGCCGATCATCTTCAGCAGGCCCTGACGGCTATGGAAGTCTTTCTTGTGGACTTTCAGGTGTTCGGTCAGGTGAGCGATCTCATGGCTCAGGATGGCGATCTGAACTTCGGGGGAACCGGTATCGCTTTCATGGGTGCGATACTGCTCGATGATGGCCTGTTTGGTCTCAGTAGACATAGACATAGGTAAATCCTCCTAAAATTTTGATAATCGCCCGCAACCAAGAAGGCGTTGGAGTTTCGCGTTTCTGAGAAGCGGGTTAAATCGGGGTAAGCCCGAACAGAGATATTATACACAAATTTGCCGTTCTTGGCAAGCTTTTCTTTTATAAAATCAGCACCATTCCTGGCCTTCCGCTAAAGCAGACAGCTGCAGAATGGCCTGTTCCGTAGCCTGCTCCTGGCTCAGCTCGGTTTTCTTTCCCAAATAAGCGCCAAAATGTACCAGAACCCGGCGGCTCTGCAGCTCCGGCAAGCCTTCCAGCTGCGGAATCTGCAAACGCCCGCCTTCCAGCAAGGCCAGCCCCGGGAAAACCTGCTTTTTCAGCCGCAGGCGCACAGCATACCAGCCTTCCGGCGGCAGAGCCTGGCTGGGCGCAAGCGGAAAGCCGCCGCCCTTCACCGTGCCATCCAGGGTGAACCAATAGCCAAGCATCTCCCGGACAGCCTCCAGCTCCCCGGCCTGCAAATGCTTTCGGATATTGGTAGATGAGACAAGCCCATAGGCACCATCCACCTCTTCGATGATGCTGACCCCGATGCCCCGCTCCCGGCAAAGGCTGCGCAGCGTCTCCGCTGTGCCTTTTCCACCGGCAGCAAAGGTAAAATTGAAGCCCACCACCAGCTCCCGGGCATGCAGCTGCCCCAGGATCACCTGCTCCACAAATTCCTCCGGGCTGAGATGCATCAGCTCTTCCGTAAAGGGCAGCGTCACCACAGCATCCATGCCCAATTCTTCTTTTGCCAGCTGCTTTTTCAGCCGCTCGGAAAGGAGCAGCGGCGGCGGTGTTCCCTTGATCAGAGCCAAAGGATGGGGCGAAAAGGTGAGCAGCGCGCTTTTGCCGCCCAAACGGCGTTTACGCCAAACGGCATGCTGCAGCAAGGCCCGGTGTCCCAGATGCAGGCCGTCAAAATTGCCGATGGCGCAGACCGCATAGCTTTTCTGCTCCGGCGGGTCGATTGCCTCCACCAGCACCTTATCCATATTCAGCAGCCCATCTTCGCTCAAATGCCCGATGGCCAAAAGCTGCCCACGGGGATCCAATATCCGCAGAGGCTGCTCCATAGGAAGCGCCGCCTCCCGGCAGGGAGTGGCGTTGCCGTGGCTCAGAGCAGAAATCTCTTCTTCCCTGCATATCCAGGCTGGCAGATGGGACAGGGCATCGTTCATGGAAATGAGGAAGGAATGATCCCCCTTTTCCAGCATTTCTCCAATTTGTTCCAGATCATAGCTATTTTCCAGCAGAAAATCACCGACCCGTGTCCGCTGCAGAAAATCCAGATGTGCGCCGCAACCCAAAGCCTCTCCCAGATCATGGGCCAGGGAACGGATATAGGCACCCTGCCCGCAATCCACCAGCAGCTTTGCATGGGCTTCCGGCCCGGGGACAAAATCCAGCAGCTCCAGCCCGTAAATATGTACCGGCCTGGCCTCCACCTGAACCTCTTCGCCGCGGAGGACCTTCTTATAGAGCGCTTCCCCACCCTGCTTCAGGGCAGAAACCGCCGGCGGCGCCTGCAAAATCTCCCCACGAAAGGCGGGGAGCAGGGCTTCCAGCTGATCTTTTGTCACAGCAGAGGGATCAGCGCTTGCCAGCACCTTTCCCTCCGCATCATAGCTGTCTGTGCTGATGCCAAAACGAACTCCGGCCAGGTACTGCTTGCCGCGGCCCACCACATATTCTGCCAGTCTGGTGGCTTTCCCCAGGCAAACGGGAAGCACCCCCTGGGCCATGGGATCCAGGGTGC
>JAFSHU010000009.1 GCA_017440145.1 Bacillota bacterium
TGCGGGTCAAAACCGGTCTTCATGATTTCGCACCTCATCATTTATAAAAAATATCCGGATTGCTTTTGCAGATAAATCGGATGAAAGGCGTTTGCCCTAACGATTTATTATACCATTGGCTTCCAGCGCCCGCAAGCGTTGTGGGGATGTTTTCTTCCCGGAATGCGCTTTCAAAAAATCCCGGATTGATGGGTTTTTATCGACAGCGGAGGAGGAATGTGCTATACTTTTCCTGAGGTGAGAAGCATGCTTGATAGCTGGATTCCTTCCGATATTTTAAATCGCTTTGAAGTTTTCAACTATAATCACGCCGCAGAAATTCTTACGCAGTCTTTTCCCCTTGAGTGTGATGAGCTGTTTGCTGCTTTGCGGCAATTCTCCATAACGGAAGGTGAAATTCTTGCGGCCGGCGGGAATGAATCTCCCATCCCACCAAAGTTCTCCGCTGTGCTGGAGCCGCTTGGTTGGCAGGAGCAGAGAATTTCCGGGGATTTATTGATTAAATTTTACCCCCGCTCCGGCTCCCTGAAAGGAAGATTTTCCGATAAGGCCATCAAAGAGAAAAAAATAGAAAATTATATTGATGGACATAATATCGATTTCATAAAAAACAGAATCGCACTGGATGTGGAGTGGAACAGCAAAGATCAAACCTACGACAGGGATTTGTTTGCCATGCGAACGTATTACGAATGTGATATTATCAGCGTGGGCATCATCGTGACCCGCAGCGAGTCCCTGAACGAAGTGTTTCGGCATCTGGATGTAATGAAAAAATACGGTGCCAGCACGACCTGGATGGGGAAATTGCTGCCAAGGCTGGATTCCCGTCGGCATGGTGGCTGCCCAATACTGGCAATCGGGATTAAGCCCAACTGCATTGTTGGCTGGGGGGAGAAGGAAAATGAACAAACAATCTAGCCCGGAGGAAAGCATCCGAAGCTTTCTCAGCACCTGTGGTGATACAAAATTTCATACCATTCTGGCAGACCCTCCCTGGCAGTTCCAAAACCGGACAGGAAAAATGGCGCCGGAGCACAAGCGGCTGAACCGTTACCCAACGATGAAGCTGGAGCATATCATGCAGCTGCCCGTGGAGCAGGTGGCAGCGGAAAAGGCTCACCTGTATTTATGGGTTCCCAATGCCTTGCTGCCCAGTGGGCTGGAGGTCATGAAAGCCTGGGGTTTTGAATACAAATCAAATATCGTTTGGGAAAAGGTCAGAAAAGATGGCGAGCCTGATGGGCGAGGCGTTGGCTTCTATTTTCGAAACGTGACAGAGCTGCTTTTGTTCGGCATTCGCGGGCAAAGCTATCGTACCCAAGCCCCGGCCAGAAGCCAGGTGAATCTGATTCGCTCCATGAAGCGTGAGCATTCCAGGAAGCCGGATCAAATTTTCCCGATCATCGAAGCCTGCAGCGAAGGCCCATATCTGGAAATGTTCGCCCGCGGAAACCGGGATGGCTGGGTTCTGTGGGGGGATCAGGCAAATGAGGAATATGCGCCGGATTGGCCTACCTATGCAAATCACTCCTTTTCGCTGTAAAAGCTATATAACTATATTTTAGAAGCCGTTCCCAGAGAAGAGGAACGGCTTTCATTTTTCCTCTGCTGCATAGCCGCCCTCCGCTTTCCACAAGCTAGGCAGCAGGGGACTGTGCCGGGCAGCTCCCCCGTGGCTTGCATATTTTTGGCTTTTTTGTTAGAATAACAATTTGAGCCTGTGTGCTCATGAAAGAAGGCGAAACGGCTTTATGCTGGAGCA
>JAFSHU010000072.1 GCA_017440145.1 Bacillota bacterium
AACGGCCTTCTCCGGCACAGGGGCTGCTTTCTCCGCTGCGGGCTGCGGCGCAAAAGGCTTGTCCGCAGTCAGAGCTTTCGGTGCCTCCACGACCGGGGCGACAACGGCCTTCTCCGGCACAGGGGCTGCTTTCTCCGCTGCGGGCTGCGGCGCAAAAGGCTTGTCCGCAGTCAGAGCTTTCGGTACCTCCACGACCGGGGCGACAACGGCCTTCTCCGGCACAGGGGCTGCTTTCTCTGCTGCGGGCTGCGGCGCAAAAGGCTTGTCCGCAGTCAGAGCTTTCGGCGCCTCCACGATGGGAGCGGCGGCTTGCGTCATCGGCGGCAAATTCACGGAAATCGGAGCGAAGTCCTTTTCCCGGAATGGAGTATGCATCTCCTCTGCGGGAGCTGGCGTTTTATTCAGCTTGCTGCGCAGGCTTTGATTCTCTTCCAGCTGGGAAATGAGCATTTCCAGCAGCTTGTTTTGCAGCTGGGCCTGCACTTTGATCAGCTGATTGCGCAAGGATTCGTTCTCCTCCATTTGTACGATGAGCATTTCCAGAAGCTCACCACGGCTCATGCGTCTCAGATCCTTACTCGCCATCAAGCCCTCCGATTTTGTCCGGAAACGGATCGAATTCCGGACTCAGCCTCAGATTTACCCAGTATTTCGCTGAAACAACAAAAATTAGTGTATTGCGATTCAAAAATTTTATACAGAAACAGTATACAAGCAGAAGAGGAATTGCTTCCATTTTCTGCTAGTACTCCAAAAAAAATATATCACAAAAAAAAGCCAAAATCAAGCAAAAATAGCAAAATGCAAAAAAAACTTCCTGCTTTTATACAACTAAATACGACAAAACTCTCCTTGGAAATGCATATTCACCCTATATTCATCCATATAAATATTCCACAATCCTCAAAAAAAACAGCAGAACTTTTTGCCCGACAAATTCAGACAAAAAGCGTCCCCTCAAAGAGAGGACGCCTTTCCTGCTGTCTTGCCGGATACTCTTTTGCAGGCCGGAATCTCTTCCGGCCCAGGAAAATCAGGCTTGCTCTGCGCTGAAGCCGCAGTCATCCAGAGCGGAGATGGCTGTTTCCACAGCCGCCTGATCCCCGCGAATCTCCACAGTATGATTTTCCAGAGAAACGCTGAAATCCAGCCCTTCGCTGTTCAGAACCTTGGTGATGCGTTCCACGCATTTGCCGCAGTGCATATCCGGTACCTTTAACAAAGTCATCCTTTTTCCTCCTTAAATATAGTTTCTTTCTTAATCAAATAGTTTCTTTCTTATATATTGTCTTTCATGCTATTTTCTTTCATGCCGATCACTTTCGTGCGGCAGACTTTAATCCAGTTTTTTCAGGCGCAGACGCAGGGCATTGCTCACCACGAAGAGAGAGCTGAGCGACATGGCCAGGCCGCCGATCATGGGGCTGAGCAGCAGGCCAAAGCTGGGGTAAAGCAGACCGGCCGCGATGGGGATGCCGATCACATTGTAGCAGAAGGCCCAGAAAAGGTTCTGCTTGATGCCACGGATGGTCAGGTGACTCAGGCGCACGGCCCGGGCCACATCCTGCAGATCATTCTTCATCAGCACCACAGAGCCGGCCTGAATGGCCACATCACTGCCGGCACCCATGGCGCAGCCCACATCTGCCTGTGCCAGAGCCGGGCCGTCATTGATGCCATCCCCCACCATGAGGACGCTGTGCCCTTCCTCCTGCAGGCTGCGGATGCGTCCGGCCTTTTCCCCCGGCAAAGCCTGGGCCAGAACCCGGTCAATGCCGGCCTGTGCAGCGATATGCTCGGCTGTGGCCTGATTATCCCCGGTCAGCAGCACGGTGGTCAGGCCCATTTCATGCAGGCGGCGAATGGCTGCCGGTGAGCTTTCCTTAATGGTATCCGCCACGCTGACGCAGCCCAGATATTTCCCCTCTTCTGCCAGCAGCAAAGGCGTTTTCCCCTGGGCAGAAAGCTTGTCGATCTCCGCCTGCTGGGCTTCACTCAGGGCAGCAGCGGCTTTTTCCAGAAGAGCCAGGTTCCCCATGAAGAGGCGACGGCCGTTTTCCAGCTCCACCTCCACGCCGCTGCCGGTATGGCTGCGGAAGGACTTGATCTGCTCCGGCAGGATTCCCCGGAGTCCCTCTTCCTCCGCTGCCCGCAGGACAGCCCCGGCCAGGGGATGCTCGGAGCGCTCTTCCACCAGAGCCGCCAGAGAAAGCAGCTCCCGGGGGGAGACCCCCTCCGCAGGCAGCAGCTCCGTAAGCTGTGGACGGCCGGTGGTGACAGTGCCGGTCTTATCCAGCACCACAACATCTGCCTTGTGCAGAACCTCCAGCGCCTCCCCGCTGCGGATGAGGATACCGTGAGAAGCACCAAGGCCGGTCCCCACCACGATGGCAGTGGGCGTGGCCAGACCCAGGGCGCAGGGGCAGGCGATCACCAGAACAGAGGTAAAGATGCGCAGGGCAAAGGAAAGCTCCTGCCCGCTGATAAGCCAGACTGCAGCGGAAAGCAGCGCAATGCCGATAACAATGGGAACAAAAACCCCGGAGACCTTATCCGCCAGCTTGGCGATGGGGGCTTTGTGTCCCTGGGCTTCCTCCATGATGCGGATGATCTGAGAAAGGGTGGTATCCTGGCCAATGCGGCTGATCTCCACATAAAGGGCGCCGCTGCCGTTCAGAGTGCCGCCCAGAACCTCACTGCCGGGGCCCTTCTCCACAGGCAGGCTCTCCCCGGTGAGCAGGGACTCATCCACGCCGCTGTTCCCCTCCTGCACGATGCCGTCCAGGGGGATTTTGCTGCCCGGCTTCACCAGCACCAGATCCCCCACAGCCAGCTGAGCCAGGGGGACTTCCTGCTGCTGCCCATTGCGGATGCGGATGGCCGTATCCGGGCTCAGCTCCATCAGGCTGCGGATGGCGCCGGTGGTTTTGCTCTTGCTGTTGGCCTCCATATGCTTGCCCAGCATGACCAAGGTGACCACGATGGCTGCAGATTCGTAATACAAATGATGTACCTGGCTGGGGTCATCACTCAACAGGAAGGTGGTGACCAGGCTGTAGAGAAAAGAGCAGGCGCTGCTGATCCCCACCAGGGTATCCATATTGGGGGCGCCGTGAAAGAGAGCGGAAAAGCCCTTTGTGAAGAAACGACGGCCGCACCAGAGCACAGGGATGCTCAGAAGCAGCTGTACCAGGGCAAAATTCACCGGATGGCTGTGCATATCCACCAAATCCGGCAGGGGCATGCCCAGCATATGACCCATGGAAAAAATCAGGATCAACCCGCCGCAGACGGCAGAGACCCAGAGCTCCCGCTTTCGCAGCTGCTCCTCTTTGGCGGCCTGCTCCTCCTGCTTTTCCAGGCTGTCCTTTGCGGCCTGCGGCTGCTCAGCCTGCCAGAGCTGGGCAGAAAAGCCGGCCCGCTCCACCTTGGCCACGATCTGCTCCGGGCCGGTCTGGCTTTCATCATAGCGGATGGTCAGCCGCTTGGTGGTCAGATTCACGGCGCTGCTTTCCACGCCGGGGAGCTTGGCTGTGACCCGTTCCACCGCAGCAGAGCAGGCGGCGCAGGTCATTCCTTCGATCAGATAGCATTCTTCTTTCATCGTTCATCCCTCTTTCTGCAAGAGATAGCTGTTTTTGTGATTTGCTTAACGAAAAGAATTCCTATTTATATTATAGGATATCTTTCTCAAAAAGTAAAGAGGGCGCCGAATCCTTTTGCTGCAGCAGATTTTGCCCTGCTACTCTGCCCCTGCGGCGTTTCGCAGATGCTCCTCCCGGCTGAAGCCATACCAGCACAGCTCCCCCTCTGCCTCCGGGAGAATACCCTCCGGCGGGGATTCCAGCAGGCGGAAGCCGCAGCGCTCGTTAAATGCCCGGGTGGGGAGGTTCCCTGCATCCGTATACATATAGATGCTCTCCAGCCCCAGCTCATCAAAGGCGATAGGCAGCAGCTCCGCCACCGCTGCCCCGGCCAGGCCCTTTCCCTGTGCTGCAGGGAGCAGGCCGATGCTGAATTCTGCCCGGTGCTTTTCTTCATCGATATTTTTCAGGCTGACCAGCCCCACAAGCTGATTCGATTCATCCACGATGGCCTGGTGAAGATCCCCGGCACAGAGCATTGTGCCCAGAATGAAGCCTTCCATATCCTTCAGACAAAGGCTGCTGCTATCCCCCCGGAAAAAGCGGCCGCCCTCCGGATCCTTTGCCCAGGCCAGAAGGGCTGCTGCATCCTGAAAATCCAAATCCCGGATCCTCATAGTTCCTCCTTCGCACGCAAAGCTTCAGCAGAATGCTTCTGTAAAATTCTTCTGTAAAATTCTTCTGTAAGTTGCTTTCATAAAATGCAGATAAAAAAGGGGCGGCCCAAAAGAGCCGCCCCGAAAAAGGCATATGGTAGAACAGGATTAGACGATACCCTGAGCCAGCATAGCATCAGCAACTTTAACGAAACCACCGATGTTGGCGCCGTCAACATAGTTGATGTAGCCATCTTCCTTGGTGCCGTGTTCCACGCAGGTGTTGTGGATGCCGAGCATGACGCCCTGGAGCTTGTCCAGAACTTCTTCTTTGGTCCAGTTGTAGCGCATGCTGTTCTGGGACATTTCCATACCGGAAACTGCTACGCCGCCAGCATTGGCTGCTTTGCCGGGGCCGAAGGGGATCTTCGCATCGACGAAAGCGTCAACTGCTTCTTTGGTGCTGGGCATGTTGGCTGCTTCAACAACAGCTTTGACGCCGTTGGCCAGCAGGGTCTTGGCATCGTTGCCGTCCAGCTCGTTCTGGCAGGCGGTGGGGATAGCCACGTCGCAGGGAACTTCCCAAGCGCGGCGGCCTTCGCGATATTCGAAGCCGTATTCGGTAGCGAAATCCTTGATGGGACGACGATAGACGGCCCACAGGGGTTTCAGGAATTCCAGATGTTCAGCGGTGACGCCGGTGGGAACGTAAACATAGCCGAAGGGATCGGCGACGGTGACGACTTTACCGCCCATGGCGTTGATCTTTTCGATCAGGTAGCAGCCGACGTTACCAGCGCCGGAGATGGTGACGGTTTTGCCTTCGAAGGTGCCCAGACCGTTCTTCTGGAGAACATGGTCGGTGAAGTAAGCAACACCGTAACCGGTGGCTTCGGTACGGCCCAGGGAGCCGCCGTAGGTCAGACCTTTACCGGTCAGAACGCCTTCATAGCGGTTGACCAATTTTTTGTACTGGCCGAAGAGGAAACCGATTTCTCTTGCGCCAACGCCGATATCACCGGCGGGAACGTCGGTATCGGGACCAACGTGGCGATAGAGCTCGCTCATGAAGGACTGGCAGAAACGCATAACTTCAGCGTCGGATTTGCCGATGCCGTTGAAGTCAGCGCCGCCCTTGCCGCCGCCCATGGGCAGGCCGGTCAGGGAGTTTTTGAAGGTCTGTTCAAAGCCCAGGAATTTCAGGGTGCCCTGAGTTACGTTGGGAGCAAAACGCAGGCCGCCTTTGTAGGGACCAATGGCGCCGTTGAACTGTACACGGTAACCACGGTTTACCTGGACCTGACCATTGTCATCAACCCACGGTACACGGAAGCTGATTACGCGTTCGGGTTCAACGATGCGTTCCAGCAGGCCCTGTTCCAAATATTTGGGGTTGGCGTTTACGAAGGGAGCCAGAGATTTGATGACTTCCTCAACAGCCTGATGGAATTCAGGCTCTGCGGGGTTTTTTGCCACCACGTTTTCCATGAATTTACTGACGTCAAGGGACATTATTGTATTCCTCCTTTTATTAACCCTCATGGCTTTCGTCATGAGATGATAAATAAGCAAAACAGGAAGGGGGACGCAGTTATCCCCTCTACCATTTCCATGGTACAACTTTTGTTCGGAGATTGCAAGCCCTTTCTGCCCTTTTCTTGGAAAAGTTCATTGATTCTATCTATGCAATGACCGACTTATCCGGTCTTTTGGCAAAAAGAGCGCTGCCCCAGCGGGCAGGAGGGGCCGTTTCGCTCTTCTCCCCATGAAAGGGCCTGCTGCGGGCGGCTTATTCCAAAGCCAGCAGCTCCTCCCGGAGCAGCTCCAAAGCCTGGGCGCGATGACTCAGGCCGTTCTTTTCTTCCGGAGAAAGCTGAGCCATGGTCCGCCCCAGCTGCGGCAGGTAAAACAGGTTGTCATAGCCGAAGCCCCCATCGCCGCATTCCTCAAAGGCGATCTCTCCGGGAACGCGAGCCTCCCGCAGGATGGTCTCACCGCCGGGCAAGGCCAGAGCCACAGCGCAGACAAAGGCGCCCTGCCGCTGCCCCTGGGGAACCTGCGCCAAAGCAGAGAGCAGCTTCTTCCGGTTGGCGGCATCATCCTGCTCTTCCCCGGCATAGCGGGCGGAATAGATGCCCGGCGCGCCGTCCAGTGCCTCTACGGTGAGGCCGCTGTCATCCGCCAGGGCGGGCAGGCCGCTGCTTTCCGCAGCAGAGCGGGCCTTCAGGGCTGCGTTGGCCTGAAAGCTGTCCCCATCCTCCTCCGGAGCCTGGTAGCCGGGTATATCCTTCAGGCAGAGCAGCTCAGCCACCTGCACCCCGCAGCGCTCCAGAATCGCACGAATCTCTTCAATTTTATGGGCATTGCCGGTCGCGATCAATAATTTACGCATCTTTGCGCCTCCTGCATTTTATAATAAGGGAAGGAACTTTTTCCAGCCGCAGCGTCTTTTCATATATATCTGCTATATCTGCATTTGCATATTCAAAAGAAAGCCCGGAGCATGGTCATCATAGCATCAAAACAGCCATTCTGTCAAACTTTGCCGGAATTTGATAAATTAAGAAAAACTTAATCTCTTATCTGCTTTTTTCTTAAAATCGCTTCCTGCTATACTTGGAGCAGCTGAAGCAATCTGAAACGAGGTTTGAAAATGGATGCTATATTGGAAAAAGGCCCGGAAATCTTTTTTCTGGTCTTAAAAATCTTCTCCTTTTATTTTGCCGGCCTGGCGGTTTTTGGCCTGCTGAAGCCAAAAGCCCCGCCGGAAACAGAGCAGCAGCTGAAATTTGCGGTGCTGCTGCCTGCCCGAAATGAGGAAAGCTGCATCGCTGCCGCAGTGGAAAGCATCCTGAGGCAGAACTACCCCCCGGAGCTGGTGGATGTGTTTGTGATTCCCAACAACTGCACAGATGATACCGCGGGCGCAGCCCTGCGGGCCGGGGCAAAGCTTCTTTCCGTCCCCCCCTCCGTTCGCAGCAAGGGGGCAGCCCTGCAGGAGGCAGCAAGGCAGCTGCTGTGCCCGGAAACGGATTATGATGCCTTCTGCGTTTTTGATGCGGATAACGAAGCAGACCCAAACTTTCTCTCTGCCATGAACCGCAGTCTCTGTGGGGAGGCCCGGGTGGCGAAAAGCCGCATCCTGGCAAAGAACGCCTCCCAATCCTGGGTCTGCACCTGTTATGAGATTTATTTCTGCTTCGCCAATGTTTTTCTGAACCGGGCCCGCGCTGTGCTGGGCCTCTCTGCCCGTCTGATCGGCACCGGCTTCGGGCTGCGCCGGGATTTTCTGGAGGAGATCGGCGGCTTCCCGGCGGAGACCATCACCGAGGATGCAGAATTCTTCGCCCTCTGTGCGGCCCGGGGGGAAAAGATCACCTTTTGTGAGGCAGCAGTGACCTATGACGAGGAACCCCTCTCCTTCCGCACCTCCCTTATTCAGCGCCGCCGCTGGATGAGCGGCATTATGCAGGTCACAGGCCTGAAGATGAAGGAGCTGCTTTCTGCCATTCCGAAAAAGCAGGGCGGCCTGCGGGCGCTGGATGCCTGTTTGCAGCTGTGCTTCGGCTATGTGCAGGCTCTGCTGCCCTTTGCCCTGCTTTTCACCTGGCTGGCGGATTGGGAGGCTGCCCTGGCCTCTCTTCCCCTTTCCCTGCTGCTGGGCTATGGGGCTGCGGTGGCACAGGCCCTTGCTGCCCTGCTGCTGCAGAGGCGCTTTCGAGCCAGCCTGCTGCCGGGCATCCTGCTCTATCCGCTGTTCCTCTTCTCCTTCGTCCCCCTGCAAAGCCTGGCCTTACTGTGGAGGATCCGGGTCTGGCAGGAGATCCCCCATACCGGCGTGCGGCAATTCACAGCCGAAAAAGCCCGTGCGCCGATGCAGCAATGCATAAGAAGCTAAGGCAGCTGCCCACAGCGAGGCTTTCGTTTTTCTCCCAGCTTCCTTTTGTGTTTCCGGCGAAAGCCTCCCTTGTCCAAAGGCAGATGCCAAAAGGCTTTCCGTATCAGCGGAAAGTTTGCCGGAGGGAGTACCCGGGGCAGCTCGCAGGCAGCCTGTGGGTTGCGCGCTTTGCCAAGGAACACAAAGTCGAATTCAGGGCTTTTGTTTTTAAGAATAAGAATGAATCAGAAGAAAAATCCGGCAGACAAAGGCAGACGCCTGCGTATGCCGGATTTTTCCATGAGATTCGCTCCCTCCGGGGGCTGCACCCAGAGCAAGCCGCAAAAGGGAATTTCGGAAATCCATAGAAAGTTTCACTGTTTTTTTGCAGAGAGCTATGCTATACTATGAACATTATGATAGAAGTACTATATCTATTGTATACCTACAGGAGACGACGATCATGAAAATGACAGATCTGACACATCGAATCACCGAGGATATGCCGGTCTTTCCCGGGACTGCCCAGCCCCGTCTGGAGCGGATCGAAACAGGGCACAGCCGGCAGACAAACCTCTTTCTCAACAACCACCTGGGCACCCACATCGATGCCCCGGCCCACACGGAAATCGCAGGCAAATTCCTGGATGAGCTCCCGCTGGATCGCTTCTTTGGTTTGGCGCTGATGATTGACGTAAGCGAATTCCGGGGCCTCAGCATCCCCATGGAATTTCTGGAAGGCTTCGAGGAGGCGCTGCGCTTCTCCCAGTTCCTGGTTTTGAACAGCGGCTACCACAAGCTCTGGGGAACAGACGAATATATGCAGGATTTCCCTGTGCTTTCCACGGAAGCAGCGCTTTACCTGGCTAGCTTCCCGGATCTTTCCGGCCTGGCCATGGATATGGTCTCCGCAGACCCGGCAGACAGCCAGGATCTGCCCGTTCACCACATTCTGCTGCGGGAAGGCAAGCTGATCGTGGAGAATCTGGCCAATCTGGATCAGCTGGCCGGGGAGCATTTCCTTCTTTCCGTGCTGCCGCTTCCTTTTGAAAAAGCGGATGGCTGCCCCCTCCGGGCTGTGGCCTTCCAGGCGCCGGCCGGTATCTATTACCCCAAATAAAGAGCAGGGCTTTCCAAAGCCCGGGAGGCTTCCATGAGCTATACCGCCCTTTACCGCCGGTATCGCCCCCAGCGCTTCGGCGAATTGATCGGGCAATCCCATATCAGCCGCGTCCTGGCCGCTGCGGTGCGCCGGGATGAGCCTGTGCATGCCTATCTCTTCTGCGGGCCAAGGGGCACCGGGAAAACCTCCGCCGCCCGCATCCTGGCCCGGGCCATCAACTGCCAGCAGCCCACAGAAAACGGGGATCCCTGCGGCCTTTGCCCGGCCTGCCAGCGGGATCTGGCAGGAGAAAGCATGGATGTGATCGAGATCGACGGCGCCTCCAACCGGGGCATCGACGAAATCCGTGATCTGCGGGAGCGGGTGAAATACGCCCCCGCCCAGGAAAAGCACAAAATCTATATCATTGACGAAGTTCACATGCTGACGGATCAGGCCTTCAATGCCCTTTTAAAAACATTGGAGGAACCCCCGGCCCATGTGGTATTCATCTTTGCCACCACAGACCCGCACAAGCTGCCCCTGACCGTGATCTCCCGCTGTCAGCGCTTTGATTTTCGCCGCATCAGCAATGCGGATATCGAAGCGCACCTGCTGGAGGTGGCGGAAAAAGAAAACATCCCCCTGAGCCGGGAGGCCGCGAGCCTGATCGCCCGGAAAGCGGACGGCGGCATGCGGGATGCAGTCAGCCTGCTGGATCAGTGCGCCGGTGTCTTTGCCGGAAGCCGGGAAGAAGGCGCGCAGATCAGCCAGGAAATGGTTTCCGCTCTGCTGGGTGTGGTGGATCACAGCTTCGTGCTGGAGCTGCTCCAGGAATTGCTGGAGCAGGATCTGCCCGCTGTGCTGGATCGGGTGGATCAGCTGGTAAAATCGGGAAAAGACCTGCGCCAGGCTCTCAGCGATCTGCAGGAGGTGATCCGGGATACGCTGCTGCAGGTGATGGCAAAGGATGCCCAGCTGCCGGATTGGGCCAAAGCTGCCTCCCCCGGTCGTTATTTGGCTCTGCTGCAGGCACTCAGCGAAACAGACCGGCGCATGCGCTTTGCCCCCTCTCCCCGGATCAGCCTGGAGCTTTCTCTCATGAAGGCCTGCGGTCTGGCAGAGGAAGCAGCCCCGGCAAGGGCTGAGCAGGCAGCAAAGGAGCAGAAGGAAAGCCCGGCAGCTCCCCAGGCTGCAGCGCCCAAAGCGGAGCAGAAGGCCCCGGCAAAGCCGGCCGGCCCCAAGGCTGCCCCGGCCGCCAGAGAAAAAGCAGCTGCGCCCGCCGCAGCGGAAAAGGAAGTAAGCACCAAGCCTGCAGCGCCGCTGGTGGAGATCGAGAAGGTTCGTTCCCTCTGGCCCCAGGTTCTCTCCTGGCTGGAGGAAAAGAATCCCGGCCTGGCAGAGCTGCTGCGGGATTCCCAGCCGGATCGGGTGGAAGGCCGGGTTCTGCACATCGATTTCCCACCGGAGCTTTCCATCTTCATCAGCAGCTTCGGCAAGGATGGACAATACAAGACCCTGCTGGAAAATGCAGTAAACAGCGCCTGCCGTTCCTCTCTCAGCATTCAGCCCTTTATCGGCCAGCCGAGAGCGGCAAAGCCCAAAGCAAGCCCCGGCAGCAAGGCAGCGCCGGAGCGGGAAGAGGATTATGAAGCGCCGCCCTTCCCGGACGAACCGCCGCCGGAGGAAGCCAGCCTCTTCTAGGCACGGGCAGGCCGCATATCTGCGAAAAAAAGCACATATACCATAGAAACACATGCCAGCAAAATACAGCAAACAAGGAAGACAAAATAGCGAAAACGCGCGACAGGAGGAATACCCATGGGAATGAACATGCAGCAACTGATGAAGCAGGCCCAGAACATGCAGCGGGAAATGCAGAAGGCTCAGGAAGAGCTGGCTTCCGCGCAGGTGGAGGGCATCAGCGGCGGCGGTATGGTGAAGGTCACCGCCACCGGCGCACAGGAGATCGTTTCCATCTCCATCGATCCGGAGATCGTTGACCCGGAGGATGTGGAAATGCTGGAAGATCTGGTGCTGGCTGCCGTGAAGGAGGCGCTGGCCAATGCACAGGCTCTGGCCAGTGAAAAAATGGGCCGGGCCACCGGCGGCATGAACCTGCCCGGCATGGGGATGTTCTAATGGCCTATCAATACCCTGAGGCACTGAACCGCCTGGTGCGGGAGCTGGCCTCTTTGCCGGGCGTGGGGCAGAAAGCAGCCCAGCGGCTGGCCTTTCATCTTCTGGGAAAAGAACGGGCCGGGGTCGTGACGCTGGCCCGCTCCATTGTGGATGCCCATGATGCGGTGCATCCCTGCCCGCGCTGCGGAAATTATACGGATCAGCCCCTCTGCCCCGTATGCACTGACCCCCGGCGGGATCACAGCCAGCTCTGCCTGGTGGAAGGGGTCGCGGATCTGATCAGCATGGAACGCTCCGGCAGCTATCAGGGGCTTTATCATGTGCTGGGCGGTGTCATCTCCCCCATGGATGGGGTGGGCCCGGAGCAGCTGGCTCTGCACTCCCTGGAAAAACGCCTGCGGGAGGAGCCCGTCAAAGAGCTGATCATGGCCACGAACCCCACAGCAGAAGGGGAAGTCACTGCCCAATACCTGGCCAAACGCCTGCGCCGGGAGGGTTTGCGCATCACGCGGCTGGCCCACGGCATGCCGGTGGGCGGCTCCCTGGCCTTCGTGGATGAAGCTACCCTGGATCTGGCCATGAGCGGGCGGCGGGATCTTTGATCCCCCCATGCTCCATCTTATAATTAAAAACAACGCCCAACCTCGTTTTGAGTTTCTGCCGCTGTTGACTCCCCACTCCCCTTATATAAAGTAGCTACCCTAAAGGGGTGAGGGAATTGTACAAAACTCGCTTAAACAAGCCCTCCGTCAGCCTTTTGTCTGACAGCCCCCCTTACACAGGGGAGCCTTTACCGCGTGATCTTTCATCGGGAACGCGCGGACGAATTGGGAGAAAAACAAAAAGCCGGGATCTGGGATTTTCCCAGCCCGGCTGCTCTATTTTCGGCTTTGGAGAGCCTTTTGCTCCACAGCCCGACTGTATTTATCCGGCAATCTTGCCCAAGAAAGGATGGTTTTCTATGCGAATCGGTATTTATGGCTACGGCAATCTGGGAAAAGGGGTGGAGGATGCCATTCGTCGGAACCCGGATATGGAGCTGGCAGCCGTTTTTACCCGGCGCGACCCGGCTTCCCTGCAGATCGCCACGGAAAATGTGCCTGTAGTCTCCACAGAGCAGGTTCTGGAATGGAAGGATAAGATCGATGTGATGATCCTCTGCGGCGGCAGCGCCACAGACCTGCCCCAGATGAGTCCGGAGCTGGCTGCCCATTTTCATATCGTGGATTCCTATGACAATCACAGCAGCATCCCCAAGCACTGGGCTGCGGTGGACGCTGCGGCAGCCCCCGCCGGGAAGCTGGCTCTCATCTCCTGCGGCTGGGATCCGGGGATGTTCTCCCTGAACCGACTCTATGCCGGGGCGATCCTCCCGGATGGGCAGGATTACACCTTCTGGGGACGGGGCGTTTCCCAGGGGCATTCCGATGCCATTCGCCGCATCCCCGGGGTGGTGGATGCCCGGCAATATACCATTCCCGTCCCGGAGGCGGTGGAGCGGGTGCGCGCCGGTGAGATGCCCCAGCTCAGCACCAGGGAAAAGCATAGCCGGGATTGCTATGTGGTGGTGGAGGAAGGGGCTGACCGGGAGGCCATCCGGCAGCAGATCGTCAGCATGCCCGCTTATTTTGCGGATTATGATACCACGGTCACATTCATCAGCCTGGAAGAGCTGCGGGAGAAGCACAGCGGCCTGCCTCACGGCGGCTGCGTGCTGCGCAGTGGGAAGAGCGGCGCCGGGGATTGCCATAAGCAGCGCATCGAATACCGGCTGGAGCTGGATTCCAACCCGGAATTCACCGGCAGCGTGCTGGTGGCCTTTGCCCGGGCCATCTTCCGCATGGCAGCCCGGGGGGAAAAGGGCTGCAAGACGGTGTTCGACGTCGCACCCATTGATCTCTTCCCCGGCAGCCGGGAGGATCTGCTGGCCCATATGCTCTAAGGCAGAGGAATTTCGGACCCCCCCGGGAATAGAAATCTCCCTATAGTAAAACTTGTGTTAAAATTTGTGATAAAACTTGTCCGTCCCCGAAACACAGGCGATTTAAAACGAAATCCGGCAGATATTGTCTTTTATAGCAGAATATGCTATCCTGTATTTGAATTTTTATGTTTCGGGGATTCTGTGCGCTGCCCACCGGAAGAAAACGGAAACGGCAGGAGCTTGCAGCGAACCGGGGCAGAAAAAGTTCAGAACAATTTCTCAGGGAGGACGTCTTTATCATGAAAAGCAAGCTCTTTTTCATCCTTATGCTCGTCATCACTGCCCTCTTGTTTTTGCTGCGCTTCACCGGAATGACTGCCCACATCATTCTTTCTGTGGTGGGGATCCTGGCCCTGGTCGCCCTTGCGGTTCTCTCCAGAAAAGAATGGAAAAAGCCGGTTTGGGAAATCCTGCTGCGCGTTCTTTTTGCCCTGGCCGTCATCAGCGGCATCCTGATCATGAACGTTTCCGGCGTGCCTGCACTCTCCATCATTCATAAGGCAAGCGCGGCCCTCTTCGCCCTGCTGCTTCTGGTGCTGTATGTTCCCAAGCTCTTCAAAAAAGCTTAATTCACGCCAAAGCCCGGCGGAAACCGGGATCCGCATGCAAAAAAGAAAGCCCTGACTGGTATCTGTCAGGGCTTTTTTGTGCAGGTATGGGCTTGCTCCTCTGCCCTGCACCTCTAATATTTGCGGCGGAGGATCATGTAGCAGACAGAATACAGGATCAGCAGCAGGCACGCACAGCCGCTGGCCAGGGGCACCAGCTCCACATAGCCCATGATCCGCAGAACCACAGAGGCCAGAGCTGCGATGAGGACGAAGATATAGCCTGCCCAGGCCCAGGCTTTGTTTGCCAGGAAATGATTCCGCTCATCCTGATCGGCTGTATCCACCTTTTCCCGATATTCCGGGTTTTTCTTATAACGGATATGCTGCAGAAGCCGCACCAGCCCCACAGCCAGCAGGGCAATGCCCATGCCCTGCCAGAAATCATCCAGCAGCTCCAGCTGATAGCAAAGCAGTAGCGCCCCGCCTATGATTATCCAGAGCAGGCTGAGGATCCATCTTGCGTTTTCTCTTTGTTTCATGGGAGATACCTCCTTTTTCTTATCAAACTTTCAGCTTTCTTATCAAATTTTCTCGTTAAATTTTCTCATCAAGCTTATCAAAATCAGGGGTAAACGTCTTATTTTGCATTATGATCGGGTTCCTCTTCATAAATAAAGATTTCTTCGATCTGCATGCCAAAGCAGCGGGCGATCTTAAAGGCCAGGAAAATGGAGGGATTATACCGCCCATTCTCCAGGGAGCTGATGGTCTGCCGGGAGACCCCCAGCTGCTTTGCGAAATCCTCCTGACGGATGCCCCTTTCCTTCCGAATCTCCTCAATGCGGTTTTTCACGGAATTCCCCCTTTCTTTGGGAAGACGAGTTGGGGAGCGTTTACAAAAGCAATTTGTAAAGCTTGCTTTACAATCAAAGCATAGCATGATCTTTTCCGGATGTCAAGCATACTTTACATATTTCCGCAAAAAAATCCCCGGAAGAAGGTCTTCCGGGGATCGGCTTTTTATGTTTCCCAAGGCCGGGCTTAGTTCATCAGGCCCAGACCCTTGGCAACGATGGTAATGAAATCCTGAACATTGGTGACGATGGTGGTGGCGGAAAGGCTGCCCCGATCCAGGAGCTTATTCACCACGAATTCGTCCGCATCCACAGAATAGAGGAATACGGGGCGGATGCTGCCATCCTCCTGCACGCGGAAGGAGGGGGTCATATTCCCGGTGGCAATGGTATGCAGCATGGTGGCCAGGCAGATCACGGTGGTGGATTTCTTCACCAGATTCCGCATGGCGCTCTGGCCGGCATAGGAATCAGCAATGACCTCCGGCAGGGGGCCGTCATCCCGGATGGAGCTGGTCAGCACGATGGGAACATCATGCTTCACGCAGCCATAAATGATGCCGTTATCGATCTTATAATCCTCGATAAACTGCGGGATGGAGCCGCTTCTGCGGACCTTATTGATTACATCCAGATGATTGTAATGGCCGTTGGGCTGAGAAGCCTGGGTATAAATATCCTGACCCAGAGCGGTGTTCAGCAGGGCGCCCTCCAGATCGTGGGTGGCCAGGGCATTGCCGGCCAGCAGGCCGTGGGCATAGCCGTTTTCCACCAGGGACTGCATGGCCCGGCGGGCATCATAGTCGAAGGAAAAGGCAGGGCCCATCACCCAAAGGATGTTCCCATGCTCTTTTTCATGGCGCAGCAGCTGGATCAGGCGGTCATAATCCCGGGCGTAGGAGGTTTCCCGGCTTCTGCCCTGACGGAAAACGAACTGATCCTCCAGGGTCTGCCCCTCCTCCAGGAAGCCGTTGCAGTGCATATAAATGCCTTCCTCGCCGTTTTCGCTGCGGCCCAGGATGACCTTATCGCCCTTTTTCAGATTGCGGTTTTCCACCACTTCCAGGTGGCCATCCGGGCAGATGATGACGCTGGAATCCATGCGGCTTTCCTCTGCCAGCACCCATTTGCCATCGATCTTGAAATATTCCGGATACATGGAGGTGCTGTGGTAATATTCCGGGGCGACGCCGTCCTGCTCCGCCAGCTCCCAGCGGACATCCGGCGCATCCGCAAACTTCGGCTGGGAAAAATCAGGCGCATGATAGATCGGCATTGTAAATAATGTCATCTTTACGTCTCCTTCTGTGTTTTACTGCAGGGTGGCGTACATCACGGCCTTGATGGTATGCATGCGGTTTTCCGCTTCATCAAAGACCACGGACTGCGGGCTGTTGAAGACCTCGTCGCTGACTTCCATCTCAGTGATGCCGAATTTGTCGGCGATTTCCTTGCCGATGGTGGTATTGGTATCATGGAAGGAGGGCAGGCAGTGCATGAAGAGGGCATCGGGCTTGGCCATGGACATGACCTTTGCATTCACCTGATAGGGGGTCAGCAGCTTGATGCGGGTTTCCCAGACGCTGTCCGGTTCGCCCATGGATACCCAGATATCGGTATAGATCACATCGGCATTGGTGGCGCCTTCTGCCACATCCTCGGTGAGGGTGACGGTGCAGCCGTTTTCAGCAGCGATCTTTTTGCAGGTTTCCACCAGATCCTCTGCGGGGAAGAGCTCCTTGGGCGCGCAGGCGGTGAAATGGATGCCCATCTTGGCGCAGGCAACCATCAGGGAATTGCCCATGTTGTTGCGGGCATCGCCGAAATAGGTGAAGTGCAGCCCCTTCAGGCAGCCTTTTTTCTCTTCGATGGTGAGCAGGTCTGCCAGCATCTGGGTGGGATGGAATTCATCGGTCAGGCCGTTCCAGACGGGGACACCGGCGTTTTCGGCCAGGCTTTCCACGATCTCCTGGCTGAAGCCGCGGTATTCGATGCCGTCATACATGCGGCCCAGAACGTGGGCGGTATCAGAGATGCTCTCTTTTTTGCCCATCTGGCTGCTGCCCGGATCCAGATAGGTCACGCCCATGCCCAGATCCATACCGGCCACCTCAAAGGAGCAGCGGGTGCGGGTAGAGGTTTTTTCAAAAAGCAGCACGATATTTTTGCCTTCCAGCCAGCGGTGGGGCACGCCAGCCCGCTTCATATCTTTAAAATTCCGGGAAAGATCCAGCAGATAGCGGATCTCTGCGCTGGAGTAATCCAGCAATTTCAGAAAATGTCTTCCTCTGATGTTGACCGGCATAATACATCTCTCCTTTAATCGTTATAATATATATTTCATATCTCCATAAAGACCTTATCAAGCGGAAACAGCCCGTTTAAAGCGTGACCACATCCCGCTGCAGGGGCATGCTCATGCAGCGCGGGCCGCCACGGCCCCGGGAAAGCTCGGAGCTGGGCATCATCAGCACCTGCAGGCCGCTTTCCTCCAGAATCTGGTTGGTCACATAATTTCGATCATAAACCACCACCACACCGGGGGCGATGCAGAGGGTATTGGAGCCATCGTTCCACTGCTCCCGCTCTGCGGCGATCTCACTTTCCCCGCCGCAGCGGATCAGCTGCACGCTGTCCAGATTCAGATAGCGGGCCAGGACCTCTGCCAGGGGGCCGCTGACCTCCCGGGTTTGAATCTCTGCCTGACCCTTGCCCCGCAGCTCGAAGATGCGCAGGGTATCCAGAATGCCCGGGTGTACGGTGAATTTATCCACATCCACCTGGGTAAAGACCGTATCCAGGTGCATGAAGGCGCGGGTGCGGGGGATCTCGAAGGCCAGAACGGTATCGATCTCCGCAGTTTCATCGTCAAAGATATTCCGGGCCAGCTGCTCAATGGCCTCCGGCTGGGTGCGCTGAGAAATGCCCACCGCCAGAACATTGGCGCTGAGATTGAGGATATCCCCGCCTTCTATACTGAAATTATACGCGGGTGTATAATAGAGGGGAACGGAATCCGCATAATCCGGATGGTACTGCAGCACATAGCGTCCGTAGATGGTCTCCCGATTCCGGGTGGCGGAGAACATATGGTTCAGGCTGACGCCACGACCGATGCAGGCAAAGGGATCACGGGTAAAATAGAGATTGGGGATGGGGGGCATCATGAAGCGGGCCCCGCTCCGCACCAGGCTGGAAAGACGCGCCGAGCTCTGGGGCAGGTGGCGGAAGGAAATCCCCTCCATGGTACGGGTCACCAGTGTTCTGGAATCCTCCAGGCTCAGCAGGTATTCCCGCAGGGGCTCCTGATACCCCAGAGCGGTGCCGCCGGCAGCCCGGATCACATCCTCCACAAATTCCGTTTTCAGCTCCGGCCTGGCATCCAGCACCTGCGCGGTCAATTCTTCCAGGTAAACAACCTCCACACCCCGGCTCCGCAGGATCTCCGCAAACTGATCGTGCTCCTGCTGGGCTCTGTGCAGGTAAGGAATATCATCAAAGAGCAGCTGCTCCATGGTGGTGGGGCTCAGGTGTTCCAATTCCCGACCGGGGCGCTGCAGCATCACTTTTTTCAGGGGGCCAATTTCACTTTTTACGCAAATCGGCATAAGCCGTCCTCCTTCAGCCGTATTCATTTTTATTTTATCAAATATACATCCGTTTTACTAGATGTAAGTGAAATTTGTTTTGCTTTTTTCGGGAAATTTTTGTAAAAAAGCAGGGGAGCGCTTTTTCCATGGGACCCATAGCGGAATTCCCGGCAGGAAAGCGCTTTTTCGGGGGAGCCACACACAAAAAAGCCTGCCGCTGCGGCAGGCTTTTCTATATGAAAACGAAGCGGGCTTCAGCTGTCCCGGTGCAGCACAAAATGATTTTTCTCGAAGCTCAGAATGCCTTCCTTCTGCATCCGGCTCAGCTCCGCGGAAAGGCCGCTGCGCTCCACGGAAAGATAATCTGCCAGCTGCTGCCGGGAAAAGCCGATCTCAAAATCCGGGCTTTTCTGCCGCCGGGCCTCTGCAGAAAGATAGGAGAGCAGCTTTTCTCTGGTGCTGCGCTGGCCCAGATGCCGCAGCTTTTCGGTGAGACGCAAATTCTTGCTGGCAGAATCCGCCAGCAGATTGCGGATCACCCTGCTGTGGTGGGCGCAGCTGGCCGGGCAGACGGAGATGATGCGGCGGGGCTCCAGAAACAGCACCCGGCAGGGACTTTCCGCCAGCACATCCATATTCAGCACAGCCCCGGGGGAGCAGGCAAAGGCTTCCGCAAAGACCTGGCTCACCGCCACCTCCGAGAGGATATTCCGGTTTCCCCAGTAATCCTCCTGGATCAGCAAAGCGCTGCCGGAGATCAAAAGGCCCAGTGCCCCTACTTCCTCCCCGGCCCGCAGGATGTAGCTGCCCTTTGGGTAATCCTGTACCCGATATTGCAGGCATTGCAGCATAGCCCGCAGCTCTTCCTGCTCCACACCGGCAAAAAGCGGGGAAGCAGCGGCGGCCTTTAAGATCTCTTCCATAAGTATCCTCCTGAACTCCCTGCAAAGCGGGAAAGTTTCTCTTTGACAGCAAGGATGCCCCTCCTGAAAGAACCCGGCGGGAAGCTCCTGAAAAAATTTCCATAAAAACTTTTCGCTGTTGAAAATTCAACCGATTTTCGAAGCAAATTATACTATACTCTACTCAAGAACACAAGCACGACACAAACGCAAAGGAAAATGGAGGTACGGAAAATGATCCGAAACATCCTGCACATAGACGAAGAAAAATGCAACGGCTGCGGCGCCTGCGCCACGGCCTGCCACGAAGGCGCCATCGCCATGATCGATGGCAAAGCCCGGCTGATCCGGGAGGATTACTGCGACGGTCTGGGGGATTGCCTGCCCGCCTGCCCCACCGGGGCGATTCAGATCGTGCAGCGGGAAGCAGCAGCCTATGATGAGGCGGCTGTTCAGGCTCATCTGCAGGAAAAAAGCAAGCAGCAGGCGAAAGCCCCCTGCGCCTGCCCGGGCAGCATGGCAAAGGCTCTGAAACGGGAGGAAGCCAACAGCGCCTCCGCCCCCAGCCAGGGCGAAAGCCCCAGCCGCCTGCAGCAGTGGCCGGTGCAGATCAAGCTCTCCCCCATCAAGGCAGCCCATTTTGATGGAGCAAAGCTGCTGATCGCTGCGGACTGCACAGCCTATGCCTACGCCAGCTTCCATGAACGCTTCATGAAGGGGCATATCACCCTGGTGGGCTGCCCCAAGCTGGATGCCGTGGATTACGCAGAGAAGCTGGAAGCCATCCTGCGGGAGAATGACATCAAGAGCGTCACCATCGTCCGCATGGAAGTCCCCTGCTGCGGCGGTCTGGAAAACGCAGTGAAGCGTGCCCTGCTGGCCAGCGGCAAATTCCTGCCCTGGCAGGTGGTGACCATCTCCACCGACGGCCGCATTCTGGAATAAGGCAGCGGGCAGCAAAAAAGCCCCTGAACCAGCAGAAAGACAGCAAAGCATACACAGAATATCCCATTCAAAAAATCATATTCAGCAAAACGTAGGAGGATCGAAACCATGACCAATCAAATGTTCTGCTTCCAGTGTGAACAAACCGCCGGCTGCAAAGGCTGCACCGGCAAGGCAGGCGTCTGCGGCAAAAGCGCCGCTGTTGCCAACGCACAGGATGACCTGACCCGCGCCCTCATCGGCATGGCTCTGAATCTGAAGGGCCAGCGCCCCAGCGCAGAACAGCGCCGCCTGATGCTGGAGGGCATGTTCACCACCGTCACCAATGTGAGCTTCCATGAGGAAAACATCGTGGCTCTGCGTCAGCAGATCCAGGCTCTGGGCGGCGAGCATGCTGCCTGCGCCCCCAGCGGCGAACCCCTGCGCCTCTGGAGCCAGGACGAGGACATCCGCTCCCTGAAATCCCTGATCCTCTTTGGTCTGCGCGGCATGGCAGCCTATGCCTACCATGCACAGGTTCTGGGCTATACGGATGATGAAGTCTCTGATTTCTTCTTTGAGGGGCTGCAGAGCGTGGGCGATGTGGACGCCAATATGGAAAGCCTGCTGCCCGTGGTTCTGAAGGTGGGCGAAGTGAACCTGAAATGCATGGCTCTGCTGGACAAAGCCAACACCGAGACCTACGGCACGCCCCAGCCGGTCACTTTGGATCTGCGCGTGGAAAAGGGCCCCTTCATCGTGGTCACCGGCCATGATCTGAAGGATCTGGAGTTGCTGCTGGAGCAGAGCAAGGATAAGGGCGTGAACATCTACACCCACGGCGAAATGCTGCCTGCCCATGCCTATCCCAAGCTGAAAGCCTATCCTCATCTGAAAGGGAACTTCGGCACTGCCTGGCAGAACCAGCAGAAGGAATTCGCTGATCTGCCCGCACCCATCCTCTTCACCACCAACTGCCTGATGCCCCCCAAGGAAAGCTATGCGGACCGCGTTTTCACCACGGAAGTAGTGGATTTCCCCAACACCCTGCATATCGGCGAGGACAAGGATTTCTCCGCTGTGATCGAAAAAGCGCTGGAGCTGGGCGGCTATGCGGAAGACAAGGAATTCACCGGCATCAACGGCGGCAAACAGATCAGCACCGGCTTCGGCCATGGGGTCATTCTCTCCCTGGCGGACAAGGTTGTGGACGCCGTGAAGAGCGGCCAGCTCAAGCACTTCTTCCTGGTGGGCGGCTGCGATGGCGGCAAAGTGGGCCGGAATTACTACACCGAATTCGTCAAGCAGACCCCTGCGGATTCCATCGTCCTCACCCTGGCCTGCGGCAAATATCGCTTCAATGACCTGGATCTGGGCACTGTGGCCGGTCTGCCCCGCCTGCTGGATATGGGCCAGTGCAATGATGCTTACGGCGCCATTCAGGTGGCCGTGGCGTTGGCAGGCGCCTTTGGCTGCGGTGTGAACGAGCTGCCCCTTTCCTTCGTCCTCTCCTGGTATGAGCAGAAAGCGGTCTGCATCCTGCTGACCCTGCTCTATCTGGGCATCAAGAACATCCGCCTTGGCCCCTCCCTGCCGGCCTTTGTCTCCCCCAACGTACTGAACTTCCTGGTGGAAAATTACGGCATCGCGCCCATCAGCACGCCGGAGCAGGATCTGGCTGATCTGCTGAAATAAGCTTTTCCTTGCAGCAGCCCCACTGCGGAAGTTTCCACCGCGGAAGTTTCCGCAGAGAAAAAAGACTTTTCTGAGATGAGAACACAAACAGCTGCGTCTGCTTCCCCCAGCGGGCTTTCCCGCTCCGGGGAAACAGCGCAGCTATTTCTTTTTGCGCGCCGGACTTCGGCGGGGAAGGCTGGGGTTTCCCCGGGAATAAGGCTTTCGCAGCGATGCAGGAAAGCACGGCTGCTTCTTGATCAGCGCACATCCGGGAGCCGGAAATTCACCCGGCCAGAGCTGCAGCCTTTGGAAATTTCCCGGCTTTCTCCTTTCCCAGCCGCGCCGGAAAATCTGGCAAAGAGAAGGACTTGCTCCCGGCGGGAGAAAGGACGATTCCGCAGGCTCCGGGAGCAGCTCTCTGCCGGCAGAAAAAAGCAGCTAAAGCACAGGACATATAAAATAGCATATGGAAGCTATATAAACTTTTCTCTTGCTAAATAGGAATTATTCTTGTATAATAAAACCACGGTGAGCGATGGAGTGCTTTCTCCCCGCAAACCCCCAGCAAACACAATTTCTGATGGCAAAGACTTGCTGCGCCAGAAGACAGAGACCTTCATAAAAGCCGCCCTCGCTCTGCCTGCCAGAAAAGCAGACCCAGCGAGCCCGGCTTCCCGGAAACTCTGGAATCCTTTGATGATTCATGCAGCTCTTTGCCATTTCGCGAAGAGCTGTTTTTTATTGCCTTGCGAAAGTGGAGGAAAGCCTATGAAAAGCCTGATCCAGAAGCTGGCAGATGGCCGGCACTTAGACCAAAACGAATGGGTGGCGCTCATCGCCGGGGATTACGACGACCAGCTGCTCTTTGACCAGGCTGTGGCAGTGCGGCAGCGTGTCTATGGCCGGGACGTTTACATCCGGGGCCTGATCGAGCTCAGCAATTTCTGCGCCAACGACTGCTATTACTGCGGCATCCGCTGCAGCAATGCACTGGCCGAGCGTTACCGCCTCACGGAGGAGGACATTCTCGCCCGCTGCGAGGCCGGTTATGCGCTGGGCTTCCGCACCTTCGTTCTGCAGGGCGGTGAGGATGGCCGGGATCGGGATGATTACCTCATCCCCCTGATCCAAAAGATCAAATCCCAGTGGCCGGATTGCGCGCTCACCCTCTCCCTGGGGGAACGAAGCCGGGAAAGCTACCAGGCGCTCTACGATGCAGGGGCGAACCGCTACCTGCTGCGGCATGAAACAGCCAATGCGGAGCATTACGCCAAGCTGCACCCGCCCTTCCAGCACTTTGAGGAGCGCATCCGCTGTCTGAAAGACCTGCTGGAGATCGGCTTCCAGACCGGCAGCGGCTTCATGGTGGGCTCCCCCTTCCAGACGCCGGAATTCCTGGCTCAGGATATGCTGCTGCTGGAAGAATTACAGCCCCAGATGGTGGGCATCGGGCCCTTCATCCCCCACCACCAGACCCCCTTCGCCGAGTACCCGGCGGGCAGCCTGGAGCTGACCCTGCGTATGGTGGCTCTGACCCGCCTGCTGCTGCCCCAGGCACTGATCCCCGCCACCACGGCGCTGGCCACTCTGGATCCACAGGGACGGGAAAGAGGCATTCTGGCCGGGGCAAACGTGGTGATGCCCAATCTCTCCCCGGCGGATGTGCGGAAGAAATACCTGCTTTATGACAACAAGGCCTGCACCGGCCTGGAAGCAGCAGAGGCTCTGGACAATCTGCGGAACAGCATGGCGGCCATCGGCTATCAGGTGGTCACCGACCGGGGCGACTGGAAAAAACCCACGGAATAAGCAAAAAAGCTTAAACAACAAAAGTGTATTTTAGGCCTGCCCGGCAGGCTGCAAATAAAAATCACTGACGGAAAAGAAAATCTGACCCGAAAGAGAGGAAAAATCCATGTACAATCCCAAATCCCATTGCGCTGACGAATTCATCAACCACGAAGAAATTCTGGCCACTTTGGCCTATGCAGATGAACATAAAAATGACATGGAGCTGATCCACAGCATCCTGAAAAAGGCAGAACCCCAGGTTCGGGACAACGGCCTCTTCTGCCAGGGCCTGAGCCACCGGGAAGCCTCTGTGCTGCTGGCCTGCGAGGATCCGGCTGTGCAGGAACGCATCTATGACCTGGCGGAGCGGATCAAAAAAGCCTTCTACGGCAACCGCAT
>JAFSHU010000073.1 GCA_017440145.1 Bacillota bacterium
AGAAAGCGGCAGCATGACGGCATTACAGCAATTACTCACGGCAAACGGCTGGACTTGGGTGACCGCCTGCTGCACCGTTATATTTTTCCTGATGCATTGGCCCTGCGCTACCACTATAATGACCATACATAAAGAGACCAAAAGTCTGAAATGGACTATGGTATCCATACTGCTGCCTACTTTATGGGGAATGACGCTTTGCTTCATTGTTGCATCTGCGGCACGATTTTTCTTCTGATCCTTTTTTGCCTTTACTTTTTCCGCTGAATATTTTATAATATGTGCCGGGAATACTGCTGTCTGCGCCGGTGTGGCGGAATTGGCAGACGCATGGGACTTAAAATCCCACGATGGCAACATCGTACCGGTTCGACCCCGGTCACCGGCACCACACCGGCAAACAAAACCCCTCAACACGAGGGGCTTTTTTGTTGTTCAGAATAAATTCAGCGGAAGCGACGCTTTCCTGCTTTATCCCCCCTTTGCTCGGCTTGACTATTTTCCTGTTTTAGGGGATAATATAAAATAGCATTCTATAGAGGAAAGTCTTATGAGCGGAAAAATTATTGAAGTCCTGCCCGATTCCATTGCAGAGGAAATCGGGATCGAAGCCGGGGATGAATTGCTCTCCATCAATGGGGAGCAGATCCGGGATCTGATCGATTATAATTATCACTGTGCGGATGATTACCTGGAGCTGGAGATCAAAAAGCCGGATGGGGAGATCTGGATGTGTGAGCTGGAAAAGGATGCGGATGAGGAGATGGGCCTGGTTTTTGCGGCCAATGTCTTTGACCGGATCCGGCCTTGCCATAACCATTGTCTTTTCTGCTTCATCGATCAGCTGCCGCCGAAGCCCCGGCGCTCTCTTTTGCTGAAGGATGACGATTACCGCATGAGCTTTTTGGAGGGGAATTACGTCACCTGCACGAATATGGATGATGCGGATTTTCAGCGCATCGCGGATATGCATCTCAGCCCGCTGTATGTATCCGTACATACCGTGGATCCCCTGCTGCGCCAGCGGATGCTGGGCCGGAAAGAGCCTGCGGAGATTCTTCTCACCCTGCAGCGGCTGATCGCCGGTGGCTGCCAGATCCATGCACAGATCGTGCTTTGCCCCGGGATCAATGACGGTGAATATCTGGAGCAGACCCTGGATGCTCTTTATGCGCTGCATCCCGGTGTGCTTTCTGTGGCCATTGTTCCGGTGGGCATCACCAAATTCCAGAAGAATCCGGAGCTGCGGCTTTTTACCCCCCAGGAAGCCCGGAATATTATCAGGCTGGTGGAATCCTATCAGGAAAAAGCCCGGAAGGAGCATGGCGCTTCCTTTGTTTTTGCTGCGGATGAATTCTATATCCGCTGCGGACAGGCCTTTCCTCCCGCAGCTGTCTATGGGGATTTTGCCCAGATCGAGGATGGCATTGGTATGGCAGCCCTCTTCCTGCAGCAATGGGAGCAGTGCCGGGCTGCGCTTCCGGAACAGACCAATGGGGAACATATCGGCATCATCACGGGCATCTGTGGCGCTGCCGTTCTGGGGGATGCGGTCAGTGAGATGGCCCGGGTCCCCGGTGCAAATATAGAATTGCTGGCAATCCCGAACAGCTTTTTCGGGGAGAATATTACGGTCACGGGGCTTTTGACGGCGTCCTGCTTGCTGGAAAGCATTCGCCCCGGCTCCTATGACCGCATCATCATCCCCGATAATATGCTGAAATTTGATGAAGATATCTTTTTGGACGATGTTACCGTAGATCAGCTGGCAGAACGGCTGCGGATCCCCGTCACCGTGGTGGATTCCCATGCAGCTTCCCTGCTGGAGGCGGTATTTAACAAAGAGCAGGAGTAATTATGGCTAAACCTATCATTGCAATCGTCGGCCGGGAAAACGTGGGCAAATCCACCCTCTTTAACCGGATCATCGGCGCCCGCCATGCCATCGTGGAGGATACCCCCGGCATCACCCGGGATCGTCTTTACCGGGACGGGGAGTGGCTGGATCGGGAATTTACCCTCATCGATACGGGGGGCATCAAATTCAATACCGAAGAGGGCTTGATCTATGGCAAGGTGAAGCAGCAGGCGGAGCTGGCCATTGAGGAAGCCCAGGTCATTATCTTTGTTGTGGATATGCAGGCCGGTCTTACCTCCGATGATGAGGATGTGGCGGAGCTGCTGCGCCGCAGCGGCAAGCCCATCGTGCTGGCTGCCAATAAAACGGATGATTTCACCAGCCCGGAAAGCATGCTGCCGGTCTATGATTTTTATGCACTGGGCCTGGGGGAACCCATCCCCGTTTCCGCTGCCCATGCCCTGAATATCGGGGATCTGCTGGATGCAGTCATTCAGTATCTGCCCCGGGCAGAGGAAACAGAGGCAGAAGGGGACTGCGTGCAGCTGGCCATGATCGGCCGCCCCAACGTGGGAAAAAGCTCCCTGGTCAACCGTCTGCTGGGGCAGGATCGGGTCATCGTTTCCAATATCGCCGGGACCACCCGGGACGCCATTGATACCAAGCTGAGCCGGGATGGCCGGGAATATGTCATCATCGATACCGCGGGGATGCGCCGCAAATGCCGCATCAATGAGCCGGCAGAGCATTACAGCGTCAGCCGCGCCCTGAACGCCATTGACCGCTCGGATGTCTGCGTGGTGGTGATCGATGCGATGGATCGCATCACCGATATGGATAAGCATATCGCAGGCTATGCCCATGAGGCAGGCCGCGGTCTCCTGGTGGTGGTGAACAAATGGGATCTGCCGGAAAAAGAGACCAACACCATGAAGAAGTTTGAGGATGAGATCAAGGAGGAGCTGGGCTTTGCCAGCTATGCCCTGACCCTCTTTGTTTCGGCAAAGAGCGGGCAGCGCTGCGATAAGATCCTGCCGCTGGTGGATTTCATCTCCGAGCAGCACAGCCGCCGGGTTCCCACTGCCCAGCTGAATGAAGTGATTCGTGAGGCCGTGGCGCTGAATCCGCCGCCCACCGTAAATGGGCGCCGTCTGAAGATCCTCTACGCGACCCAGGTGGGTGTGAAGCCGCCGAAGATCGTGATCTTCCTCAACGATCCGGAGCTGATGCATTTTTCCTATGCCCGTTATCTGGAAAACAAGCTGCGGGAAGCCTTTGGCTTTGCCGGAACGCCCATTTCCCTGATCTGGCGGAAGCGGGAGAAGGATGAGGAATAGACTGAATCATAAAGGGCAGGGGAGCTTTTCTCCCTCTCCCATTTAAGGAAGGAAAAACCCTATGTGGCTGACTTGGCTGATTGTGATCATTGCTGCCTATTTGATGGGCTCGGTTCCCTGTGCCTATTTGCTTGTTAAGCTGAAAAACGGCAGAGATATCCGAAAATTTGGCTCCGGAAACCCGGGAAGCACCAATTCCACCCGGGCGGCTGGACCGCTCATCGGCGGGCTTGTCTTTCTTGGCGATTGCCTGAAGTGCGCCCTGCCCACCTGGATCGGGCTGCAGCTGATTGGCCCCGGTCTGGCGGTCTGTGCCGGTCTGGCGGCTTTTCTTGGGCATCTTTACCCCGTCTGGCTCAGCTTCCAGGGCGGAAAAGGGGTTGCCTGCACCCTGAGCATGGGCTTTGTGCTGGTGCCCGGCCTTGCCGGCATCTGCTTTGCGGCCTGGGTCATCGTGACCCTGCTCAGCGGCTATGTATCCCTGGGCTCCTGCATTGGCGTGGCCCTGGCGATCCCGCTCTGCCTGATTACCGGGCAGCCCTGGATGATCACGCTGCTGTTTACGGTCACCGCTGTTCTGGTGATCCTGCGGCATAAGAAAAACATTCAGCAAATCAAAAACGGTACGGAACGAAAAATCCTGCGGAGATCCTAAGCCATGAATATTATCGTTCTTGGAGCAGGCAGCTGGGGAACAGCACTTGCCTGCCTGCTGTGCCAGAATGGCCATGATGTGACGCTGCAGAGCTGGATGCCGCAGCAGATTGAAGAGATGCGGGCAGATGGAGAGAACAAGCAATTTCTGCCCGGGAAAAAGCTCCCGCCCGGCTTAAAGCTGACCACGGAGATGTCTGCCGTGGCAGATGCGGAGCTGGTGCTTTTTGCGGTGCCTTCTCCTGCTTTGCCGGATGTGGCTGCTCAGGCCCGGCCCTATCTTCGCCCGGGCGTGGTGCTGATCAATGTAGCGAAGGGCTTTGAGCAGGGCGGCACCCGCCGTCTTTCCCAGCTGCTGCAGCAGGCCTGCCCCGGTCACCCCTGCGTGGCTTTGTCCGGCCCCAGCCATGCCGAGGAGGTCGCTATGGAGCATCCCACGCTGGTGGCGGTATCCGGTGCGCCTCTGCCTGTGCTGCAGGCAGTGCAGGAGGCATTCAGCAACAGCTATTTCCGGGTCTATACCAACAGTGATCTGATCGGTGTGGAGGTTGGCGGCGCCATGAAAAACGTCATCGCGCTCTGCGCGGGTATTCTGGATGGTCTGGGCATGGGGGACAATGCCAAAGCTGCCCTGATGACCCGCGGCCTGGCGGAAATGACTCGCCTGGGTCTGGCCATGGGTGCCAAATCCGCCACCTTTGCCGGGCTGACCGGCGTGGGGGATCTGATCGTCACCTGCACCTCCCGGCACAGCCGCAATTATCGGGCCGGTGTGCGCATCGGTCAGGGCATTCCCTGCCAGCAGGTCATCGAGGAGATGGGCATGGTGGTGGAGGGGGCCTATGCCACGGAATGTGTGCATCAGCTTTCCCGCCTCTATCAGGTGGATACCCCCATCAGCGACAAATGCTATCAGGTGCTTTATGAGGGAGAGGATCCCCGCTCTGCCATGATGGAGCTGATGCGCCGTACATATCGCAGCGAAGAAGAATAGTTTTGTTATCGATTCACCGGCTTGCCACGATGTTGGCAAGTCGGTTTTTTTTTGTTGACAGGAATTTGATTTTGAGATATAATTTATTTGAAAATAAAGGAATAATCTGGTGCTTATTTTCTTGATGCGAAGAAGTAAAATAGTATCCTCTTTTATTTTGGTCGTTTATGCCTATCTGGCCTGCTGTCTGCATATTGCTGGGGATGCGGCTCCCTTGTTTCCTCTGATGTCAGGCCGCAGCTATGCATATGCAGCTTTTTTAGAGGATTCAGGGAAAGGAGGTCATGAACATGCAGGAAAAGCACAAAGCGCACTCTAAGTATTTCCTCATTCCCGCTGCTCTCTGCCTCATCCTGCTGGCGGCCGCCCTGCTTTGGATGCAATCCAGCAGCGCACCGGAGCTGGAGATTTCCGCCGATGCTTCGGCTCCTGCCGATCCGGAAGCCTCCGCCCCGGAGGAATTTCCCCAGGGAACGGATATGAGCCAGTTTACGATCTTCAGCCTATACGGAGATTATCCTATGGCCGGCAGCCTACAGGGCATGTATGAAACAGCCACTCATGTGATTTTTGGCGAATTTACTACTTTTCAGGAGGCAGTAAATCTCTCCAGGGATCCGCTTGACCCCAGCAAGGAAGCAGAGGATCGTTAT
>JAFSHU010000074.1 GCA_017440145.1 Bacillota bacterium
AAGCCGGTACCTGCCTGCGCAGCATACCGGCTTCTTTTCTATATTTCGTATCCCAGCAGCTCTGCCAGCTGTTCGACGCTTAACTCCATGTGATAATATAAAGAATAAAATTTCCGGGCTTCATCGGCAATATCCAGATCAAATTTTTCCGGATAGAGCAGCTCTGCCAGCCAATAAATGCCGATCAAGCGATTGGGGCCCGGCGGGCGGTCAAACCAGCTGTAAGGGTATTTGGGGATCGCATAGACCTGCCCGGCCTGTACAGCCTGTATGTTCTGATAGCGGCTGTCTTTCAGAAAATCCTCTACCGCCTGGCGGGGGCTGATGTTTTCACTGGGTTCCCCATTCAGCAGAATGATCTGTGGATTCCAGGAAATCAGCTGTTCCGCGCTGATGTCGATCCGGATCGCCATATCTCCTGCTGCCTCGGCTACATTGGCTGCATCCACCAGCTGCAGCAGCTCTGCGTGCCAGGAGCCCAGGGGTGCAGTCTCCAGATGCTCCAGGCCATTGCCAAAATATACGCTTACCTGCTCTTCTTCCGGGACTTCTATGCCCTCTGCGAAAGCCAGGGCTTCTTCTGCATAGGTGGCAAGTTCTTCCGCGCGTTCTTCCATATCAAAGATTTCTCCCAGCAAACGATATGCCTCCGGGACGGCCTGCAGGGCGCCATCCAGAAGAATGCAGGGAATTCCGGTCTGCTGCTGCAAATCATTTGCGGTGCTGATGGCAGACTCAGAAATGGTTTCGTAGGAGATCAGAATGTCGGGGCCGGCCGCGATCACAGCCTCCAGATTCAGGCCGTCTCCCTGGCCAAATGCGGGCAAATCATGGTATTCGGAAAGAATAAAGTCTTTTTCCGCATCATTGAATTCATAATTAACACCAACCATCATTTGAGGATCCAGCGTATACAGCATATAGGATCCAATAGCCCCGGTTCCCAGCCCTGTGGAAATATCGAGGGGCAGGCTGACGCTGCGTCCGGCCATATCCACAATTTCACGCTGATCCTCCCCTGCGGCTTCCGTATCATTTTCGGAAACGACCGGATCGGAAGCAATGGGCTCTTCCGCAGGTTGGCCGCAGGCGGTGCAGAGGCCCAGACACAGGACAAGGAAACAGAGAATCAAAAGTGTTTTCTTCATGGGTTTTCCTCCATTCTGCATTTAAATTATTCTCGGATATGATTATTCTTATCAGAGAATAATCAACGGATTTCAGTATATAGCAGAGTTGTAAAAATGTCAAGAGCTAACAAAAATAGAAATGCATTGACAAAGCGCAGCAAATCCATTATTCTTAAATTAATTTATTCTCGAATAAGGATAAATAAAATCCAGCAAAGGCCTGAAACGATGCATATAAAACGAAACTATTATTTGCTTTTGTCTCTCCTGATCTGCTTGAGCCTGATTTTACCGGTAATTTCTCTGAATGTCGGGTTTTATGGAACAAATGCCCGGGAAGTCTTCTCTTTCCTGTTTTTGGGAAGCTACAGCGACGCCAACATACCGGCGATTCTTTTTAACATCCGCATTCCCCGCATCATTGCAGCTTTCGTCATCGGGGCCGGCCTGTCTGCGGCCGGCGCGGCTTTTCAGGGTATGTTTAAAAATCCCCTGGTGTCCCCGGATATTCTGGGGGTTTCCCATGGTGCCGGTCTGGGGGCCTGCCTGGCACTGCTTTTTGGCTGGAGCAGCTTTGGGGTGCAGATCAATGCATTTTGCTTTGGCATTCTCACCGTATTTTTGGCCTACTTTATTGGCAGCAGAGCTCGTTTCGGGCAGGATATCAGTCTGGTTCTGGCAGGAACCATGCTGCGGGAATTGGCAAACGCCATGGTGACCGGGGTGAAATATGTAGCAGACCCCAATGATGTACTGCCTAAAATTACTTACTGGCTGATGGGAAGCCTGAACAAGGTGGATACAAAATCCCTGATTTTCAGCCTGATTCCGATTTCTATTGGTTTGCTCGTGCTTTTTCTGCTGCGGTGGCGTCTGAATTTGCTGACCCTGGGTGATGAAGAGGCAATGGCTCTGGGGGTGAACCCCCGCAGGGTACGCTTGCTGGCCATTCTGGCCGCTACGATCATCAGTGCCGGTTCGGTCTGCCTGGGGGGCCTGATCGCCTGGGTGGGCCTGATGATCCCGCATTTGTCCAGAGGTCTGGTGGGTGCGGATTACCGTCGGCTGCTGCCGGTCTCTGCCCTGATGGGAGGCTGTTTTTTGCTGCTGATGGACAATTTGGCCCGCTCTCTTACGACGATGGATATTCCCATCGGAATTTTAACGGCATGCTTTGGCGCGCCGTTCTTCATCATGCTGATTCTCAACAGGGGGCAAAAGCGATGACAGATCTGAACCTGATCGTAAAAGACCTGCGGGGTGGATACGGAAAAAGAGAAATCGTGCATGGCATCTCCTTTTCTGTGGAAACCGGCAATGTTCTCTGCATGCTGGGGCCCAACGGCTGCGGGAAATCCACATTATTAAAGCTCTTGCTGCGCTTCATCCCCAAAATGGGCGGAGAGGTTTTTTGTCGTGGTCACAATGTGGATGAGCTGGACCGGCGTCGACTGGCACACTTTTTCTCATACATTCCCCAAAGCGATCAGGCCATATTCCCCTATACTGCCCTGGAAATGGTTTCCATGGCCCGCTCTTCTTACATGGGAGCCTTCCAATCTCCCAAAAAAGAGGATGTGGAGCTGGCTTATCGATGCCTGGAAAAGCTGCATATCGCCCATTTGGCAGATTTCCCTTATAATAATATGTCCGGGGGGCAGCGGCAGCTGGTGCTGATTGCGCGCGCGCTTTGCCAGAATACCTGCATCCTGGTGATGGATGAGCCTACGGCCAGCCTGGACTTTGCGAATCAGCAGCTGATCAATGATGCGATCCGTATTCTTTCAAAAGAAGGCAAGATCGTCATCGTTTCCACCCATAGCCCAGCCCAGCCCTTTGCCATTGGCAGCCATGTGCTCTTGATGCGGCAAGGCTCTTCTTTGGGCTTTGGGCCGCCGGAAGAAATTTTGAACGACCACAGCCTTGAGGAGGTTTATGGGATACCCATGGAAGTGCTCAGTGTACGGGATCGGAATCAGCAGGAGCGAAAACTCTGCCTGAGCCTGTAGACAAAAAAGGAACGAGCACTGAAACAGCGAATTTTATTTCAGCGGGATTTTGCAAAATCGGGAGGAATTTTTTTGAAAAAGAAGAATGCCTTTCTCCTTTCCATAGCTCTTCTGCTCTGCCTGGCTGTCATTGCCGGTCTCTATTACCTGTATACTGATATTTTCCCTTTGGCTCCCCCCATCTTTTGCCCACCGGAAAGCGAAATAGATTCTGTTTCGATTCTGACGGACGAGGAAACGTCGATTGTATTAGGCAATGATGAAACAGAAATTTTGCTTCGGGAAATCAGCAGAGCAAAAGCAACGCGGAAGCAGAGTCTGGATGATACCCCCTCTGCGCGGCCATATTACAGGATCAGCCTGAAAAGTGCTGGGATCGAATATCGCTATTTTGTTTATCAGCATCTTGATCAGGTTTATGTTGAAATTCCGTATTCCGGGGTTTATTTCGCCAGTGATACAGTTCTGGAGATTTTACAGAAATAGGATTGGGGATTTTCGAAAGAAAAAACAAGGTCACTCCTGCTTTTTGCAAAAGGACCTTGTTTTTTTATGCTTAATCTGAAATTTTATTTCCCTTTATTTCTTCCAGGCCAGCAGCCCGCAAATCGGTAATCCATGACCACGATAACGCTTTTCATATTCCGTAAGCGCTACGGTCTGCTCCAAAGGAAGATCGTGGGTAACATTTTCCAAATGCCAACCGGCGGATACAAAATTCTCCACGGACCAATCGAACAGAGCCTGATTATCCGTCTTAAAACGGAGCTGCCCGCCGGGGACGAGAATTTTTTCATAAATATCCAGCATAGGCAGTGCAGTCAGGCGGCGTTTCGCATGGCGGCTCTTGGGCCAGGGGTCAGGAAAATTAATATAGATACGCTCCACCTCATTGGGGGCAAACAGCTCATCCAGCCGTGCCGCATTGAGCCAGAGAAAACGCAAATTATCCGGAACCGGAGAATCCTTCAGTCGATCCAGCGTCTGCAAAACCATTTCTTCACGGATCTCCAGGCCCAAAAAATTGAATTCCGGCATTTGTTTGTATAAGGTGGTGATAAACAAACCGCGCCCCATGCCGATTTCAAGATGCAGGGGCTTCTCCTCCGTGAAAATCTCCTGCCAGTGACCACGCTGCTCCAATGCAGCTGCTTCCTGCCAGACCAGAGCACTGGCGCTTACCGCTTCCTTTGCACCGGGTATATTCCGCAGCCGCATGACTATTCCCACATTTCGCCGACTTTTTCGTCGATCTCATCTTTGCTCATGCCGGCCTTGGTCAAATTCAGGGCAATCGCATCTTCCCAGAATTTCCCCTTTTCTGCCATTTTGGAGAATTTTTTGCGATTCTCATCTTTATAAGAGGCGCGAAGATGGGCATTGGCCGCAACGATCATGGTCATTCCTTTTGCTTTCAGCAGATCATCCTGACTCATATCCTGATAATTTTTCATTAAATAATCCATGAGGCTCTGATAGAAATGCTGAAATTCCGGGAAGGGCAATTCCTCTTCCATTTTGGTGTATTCACCCATTTTGTTATAGAGCGCTTCGATGCTGGTCAATTCTTCCATAACTACCTCCAAAATCGTTTCTTCAATAAAGTTTTACCAAGTTTTACAATCAAAAAGTTGGGGAACTGAGCAAGTCTATAAGCCGGGTTCTGTATTTGACGAACATCTGTCTATTCCCATTGTTGCCAATGGGCTCTAGCAACCTGAACGAAAAACGGGACGGGCAGCCCCTATTGTTTTTCTGTGGCCCAAAAGAGCCTGCGGTCTTGCTCCGGATGGGGTTTACCTGGCCAGGCAGTCTCCTGCCTGCCGGTGCGCTCTTACCGCACCGTTGCACCCTTACCGATCACATCGGCGGTTTTTTTCTGTGGCACTATCCTTGAGGTCGCCCTCACCGGCCGTTAGCCGGCATCCTGCCCTATGGAGCCCGGACTTTCCTCAAACAGGGGCTTTCGCCATCTGCCTGCGTTCGTCTGGCTTACTCAGTTTGAATACAGGTATATAGAATACCCTTCCCAACCAAATAATCATAATATATCAGAGACTAATCGTCAATAAATAAAATGCGCCCGCAGTGCTCGCAGCTGCATAAATTTTTCCCTTTCACGCGTTTATACAGGGAGCTGGTGACCATACGATGACAATGGCCGCAGACCATATTTGCTGTCATACGGGAGATGGGGCGCCCCGAATGGCTTTTTTCTTCCCGGCGAAACCAATCCAAATCTTCCGGGCATAGGGCTTCTATCAAAGCAGCCTGTTTTTCCGCTAAGGCATTTATACGGGACTGGTACACATTTTCCTGCTGCAGGGCAGCTGCTTTCTTTTGTCGGAACTCCCGATAAAGGCTTTCCATTTCTTTCTTAATCAAGTCCAGTTGATCTGCCTTTTGCTGAGCTTCCCCCATATAAGCCAGATGCAAAGCGCTTAATTCAGCCAGTTTCTGCTGGCAGGCAGCAACCTGAGCCTCTCTGGCGGCCAGTGCTCTCGCACTGGTTATTTCGCTGCTATATATCGCTTTTTGTTCCTCCTGCAGCCGGAGCTCAGTCTGCTGAATTCGCTCAGGAAATGCGTCCAGATCCGCTTTGATTTGTGCAGCAGCCGAATTTAAATCCAGATAGATCCGTTTTTTCTCTTCAAATTTACGCTTGATTCTTTTCAGCTCCAATACAGCCTGGGAATTCTGCCTCTGCACCTGTATATCCTTTTGCTCGGCCTCTACTTCCTGCAAGTCGTATAAAAGCTTTAGATCCATAGAATTCCTCCTATCCCATTAGTTGCCGCATGTTTTTCAACTCTTCTTCCAGCTCAGACAAGCGGCTAAGGATCATTGAGCCGCTTTGCTTCTGCAGGCTTTGGTATATCCCCTCTTTTTCGGAAATCTGCCACCGTAACCATGCAAGGAATTCCGGACTGCGCTCTTTCAGGAGCAGGGGCCCAAATTGTGCTTCGTTTGGGCTGAGCTCCATTTTCCCGGGTTCGGCAGCGATTATACTATAAAAAAAGCCTTTGCTTTCGACTATGGATTCAGCCACAATGCGCCAGTCATGTTCAGCCAGCCAGTAGCGAAGCAGATCTATATGTTTCTGTGGCTGTAAAACGAGGCGTTTTGTCTCTTGCAGTATGCTTTGCCCCTCCTGCAAAATCTCCATCATAAGTTGCCCTCCCATGCCGCATAATACGATCGTATCAGCCTCCCCTGCTGTGAGTACGCTGAGGCCATCCCCGCAGCGAAGAGAGATGCGGTCACCGCAGGCATGTGCATTGATGATCGGGGCGGCAGCCTGAATCGGCCAGGCAGCTTTATCTGCGGCGATCGCCCGCGGGCAAATCCCCGAGCTGACCAGATAAATCGGCAGGTAAGCATGATCCGTTCCAATATCAGCCATGGCTCGTCCGGGAAGAACAAAGTCAGCCGCAGCCTGCAGCCGAGGATCCAATTTAATCATGGGATTCTCCTTTGAGAAGCTTTTTCTTTTTTTATTCTCTATTGAAGTAAAGTTTGCCTGCCGGGAAACACAGAAAAACAAAAAAACAGCCTGTTAAGCGGCATTAAAACCGTTTAACAGGCTGTTTTCTTTGGTGGGCGTAACTGGTTTCGAACCAGTGACCTCTTGAATGTGAGTCAAGCGCTCTCCCGCTGAGCTATACGCCCATGATCCTGACAACTAGAAATGATACCGTATTTTTTTTTAAATGTCAAGGATAGATTTGGCATATGAAAAATTTTTTCTCAGCAGAAGCCTCTTCCCCGGCCATTCCTGCATGAAACAGCCGAGAAACGAAAAAAGAAAAAAAATATAAAAACAAAGCAGAACAACACTTATATCGCCTGCTTCTTGCCCATTAGAAAAGGCTGGTTTATAATTCTCCTCATCAGCTTCAAAAAGGGAGAAGAATATGCGTATTGCCTTGCTTGGAAATCCAAATTGCGGAAAAACAACACTGTTTAATGCACTGACAGGGGGCAATCACAGTGTGGGAAACTGGAGCGGTGTTACCACCGCGTTAGAAAAAGGAACAGCTTCTTTCCACGGGGAATCATTGGAAATCATTGATTTGCCCGGTATCTATTCCCTTCAAACGGCAGCCCCGGAGCAGGCGGTGGTTCGGGAATTCTTCTTAAATTATGAGATAGATGTTCTCCTGAACGTAGTAAATTGCACAAATTTGGAGCGCCAGCTGTTTTTGAGCACACAGCTGCTGGACTTGGGCATCCCCATGGTGATCGGATTAAATATGGCAGATCTGCTGCCCTCCATGGGACTGCAGATCGATGAAAATGCCCTGGAAGAAAGCCTGGGCATCCCCTGCATAAAAATCAGCGCTGCCAAGAGACAGGGCTTTGATGTGCTCTTATCTGCCCTTTGCAAAGAAAAAAACAAAATGCGGGAGACCGAAAATATCCTGCCTTTGGGGGCAGAAGCTCGCTATGAGAAAATCAAAGAATTGATTGAAAGCTGCCTGCTGAAGGTGGATCCAGCGAGAGATAAATCAGCTGCTTGGGATAAGTTTTTCTGCCACCGAATTTGGGGAATTCCAATTTTTTTCCTCCTGATGCTGCTGATTTTCTATCTTAGCTTTGGTCCGCCAAGCCAGATTTTTACCACTGGCTTCGAAAATTTTTGCAGCAGCGTTCTGAAACCGGCAATAAAACTTTTTTTCTTTCGAATCGGCCTGCAGCCCTGGCTGCAAAGCCTTTTGCTGGAGGGGGCTTTTGATGGAGTATCCAGCATCCTGATTTTTCTTCCCCAGCTGCTTATCCTGTTTTTCTGCCTGGCGATAATGGAAGCCAGCGGTTATCTGGCCCGGGTTTCCTTCATTATGGACGGCAGCTTGTCCCGCTTCAACCTGAGTGGACACAGTGCTATTCCTTTAATTCTGGCTTGCGGCTGCTCGGTATCCGGTCTTATGGCCTGCCGAATTATAGAAAACCCTGAGCAGAAGCGCCTGACCATGAGAGCCCTTCCTTTTATGAGCTGCTCTGCAAAAATGCCCGTCTATGCTTTTCTCTGTCAAAGCTTTTTTCCGAAAAGATCCTGGCTCATCATCGCTTCACTTTATCTTTTGGGCTTGCTTACCGCCTTGCTGACGGCCAGGCTATCCAGAAAAAAACCTGAGGAAGAGCACAATGCCTGGATCCTGGAACTCCCAACATATAAGCTTCCAAGATGGAGACTTATAGCCAATAATGTTGCTGTTCGCTGCCAGGATTTTCTTTCCAAGGCAGGAACGGCCGTTTTTATCGCCTCGATTGTACTTTGGTTTTTATCGAATTTTAATATGCACTTACAACCTGTTAAAGAAATCGCATCCAGTATCTTAGCGCAAATCAGCAGGTGGACTTTACCTGCTTTTTCTCTTATGGGCTGCGGGCAATGGCAAATTGCCGTTGCTGCATGGGCGGGTATCCTTTCGAAGGAAATGATCGTAGCGAGCCTGGCTGTGATGGGTGTGGATACACAGCTTCTGGCTGACTTGCTCTCCCCCGCTGCTGCCGGGGCTTTTCTGATTTTTTCTATGCTTTATACGCCCTGTATCGCTACTCTGTTTACGGCACATAAAGAAACAGCTTCATTTTCCTTTGCAATAAAAATGGCAGCAAGGCAATTTTTGGTTGCCTGGTTCACTGCTTCTTTGTTCTATCATTTGATGAGTGTTTTGGTATCTAAAAATTTATAAGAAGTCTTTTTTCGTGATTTTTCATGAAGATAGAAAGGGCAGATCATCTATAAATGATTGCACCATAAAAAAAAGGATGCTATAATAAGTTAGAAAAGGACTTTGACTTAATTCTTGATTGCGGCAAGCCCTGGTTTCAGCAATACAAATTGAATTAAGTTGAAATCGCTGCTAAAGATCTATACGGCAACACCTGTAAACGAATAGATCAGTCTTATCATATTTTTATTCATTTTTATTTTTTAAGGAGAGAGAATTATGGTATTCGAAAGCATTCAGGAAATTATCGCCAGCAAACTGGATATTGCTCCGGAAGAAATCACCCTGGAAAGCAGCTTTGTCGATATGCAGGTAGATTCTTTATATATGGTTGAGATCATGCTCGCGATCGAAGAAGAATTCAGCATTATGATCGATGAAGCAGCCGGCATGGAAAACGTGGGTGACCTCGTTCAATATGTGGAGAAAAAAATTAAATAAATTTTTTTAAAGGTACTTGATTTTTTTGAGGAGTGTGCTATACTCTTATTAGTAATTTTTACTGATAAATTTGCTTACTTCTTTCCAGACAAAAGTCTAAACTAAAAAAACAAATACCAAAAGTACATATTAGGAGGTAATGATCAATGAAAAAATTCGTATGCTCTATTTGTGGTTATGTTCATGAAGGCGATGCTGCTCCGGAATTCTGCCCCCAGTGCAAAGCCGCTCAGGATAAATTCAGTGAGCAGGCTGAATTGGGCGCTTTTGCAGATGAACACCGCATCGGTGTTGCTCAGGGCTGCGATGAACGCATCATCGAAGGTCTGCGCGCCAATTATACCGGCGAATGCATGGAAGTCGGTATGTATCTGGCAATGAGTCGCAAAGCAGACCGTGAAGGCTATCCTGAAATCGCAGAAGCCTTCAAACGTTACGCTTGGGAAGAAGCAGAACACGCAGCAAAATTTGCTGAACTCCTGGGCGAAGTCCTCTGGGATGACACCAAAACCAACGTTGCCAAACGTGCTGAAGCAGAGCATGGCGCCTGCGCCGGTAAGAAAGAGCTGGCAACCCTGGCAAAACAGTTGAACTATGACGCAATTCATGATACCGTTCATGAAATGTGCAAAGACGAAGCTCGTCATGGTTGCGGTTTCCGTGGTCTGCTGAAACGTTATTTCGGCGAATAAGATAAATCTTTAAGGAGCTTTCATCATGGATAAAAAAGTACAGGAACTGCTGAATCAGCAGGTCAATAAAGAATTTTATAGTGCTTACCTGTATCTGGATATGGCGAATTATTACATCGACCAGGATTTGGACGGCTTTGGTAATTGGTATACCATTCAGGCGCAGGAAGAAAGAGATCATGCCATGCTGTTTATTCAGTATCTGCAGCAGAACAGCATTCCCGTTGAATTGGATGCGATCGCTAAACCGGATAAGGTATTTCAGTCTCCCCTGGATCCCCTTCTCGCCGGTGCAGAGCATGAGCGCTATGTTACCTCTCTGATCCATGATATTTACGAAGCCGCTTATTCCGTTCGTGACTTCCGTACAATGCAATTCCTGGATTGGTTTGTAAAGGAACAGGGTGAAGAAGAGGCAAATGCAGATGCCATGGTCAATAAATTCAAGCTGTTTGGGGATGACCCCAAGAGCTTGTATCTTCTGAACCAGGAACTGGCAACTCGCGTATATTCAGCTCCTTCTCTGACGATTTAATTCTCTTAGCATGATGAGTAAGCACCGCAGCAAATTTAGGCTGCGGTGCTTTTTATAAGCGAAACTTTTTATATGCAAAAAAATTTTCCTGTCGTCCATAATAAGCATAAGAAGCAAAAAGGCCCTTTTCTCGATTAGGGATTAAAGAAAAGCAGTGACATATATCTAGAAATATGGTACAATCATAATTGATGTAAAAATAGAAAGGATGGAACGGACATGCGCCGTTATCAGGTATTTGTAGGAAATTTTGGCAGTGGCAAAACTGAGCTGGCTTTGCATTTTGCATATCATAGCGCAGTTAAAGGCGAAAATGTCACTTTAGTGGATCTGGACATCGTGAATCCTTATTTCCGAGCCGCCGAACGGAAAAAGACAATGGAGGCAGCGGGAATTCGTTTAATCGTTCCGAATTTCGCCATGGACAATGTAGAAATTATTACTATTGATCCTGCAATCTATTCTGCTTTTGTTGGTGATATGGGACGAGCCGTTTTTGACGTGGGCGGTGACGGTATTGGGGCAAGAGCTCTGGGGCAGTATAAGGCTTATTTTGACCGCATCCCGAAAGAAATGATGGATGTATGGTTGGTTGTAAATCCTTATCGTCCCCTCTCCTCCACTCCGGAGCTGATCACTTCGTTGAAGGATAAAATTGAAAGCGCCTCCCGCTTAACCGTTAACGGGATCATCAACAACAGCAACCTCTCTTATGAAACGAAAGCAGAGGATCTGCTTTGGGGATATGAAATCGTACGGCAGGCTGCAATCGATTCCGAACTCCCTGTAGTTTATACCAGTGGCACACAGGCAGTTTTGGATGAGTTCTGGCCTTTGACCGAAGAAAAAGGCTTGGATAAAAAATATTTGGGTGAGCCTCTTCCGATTGATATCCGCATGCATCGGGATTGGGAGCGCTTTGCTAAATTTGGCGTAGAGGATCGTTAAAAAATAGATAGAAAGATTGAAATCTGGAGGTAAACGCAATGGTAAAGATGAAGATCGAGCGGGAACGCTGCAAGGGCTGCGGCCTGTGCGTGCGTGCCTGCCCCAAGCAGCTGCTGAGCCTGTCGAAGACGGGTTTGAACAGCAAAGGATACCAGCCTGCAGAGCT
>JAFSHU010000075.1 GCA_017440145.1 Bacillota bacterium
GCAGAGGCCGGCGGCGCCGTGCGCAAGGTTCCGTACTCCACCAAATCATAGGAACCGCCATGGGCATCAATCAAACCAAAGCCGGTGATGGCCGTCCCCGGATCCAGTCCCAATATCAGCATGTTTTATCCTCATGTTTTTAGAAAACTTTTAACTAAAATATATTCCACAACAGAAAGATGAATCCTGCCGGCGAAGGAGACGGCAAAGCGAACAAAACAAAAGGCTGCAATTTTTATCTTGACTTACTGCAGAAGAAAAGGTAAAATAGAAAAGGTATCGGGGTTTTTCCCACGAAACGATTTATGCCAATGTAGCACAGTCGGTAGTGCAGCTGATTCGTAATCAGCAGGTCGCCGGTCCGAGTCCGGCCATTGGCTCCAAAAGGCCGGAGAAGCTTGCTTCTCTGGCCTTTTTTGCATACCCCAAAACGATCTGCCTGCTCCTGCCCTGCTTGCCCTGGGCTGCGGTCATACATTAAAGCCGCATAAAAAAGCATCCTCTTCCTGCTCCGGCCCAAAAGCCGCAGAATCCAGAAAGAGGATGCAGATGTCACCCAAAAGTAACTATGTCCCACTATGTATCCCTACAAAGGGATTTTCTTTCAGAGAGACTTATGCTCTCCAGAGGCTGTGCAGGTTGCAATAGGCATAAACCGCCTCAACCTCATCCCCTTCACAGATGGAGAAGCAAACCTTCGGTGCGTCACCGGGCTGCAGAGCTTTGCGCTGATTGCCCTGTTTGGTCTGCAGGGAAACCCATTCAATGTAATGCTCGGGCTGCATGGGGTGCTCCACTGCACCGACGGTAACCACGACTTTGCCGTCTGCAACTTCATATACGGGAACATGTTTTTCCAGAGAAGCATCGGTGGTGCCGGGGATCAATTCCGTCATTTTCTGGCCGCAGCAAACAACCGGTACACCGGAATCCTTGACCTTTGCGATGATATTACCGCAGTGCTCACAGATATAGAATTTCTGTTCCATGACAATACCTCCAAATATATTTTTTGATAGAAGCTGCCCTTGAGGAGGCAAGACTTCCGAAATCAAATCAATCCAACAAGTACTTTGACGCAGGGGGAAGCGATCAGCCCCCCAAAAAAGGGCTAAAGAAACAACCCTCTGCTTTATTTACTATATCATAAGCTTCTTTTTTTGCAAAGCCCATGTCGCAAATTCTTGTGAAAATAAAATTCCCTTCGGATTCCCCATCAAGCACATTCCATTTACCCTGTTTTGTTTCCTTTTGGTTCCCATGAAACGAAGAGCCTTTCTTCTCAAAACATCCTGCCATTCCCTTTAACAAACCGGAATTGACAGAGAATAGCCCCTCCCCTATAATATTTTTGTTCAAGGAGGTGCAGCATGGATATTTCCACCTATTTTCCGATTTGGAACAAGCTCACGCCAATCCAGCAAGGCATGCTTTCCCAGGCGGCAATCCACCGCACGATAAAAAAGGGAAGCATCGTACACAATGGGGATATGGACTGCCTGGGCCTTTTGCTGATAGAATCCGGGCAGCTTCGGGCCTATATCCTTTCCGATGAGGGCCGCGAGGTCACAATTTACCGTCTGTTTGAGCGGGATATTTGCCTCTTTTCTGCGTCCTGCATGATGAACAGTATTCAGTTTAAAATCACCATAGAAGCAGAAAAGGATTCTGAAGCTTGGATCATCCCACCAGAGCTATATAAAAAAACAATGGAGGAATCCGCAGCGCTTTCCAATTATACCAACGAAATCATGGCCTCCCGTTTTTCTGATGTTATGTGGCTCATTGAGCAAATCATGTGGAAAAGCATGGATAAGCGTCTGGCTTCCTTTTTGCTGGAGGAATCCACACTGGAGGGAACAAATATCCTGCAGATCACCCATGAGCGGATCGCCAACCATATGGGAAGCGCCCGGGAGGTCATTACCCGGATGCTTCGTTACTTTCAGAATGAAGGCATGGTTAAATTAAGCCGCGGCACTGTGGAGATTCTGGAGCCGAAACAGCTGGAAAGCCTGTCTTTGTAATCCCCCCAAGCATGTGGACAGCGATTCTTTGAAAGATAGAGATTCTTTAAAAGCTAAGAAAAAGGGAAACATCTCAAAACAAAACATATTTTCTGGTCTCATTTCAACGCGCCAAAAGAAAAGTCTTTTGGCGCGTTGTTTTTTCTTATGATCGATACAGCTTCAGGCCTACAAGCAGACAATCCTGAAGATAGGGGATATGGTTTTCCTCAAGATAGCTGATCAGCTCCGGGCTGGATGCCCCTGGCTGGAGAACCAGCATCTTAAA
>JAFSHU010000076.1 GCA_017440145.1 Bacillota bacterium
CTCTACTCGCCATTTGTGGGTAAAAGATATTCATAAAGCGCTCAGCATCGTATACACTTACAAAGGTGTAGGCTTTCTCATTATACCGCGCAAGGAGATAATAAAAAGCTTCACGGATATTGTATTCCTCGTTAAATACTAGTTCATTATCTCTAAATGCAATATAATCCTTTGGGATTAAAGTTAGACAAAATAAATAGCCATTGATATAGATTTTACAGTTCTCAGTTTTGAACCATAGTTCACCTTCATCAACTCGATTGGTGAGAACTTTTTCCTTCACCGTATCCACAGAAAGTTGAGATTTTGATGCAATTAAAAAACCATAAGTATTAGGCTTTTGTTGGAACACTCCACCTTCGAAATCTCGTTTAAATTCATCTTCAAGATGATGAAAATACGTAGTAGAGTTTATATACGCTTTTTCCCCAGAGTTGAACTCTTGTCGATGCTTTTCCTCAGAGAAGCATTTCATAAAATAATAATTCTTAAAGCCTGAAAAATCCATGCCCAATTTTATAATACCGCACTTTCTTGGCCGCAAGCCCAATCGTTAAAGTTCTTTTGCTTCTTTTCTTTCAAGAAAAGAACTGCTTTCCCCGATAGCTAGGCCTTCTTCTCCTCCGGGTAAAGCTGCCCGATGATCATATCCTGCAGGGCGAACATCTCCTTCTCCTCGGCCTCGCCCAGCTCATGGTCGTAGCCCATCAGGTGCAGCAGGCCATGGATGAAGAGAAAGACCAGCTCCCGCTCGTAGGATTGGCCGTAGGCCTCTGCCTGCTGGGCGCAGCGATCCGTATTGATGACAATATCCCCCAGCAGCTCCGGCAGGGAGGGATCCTGGCAGAGCATATCCCCCTCCTCCATGGCGAAGCTGAGCACATCCGTGGGGGCGTCCTTTCCCCGGTAATCCCGGTTCAGCTCCTGAATGCCCGCGTCATCGGTGAGCAGCAGGCTGATCTCGCTGTCCCGCTCCTGTCCGCAGAGGCTGAGGCCGGTCTGGGCTGCTTTTCGCAGCAGCGCGCGAAGGCTGGGGCTAGTTGCTCTGGCCTTCCGTTCCCGCTGCAGATTCAGGTAAATTTTCATGTTCTTCCGCCTCCGTCTGGGGGGTATTTTTCTCCTGCCCGGGGTAGCTGATGCGGGTATGGTGCATGCCGCTGAGTACGGTCAGGAAGGTCTGCTCGATGGTATTCAGATCCCGGAAGGTGAGGGGCGCTTCGTTGAGCTGGCCCTCGTCCACCTTGCCCTGGATGACCTCATGGATGCGGTTCTCGATCTGCTGCTTATCCCCGCTGGAAAGCGCCTGCACAGCGGCCTGAACAGAATCGGCCAGCATCACCAGTGCGGCCTCCTTGGTCTGGGGGCGGCGGCCCTTGTAGCGGTAATCGTCGATCTTCACATCCTCCGGGTTCAGGGCGTTTTCCTTTGCCCGGTGATAGAAATATTTCAGCACGCCCGCGCCGTGGTGCTGCTCCACGATGTCGATGATCTCCTGGGGGAAGTGCTGTTCCTTCAGCATCTTCACGCTGTCGCTGGGATGCGAGGTGATGATGAGCGCGGAGAGGGTGGGCTGCAGCTTGTCGTGGGGATTCTCCCCGGGACGCTGGTTTTCGATGTAGAAATGGGGGCGCTTCAGCTTGCCCACATCGGGATAATACGAAGCCACACGCACCAGCAGGCCATCGGCGCCGATGGCGTCTGCGGCGGCCTCTGCCAGATTCCCCACCAGCACGCTGTGGTTATAGGTGCCGGGGGCTTCCATGATGAGCTGCTTCAGCAGGGGGTGGCTGGAATTGGAGAGCTCCAGCAGGCGAATGACCGTGGTGATGCCGAAGCCGCTTTCCAAAAAGGGCAGCAGCCCCATGGCCAGAATGGCGGAGAGCAGGCCGTTCACCAGGCCGAATACCATAGAAATGAGGATCATGCGGCTTTCCTGCTGCCAGAGCAGGCCCCAGCCGCCGATCACCAGCAGATTCGCCAGGATGATATAGATGCTGGCAGAAACGAACTGGCTGCGCTGATTCAGCCGGGCCGCGCAGATCACACCCGTGAGGCCGCTGGCCAGCGCCATCAGGGCGTAGACCATTTCCCCGTCCATGATGACGGCGATGAACACGGAAAGAATGGCTGTGGCCACGATGGCGGTATCCCGATCCAGCAGCACCGCCAGCAGCATGGAGGCAGAGGCCACCGGCAGCAGGAAGCCGATCACCATGGAGGAGCTGTTTGCCGCATCCACCGTGAAGAGGGAGATCAGCTTGCAGAGCAGCAGGATGAGGATCATCACCACGCCCAGCAGGGTGATGGAATTTCGCTTCAGGTAGACATGCCGGCGGTAAGTACGCAGGTAGAAATAGAAGAGGCACATCAGCATCGCCACCAGCAGAGCCAGACCCGCAAAGGGGAGGAAGCTGGATTTTTCATTGCTGAGCCCCAGGGCCTGCAGAGCCTCCACCTGGGCGGCGCTCACAGAGGAACCCCGGTAGACCAGACGTTCCCCGTTCCGCACGGTTTTCTGCACCATGGGGACGGCGGCCTTTGCGGCCTCCACGGCAGCGGCGGTGCCCACCGCGTCATAGGCCTCGTTGTAGCTCAGCTTCAGACCCTCCAGCATGCCCTTGAGGAAGGCTTCACTGTCCCCGCTGATGGTGGAGCTGCCGATGGCGATGGCGATCTCCTGCCGGGCCTGCTCCACCTCCTCCTCCCGCACGCCGGCGGAATACACCCGGCTGATGAGCTGCTGGAAGGAATCGGAAAGATTGGAGCGCTCCGTGGCGGACATGCCCAGCATGGCGGCGAGCACAGAATCCGTGTAATTCCCCGGGATCTTCTGCCGCAGCTCGTCATGGGCTGCCGGATCCCAGGCCTCGAAATTCAAAGCCACACGGGCAAGGCTGGAGAAATAGCCGCGCACCTCGCCCAGCAGCGCCTCCTCCACCGTATCGTCGATCACATAAAGCGGCGCCACCGCAGAGGCCGCCTGATTCCGGGCTTCCTCCGTGGCTACCTCGCTTTCGTAGGTGGTGGTTTCTCCGTTGTAATAAACATCCTCCCCGGCGATTTCCCCTTCCACCAGGCTGAGCTGCTCCGGCACCAGGCGGATGGAGAGGATCAGGCTGATGGCCACGATGCTGATGATGAGGTAGATCACCCGCACAGAGCGCACCGCCAGATTGGCGTCCTGGGGCTTCTTTTCTGCCCCGGAGAGGGGGGCTGCCCCTTTGTTTTTCCTGAACATAGGCTTGTCCTTTCTATAAAACACGCTGAAAGCTTTGAAAAGCTTTATAAATCTTCACTTTTTTGAAAAAGCTGGGCCCTCTCAGTCTGCTTCCCGGCAGACACCCTCTCAGACGGCCTGACGGCCGCCAGCTCTCCCAAAGGGAGAGCCAGGGCTTTGCCCGGTCCGCTTCCCGGCAGATCAATTATCAACTGTCCGCTGTCTGCTTTTCCTCATAAGCATTGATGATGCGCTGCACCAGGGGGTGACGGACCACATCCACCTGGGTCAGATAGCAGAACTGCAGCCCCTCCACATGGCGCAGGCGGCGCTCCGCATCCACCAGACCGCTGAGCTGCCGCTCCGGCAGGTCGATCTGGGTAGCGTCCCCGGTGACCACTGCCCGGCTGCCCATGCCGATGCGGGTGAGGAACATTTTCATTTGCTGGGGGGTGGTGTTCTGGGCTTCATCCAGGATGATGAAAGCATTGTCCAGGGTGCGGCCGCGCATATAGGCCAGGGGGGCCACCTCGATGATGCCCCGTTCCAGTGCCTTTCGGGCAGGCTCCACGCCCATGGCCTCATCCAGCGCGTCATAGACCGGGCGCAGGTAGGGATTGACCTTTTCCTGCATATCCCCGGGCAGGAAGCCCAGCTTTTCCCCGGCCTCCACGGCAGGGCGCACCAGCACCAGCCTGTCCACCCGCCGCTGCTTCAGGGCAGCAACAGCCTTCAGCACCGCCAGGAAGGTTTTCCCCGTCCCAGCCGGGCCGATGCCGAATACCAGATCGAAGCGGTCAATGGCATTCAGATACTGCCACTGGCCGAAGCTTTTCGGCTTCACCGCCCGACCCTTTGCGGTGGTGAAAACGGTCTGGGTCAGCAACTGCGCCACAGCCGGATCCTCCGCATCCCGCAGGGAAAGGGCGTAATTCACACTGAGGGGGGTGATCTCCACCCCGGAGGCTGCCAGCTGCCGCAGGTGGGAAAGCACCCGCAGCGCCTGCTCCTGCTGGTCTGCCGGGCCGCTTACGGAGATGCGATCCCCCCGGGCCAGCAGCTGCAGAGGTGTGCCGGGCTTTTGCAGCTTGGCCTCGATCTGCCGCAGATAACGATCCTGCTGGCCGCAGACCATGGCAGCCAGCCCATTGTCTTCGAATTCAATCATACGTTCCGTCAATCTATCTGTTTCCTCCTTGAGCGGGCAGGGGAGAGCCGCTGCCCGGCCGGGCCAGCTGCAGACCTGCCCGGCGATGGATTTTTATTTTTGTTTGTGAAAACCCCAACTTTCCTGCAAGAAACCTGCTCAAAGAACTTTGGCCTTTGGGGCGATACCCGGAATGAGAAGCAGCAGGCCAGAGATAAAAGTTTTTGCTGCCCCTTTTTTCAAAAAGGGGCGGTTTACCTGCTTTTTTCTGGGAAACCCCAACTTTCTTGAAAGAAAGTTGGACAAAGAACTTCAGCATTTGGGCTGATACCCGGAATGGGAAGCAGCAGGCAAAGATAAAAGTTCTTTTTAGCTCGATTCAATCGAACGGGTGAAGAGAAGGGTTTACCGTTCACGCAGCAGAGGAAGGCTTGCATAGCGGGCTTTTTCGCGGTGCTGTTCTTCTTTGGTATGCCCAGAAAGAGGGAAAATCAAACCAGGGTCTACCAATCCCCCTCCGGCGGCAGGCCGCCGGGCAGGGGGTCCTCTTCCCAAAGATGCTCCACATATTGTCCGATCTGGGATTCCGCCTCCAGCCGCACCAGCACCCGGGCCAGATCCTCCTCCAACTGCAGGGGCTCTGCCCAGCTCCGGAGAATGCTGGTGCTGCTGATATCGCAGCTGGCCGCCAGCTGGGCCCGGGCAGAAAGCTCCGCGTCCCGTGTGGCGATGTCCAGGGCTTCTTCGTAGCTGTATTGCTGCTCCACGCAGCACAATTCGCCTACTACCCCATGTATTATTTCGACGGTACTCTGTGTATTCCTCCAAGGCGGAAAGGTCCTGCTTTGCAGCTGCTTCTCGTTGAAGGCATAGGGTTCCTCCTGCCCGAAGAGGGTGAGCCGCGCCCCGGCAGGCCCCCGCAGCTGGAGCAGACTCTGCTGCCTGCCGCTGGGCTGCAACTCCCGGTGGAGCGTGGGGCATTCCGCATAGGCAGAGGCCCAGACCCGGGCGGTGACGATGCCATCCGCAGCCACCGGCCCCTCCAGCCCCTGCCAGCCGTAGATCAGCACCTGACCCTTCAGTACCGTATCCCCGCTGCGTACAGCGGCGGTGCCCTTCCGCACCAGCACATTCTCGATCACGCCGTCACAGGCGGCCACCACATCCCCGGGGCTTCGGGGCAGCTGGGCCGGGCTGATATCGATCCTTTTGGCGATGCGGATCTCCATATTCACCCCCCGGCGGCTGACCTCCACAAAGAAAAGCTCCGGGAAGGACAGGCTGATCTGCCGTTTGCAATGCTCCAGATCCACCTGCCAGATGAATCTCCCCGGGCAGAGGCCATTTTCCCCGGCCAGAGCCAGCACCCGGCGGTAATCCGCCTCCGGCAGAGGCTCCAGACTGCTGACCTCCACCCGGAAGATCAGGGAGGAAAAGAGGAAGAGCGCCCCCATCAGCAGCAGGCTCATCAGGGGGAGCACAGGCCGCCGCCGCAGAAAGGCCAGCAGAAAGGGGAGGCCGCTGCGCCGACGAATCCGCATGCCGCAGCGGGAAAGGCGCAGCACCCGCCGAAGGGTTCTGCTGTCCTCTGCCAGCAGCTCTGCCAGAAGCAGCTCTCCCTCCCTCTGCACCTGCCGCAGCGCAAGCCCCTCCCGGGCGGCAGCCTGCAGAAAACGCTCCCCATCCCCCCTGATCTCCACCTGAATGACGGCCTTCAGCCATTGCTCCGCTGATCTACGCATCCTCATCCCCCCGCAGCGCAATGCCATTGATCCAGCCGCAGATGCTCAGCTCCTCATCGCTCAGCTCTGCCAGGCTCAGCTCCTTCCCACTGACGGCTACCGCCCCATCCTTGCAGCGAAAGACGATCCGCTCCGGCTGGTAGAGGATCACCCCCTGGTGATTCAGAGCCGTGAGCAGCTCCCGGCCGCGCAGGCTCAGGCGCAGGCTGCCAAAGGCCACCTCCGGGGGGATCTCCAGAACCTGAGAGACCGCCCGGACGGCGCTGTGCTTGCGGCTTTTCTTCCTTTTGCTCATGGCTTCTCCCTCCCCCGGCCTCCGGAATTTCATCCCTACAGGCTATGCGGAAAAGGGCGAAAAAAGCACAGGGCCTTCCCGGTTCTCTTATTGAGAATTGAAGCAGGGGATCTGAAGCTCTGACCCGGCTTGGCAACGTGGCGATCTTTAAGAAAATTTATTTCAGGGGAATCAAAAAGGAGTGAAGCTCCTTTTTGAAAGTGTTTCCCGGCTTTGCCGGGAAAGCGTGCGAAGCAGGAATCCCACAGGTTCCCGCGAAGCAGGAATCCTGTAAGATTGCCACGCCGTTTTGCTGGAAAATATTTCACATTTTCTCAGCAAAAGCTTCCTCGCAATGACAGACAGAGGGCTGCAGCTTCCTATCAGAAGCAGCCTGACATCAAGAAACGGCGAAGCCCTTCAGAAGTTTCCTGGTGCTTCTTTTCAAAGAAGAACGGCTTCACCACAGCATCCGGGCACAAAAAAACGCCGTCCCTTTTTGGCTACGGCGTGAATTTTGCTTATTCAACTGCAGGCGGCAGGCCGAATCGCCGGCAAAGATCAGCCAGCCCCTGTTCCACCTCTTCCCGGGAGAAATCATGGGCGGCCAAATCCTCGTCGCTTCGCTCTGCCAGCTGCTGATAGAAGGAAAGGCCGATCTCCAGAAAGGCCAGCTCTCCTTCCTCCAGCTGCTGAAAAAGAAAATCCTCTGCCTAGCCGTATTCCCCGGCCTCCAGCAGAAACTGCAGCTCATTGTAAAAGGCATCCAGATCGGAGGGAGCTTCCTCCTCTTCCCCGGAGGGCCAATCCCGGCGAAAGGCCTTTTCCGGATCCATGCGCAGTGTGCGGAATACGCCCCGCAGCTCCCAATCGAATTTTTCCGTCATCGGCATCACCCGGAAATCTCCGGCAGCCAACGCTCCCGGTCCGACAGAGCCTCTGCGGCAGCGGCCATTTCACTCTCTTTTTTGCTGCCGCCTTCCCCCTGCCCCAGCTGCACGCCATTGCAAAAGGCTGCGCTGACAAAGCGGGGCTTATGGGAGGGGCCGCTCTGGGAGAGCAGCTTATAGCTGACCCCGTGGGCTACCTTTGCCTGCACAAATTCCTGAAGCAGGCTTTTTTTATCCTCATAATCCTCCGGCTGCAGGCGATCCATCCTCTCCCGGAATTGATCCAGCAGCATCTTCTCCGCAGCGGAAAAGCCCTGGCAGATAAAGACCGCACCCACCACGGCCTCATAGGCATCCCCCAGCACAGAGGGGCGCAGACGATCCCCGTTTGCCTCGGAACCCCGGCCCAGGCGCAGGCAGCGTTCCAGCCCCAGCTCCAGGGCAGCCTCCCCCAGGGAGGCCTCACAGACGATAAAGGCCCGCATCTTGCTGAGATCCCCCTCATGGGCCTCCGGGTATCGCTGATAAAGATAGGCGCCCACGATCATATCCAGCACCCCATCGCCCAGGAATTCCAGGCGCTGGTTATCCCCCCGGCCGCCGGAATGCCCCTCATAAAAGGCAGGGTGGGTCAGGGCCTGCTGCAGCAGGGCCCGCTCCTCCCGGGGGAAGGAAAGCTTCTCTGCCAGCTGCTCCAGGGCAGCCGGGTCATAGGCAGTGTTTTGTTTTTCCATAAGCTCAGCCTCGAATCTTTGCCAGGATCATATCGCTCATTTCACCCAGATCATTGCAGGCGCCAAAGGCCTCATCATCCAGCTCCAGGTCAAATTCATTTTCTATGGCAGTCAAAAGCTCCAGGAGCGTCAGGGAATCCACCGCCAGCTCGTCAAAGCTCATCTCCGGCAGCAGCAGGCTTTCATCCAGCTCCAGGTATTCCATGAACAGCTCGCGCAGTCGTTCTTCTTCCGGCATGGTGCAGCTACACTCCTTGTTTCGTTCATCTGTATTATAGTATATCGCCTTCCCCCGCGGCTTATGTTCCGCAGCAAAAAGGCTTTTCCTGCGGCCGCGCTGCAAATTCTCCGCGCTTATGCTCACCGGGCGCAGAGCGGCTGCACGCCGCAGGGAAAGGAAGGCTATTTCACAGCCTGGCCCAGCTTCTCCACGAAGCGGCTTTCCAGGCACTGCACAGCCACCTCACAGGCACGCACCAGCGCCCGCTCCTTGCTGGAGCCGTGGCAGATGATGCTGACCCCGTTCACGCCCAGCAGGGGCGCGCCGCCGTATTCCTGATAATCCATGGAATGCTTCACTTCCCGCATGCCGCTCATGACCAGAGCCGCACCCAGCTTCCGCCGGAGATTGGCGCTGAACTGGGTTTTCAGCATCTGCATCAGTGCGCCGATGGCCCCTTCCATGCTCTTCAGGGCGATGTTCCCGCACATGCCGTCGCAGACCATTACGTCATAATCCCCGCTCAGCAGATCACGGCCCTCCCGGTTCCCCAGGAAATTCAGACCGCTTTCCTTCAGCAGGGCAAAGGTCGCCTTCGTCAGCTCACTGCCCTTATGATCCTCGGTGCCGTTGGCCAGCAGACCCACCCGGGGATTTTCGATCCCCAGCACGCAGTGGACATAGGTGGCGCCCATCTGGGCAAACTGCAGCAGCAGCTCCGGCGTGCAATCCGGGTTCGCGCCCACATCCAGCATCAGGCGGCCCCCCTGCAGCGTCGGCAGGACAGTGCCGATGGCGGGGCGCTGCACGCCCTTCACCCGACCCAGCAGCAGGGTGGCGGCGGTCATCTGCGCACCGGTGCTGCCCGCGGAAATGATGGCATCTGCCCGGCCCTGCTTCACCAGCTCGGTGGCAACCCAGATGGAGCTGTCCTTTTTCCGGATCAGATTCCGCACATCCTCATCCATGGCCATCATGGAGCCGCAGAGCACCGGCTCGATCTGGGGGGCCTTCGGCAGGCGGGCCAGCTCTTCCTCCCGGCCCACAGCCAGGTATTCCCATTCCGGGTGCAGCTTCACCAGCTCCTCCAAAGCAGCCAGGGTAACGGCAGGCGCATTGTCCCCGCCCAGCAGGTCGATCGCTATTCTCATGCAAAAAACTCCTTCTTCTTTGTTCGCCTTTGTGATTCGCCTTTGTTTTGGCAGATCGTTTCGGCTTTTTCTTCGGCAGGCCGAAAGGAAGCCTGCCACAAATCCCTGTTTCCTTTTGTGTTCCCGGAGAAAGCCTCCCTTGTCCAAAGGGAGGCGCGAAAAGGCTTTCCGCAGCAGCGGAAACCTTGACGGAGGGATCGTTCCCCATTTTACCTGAAAGCCTTACGCCTTCGTGGCTTTCAAGCCCTCAGTCCCGCACGGCTGACAGCCCCCCTTGCACAAGGGAGCCTTTGCTGCGCTGTTTGCCAGGGAACGCAAAGTCGAATTGGGACTTACACAATAAAAAAAGCCCGCAATGTGAGCATTGAGGGCCTTTCTCAGTTCGTTTGCTTATTCAGCCTTAGCTTTCTTCACCACGACCGGACGGCCTTTATAATAGCCGCATTCCGGGCACGCATGGTGAGGCTGTTTCAAGGCATGGCACTGGGGGCATACAGCCAGAGCCGGACCATCGATGGTATAACGGGCCGCTCTGTTCATGCGTCTGTTGGCCTTGGAAGTTTTACCCTTCGGGACGCCCATTGCTTATTGCACTCCTTTCCGGTAGTCTCCGGTGGCCGGCTGGCCCCGTCGGCTAGTCTTGATTCAATAAATCCTTCAACTTCTCCCAGCGGGGGTCGATCTCCTCATCCCGGCAGGAGCAGCTGGTTTCGTTGAGATTGGCACCGCAATGGGGGCAGAGTCCCCGGCAATCCTCCCGGCAGAGAGGCTGCATCGGCAGGGAGAAGAAGATCTCCCCGGCGATCACTGCGCCCAGGTCAGCCTGGTCGCCGTTCAGCTCATATACATCCTGCTCCCCATCCCAATCCACCTGGGTGCCCGCCACGAAGCTGACGGAGAATTCACCGGAGACCGGGCTGGTGAACAGCTGGCTGCAGCGGCTGCAGCAAAGTTCGGCAGTGCTATGATACCGGCCCTCCACGCGAAAAGAGCCCTCTGCGTGCTGAGCCTTCCCCTGGCAGGAAACAGGCTTGGTCAGGGCGTATTCGCCAAAACCATAAGCAGCCGGATCCAATTCCTCTTCGAATTGGAATTCCAGTTTGCCGCCGGGGATAAGTTTGATTTTGCTGAAATCTAATATCATATCGTCAACCGTTCCCGAAATATTATAGCGGTAAGCAAAGCAAATGTCAAGCGCAAGCAGCATTTATTTCTGCCGGAATTCTGCTTTTCGGGCAGCCAGGGCAGGAAATTTCCCCTGCAGCGCCCGAAAAACACAGGCCGGCACCATTTTTTCCACATCGCCGCCGTATTGGGCGGTATTCTTGATCAGGCTGGAGCTGATATAAAGGAAACGGGCATCGCTCATGAGAAAGACCGTATCCACGCCTCCGTTCAGGCTGCGGTTCATCAGGGCCATCTGCAGCTCCTTATCGAAATCGGAGACCGCCCGCAGGCCGCGGATGATGGAGGTAGCGCCCACCCGGTGACAATAATCCACCAGCAGCCCGGCAAAGGGCTCCACGATGATATTTGGGTAATCCGCCACCGCTTCCCGGGCCAGGGAGCAGCGTTCCTCGATATTGAAGAGGGTATTTTTGTAATTGTCCTCCGCCACAGCAAAAATCACCTGGTCGAAGAGGTGGGATGCACGGGAGGCAATGTCCAGATGCCCCTCTGTGATGGGGTCAAAGGTCCCTGCGTAAACTGCGATCTTCATAAATTCCTCGCAAGAAGGGGATGGGCTGCAAAATGCAGCAGGAATACTGTCGTATTATATACCAGCCTGCCCAAAGATACAATAAAAATTTATCCGAGCCGGGGCAAATTTTGCCAAAGCAGACAGATCAGGCCTGGATGACCGTGCCGGTGCGCCCCTCCAGGGCGTCCAGAGCCTTATCCAGAGAGGTGATGATGGCCTTCCGCCCGGGGCCGGAATTGACGAATTTCACACCGGCGCTGACCTTGGGCAGCATGGAGCCGGGGGCAAAATGCCCTTCCTTAATATACTGCCAGGCTTCCTCCACGCTCATGCAGCTCAGATCCTGCTGCTGGGGGGTATTGAAATGCAGGGAGACCTTTTCCACCTCTGTGAGGATCATCAGCAGGTCGGCCTCCACCTCCTCTGCCAGCAGCTCTGCGGCGAAATCCTTATCGATGACCGCATCCACCCCCTGCAGCTCACCCTTGTCATTGATGATGGTGGGGATGCCCCCGCCGCCGCAGGCGATGAGGATGGTGCTGTCCCAGAGGCGTTTGATGGTATCCCGCTCCACGATGCGCTTGGGCTCCGGGGAGGCCACCACCCGCCGCCAGCCCCGGCCTGCGGGATCCTCCTGCATGCTGTAGCCCCGCTCTGCCGTGAGCTGCTCCGCCTCTTCCTTTGAATAGAAGGGGCCAATGGGCTTGCTGGGCTTGCGGAAGCCCGGATCGCCGGAATCCACGATCACCTGGGTCACCAGGGTGGTCACGGGAATATAGCCCTTACCGATCTCCTTCAGTGCTTCCTTCATGGCCAGCTGGATGTGGTAGCCGATATAGCCCTGGCTCATGGCGCCGCAGACATCAAAGGGCAGCACCGGGGTGACGTGCTTGGCTGTTTCCGAGGCCAGCAGCAGCCGCCCCACCTGAGGGCCGTTCCCGTGGACGATGGCCATATCCCAGCCGGATTTTTCGATCCGCGCCAGGTGGCGGCAGGTTTCCCGCACTACCTCAAACTGGGCTTCCGCCGTGGCGGGCATGCCCTTTTTCTCCAGGGCATTTCCGCCCAGGGCAATCACGATTCTGCCTTTAGACATTTCCCAATCCTCCGAAAGCGATTTTGCTGATATTTTATGCAGAACGCCGCAAAAAGCCTCTTTTTCCCGCCGTTCTGCCGGAAAAGACTGCGTTCTGCCTGCTAAATGCGAAAAGAAATACTATTTTTATTATAGCATTTCCCCGGAACAAAGTCCATGCAAAAGCGGCCTTCATCTGAACTTTTTGTGTATAAAAGAAAAGCCGCAGGAAAAGCTGCACTACAGCAGCCTGCATAAGCTTTGCATGGCTGCATATGCGCTTTGCAGGGAAAAGCTTTTGCAGGAATGTGCTTTGTGCTGTCGAATATAATTTTGAATATCTATAATTATGCCCTGCTTTCTGCAAAGCCTTTGCTTTGTTCGCAAGCTTTGGCAGGCTTTTTCCTTCTTGTTGTGAACGGGAAATGGGGAATGCGGAAACGCCCTTCCCGATCCGTTTTTCGGAAAGCCGGGGCCTTCAAGGAGCCTTCTTATGGGCCGTTTGCCAAAAATTTTCTTTTCTTTGCTGCTTTGCCTCTGCCTGCCCGGTCTTTTCCTGCTGCAGGGCCGCCCGGCGCTGGCCGGGGAGCTTTCCAACCCGCTGGTGAGCCAATCCTGGGTGGAGCAGCGTCTGGATGAGGCTTTCAGCCGGCTGGAAGAGCGGATCGCCCGGCTGGAGGAAAAAATTCGTGCCTTTTCCGGCCAGGGTGAAGTGGATATTGAGCTTTATATCGGGAAAACCACAGCAAAGGTGAACGGGGAAAGCAAAACGCTGGATGCCGCGCCCCGCATCGCCAGCAGCGGCTACACCCTGGTTCCCATCCGCTTTGTGGCGGAATCCCTGCAGATCCAGGTGGAATGGATCCCGGAAACGAAGCAGATCTGCTTTTATGACAATGATACGGAAATGCTGCTGACCGTGGGCAGCACTGCCGCCAGCATCAACGGCCAGCCCTATACCATGGATTACCCGCCGGTGATCGACAGCGCCCACAGCCAGGGACGCACTCTGGTGCATGTGCGCTTCGTGGGGGAGGCCTTTGGCTGTGAGCTGGATTGGTCCCCCCGAGACGGCGCAACGGAAATTGTTTATATTAAGAGATAGCTGCTTTTCTAAAACGAACCAAAGTTGCCCCGCTTTCGTCCAAGCAGGAAACAAGCTTTTCTTTCCGCGGTGAGCTTCCCCGCTGCAAAACTTAGCAAATTACCAGCAAATTACCAAATGAGGTACAGCATATGAGCGACAAAGAATTTTGGGATAAGGATATGAGCACCGTCCACGACAAGCATTCCTGGTTCACCGCCCTGAGCCCGGAGCGGCGCATCATCTATTGCCTGATGCTGCTTTTTGTGGTGTCCTGGTGCTTTCTGATGGGCTTTACCGCAGTAGCCAGCCAGCAGCCCAGCTATGATGAGCTCATCAAATTCAGCGCAGAGGATCTGGAGCAGGTGCAGGAGGAAGAGGAGCAGGCCGTGGAGCTCAGCGGCAGCAAGGTCATCCTGGTGGTGGGCTGCGACAACCGGGGCAGCCACAACGTGGGCCTGACCGATACCATGATGCTGGTTTTCATGGATATGGATGACAAAACCGTGGATGTGCTTTCCATCCCCCGGGATACCTATGTGCAGATCCCCGGCTACGGCAAGGATAAGATCAACGCGGCCTACAGCAACGGCGGCGGCATCGAGCGGACCAAGGAAACCGTGGAGTACCTGACCGGCATTGCCATCGATAATTATGTGATCGTGGATTTCCAGGGCTTTGTGGAATGCATCGATGCCATCGGCGGCGTGGATGTGGAAGTGGATCAGCGCATGTATAAGCCCTCCGAAAACATCGATCTGCAGCCCGGCCCCATCACGCTCACCGGCGAGCAGGCCCTGGGCTTCGTCCGCTACCGCGGCTATGTCAACGGTGACCTGGGCCGCATTGAGCACCAGCAGTATTTCATCAAGCAGCTGGCGGATCAGATGCTCAAGCTGGAAAACCTGACCAAGGTGCCGGAGCTGATCAGGATCGGCACGGATAACATCAGCACCGATATGAAGCTCAGCGATCTGGTGGATATGGCCACCTATATGATCCAGATGGATATGACCAAGCTGAACATGCACACCATCCCCTGCGAGGCCAAATGGATGCCCTACGGCGGCCTGTGGATCAGCTTTGTCTTCATTCAGGAGACGCAGTTCATCAATCTGCTCACCGAGATCACCGGCGGCGAGCTGGAATTCAGCCCGAACATCGTGGATGACGGCGGCCAGGCCCGCTACAGCATCCCCAGCACAGAGACGGAGCCCACGGAGAACGATCCGGAGACCATCCCCGAGGTGGGCGACCCCAACGCCATGGATCCGAACTATGACCCCAGCATGGGTGACCCGGGCTATATCGACCCGGGCATCACCGACCCCGGCCTGATCGACCCCGGCTATGAGGATCCGGGTTATTATGACCCCGGTTATGAGGATCCCGGCTACATCGACCCGGGCTATGAAGATCCGGGCTATGTGGACCCCGGTCTGATCGACCCCGGCGTTCAGGAGCCGGATAACGGCGAGCCCGGCGTGAGCAATGGGGAAAATGTCTGGGATATTCCCGACCCGGACGCAGCATAAAACAGAGACAAAGCCAAAGAGCCGGAATACGGGCGTATCCCGGCTCTTTTTTGCTGAATCGGACTGAAGTGCGTTGATTCAAGCACAGCCCAAATATTAAAAGTTTCTTGCTTCTTCAAAGAAGAAGGGAGTTACCCGCCTTTTGATCTGCAGAAAAATCACTTTGATACACAACAGAGGAGGTCCCCCATGCGAATTCTGGGCATACGGGTAGATGAATACGATATGCAGGCTGCGCTGGCGCGGCTGACGAAGCTTCTGGAGCAGCCCGGGCAGAAGGAAGCGGCCCAGGTGGTCACCATCAACCCGGAGGGGGTCATGCTGGCAAAGGCTGACCCGGAGCTGCAGCGGATCGCGGAGCAGGCCGCCCTGGTCACAGCGGACGGGACAGGCATCCTCTGGGCTGCGGAAAAGCTGGGCAAGCCCCTGAAGGAACGGGTCACCGGCATTGATCTGCTGGAAAAGCTGGCAGAGCAGGCAGCGAAAAAGGGCTGGAAGGTCTATCTGCTGGGGGCGAAGCCGGGCATCGCGGAGCAGGCCGCAGCAGAGCTTTGCTGCCGTTACCCGGGGCTGCAGATCGCCGGCATGGAAAACGGCTATTTCCGGGATCGGGAGGAAGCGGTGATCGAGGCCATCCGCCGGACAGAAGCGGATATTCTCTTCGCTGCGCTGGGCATGCCCTTTCAGGAGCATTGGCTCTATCAGCACCGAAAAGAGCTGGGCTGCCGGGTGAGCATCGGCGTGGGCGGCAGCTTTGATGTGCTGGCCGGAACGGTGAAACGCGCCCCCCGGCTCTGGCAAAAGCTGCGGCTGGAATGGCTGTGGCGTTTGCTTTCTGACCCCAAACGCTGGCGGCGCTACCTGGCCATCCCCCGCTTTATGCAGGCTGTTCTCCGGGAGAAAAAGCAGCTGCGATAGCAGAATACATACGCGAATACACACAGAAGAGGTGGCTGCGGCCGCCTCTTCTTTTGCTGCTCCCTGATGAGAATCGCAGCCCAAAAATAAGTGTTTTTTGGCCCACCTTTTTCTAAAAAAGTGGGGATTTTGCTCTTAAAAAGCAAGTAAGCCCTTCTTCTTTGAAAAGAAGAAGCAAGACACTTTTAACGTTTGCATTGCACTCCTCATTCAGGAGCAGCAAGCCAGGAGGAAGTGTTTTTTGACCCACTTTTTTCTAAAAAAAGAGAGGATTTTGCTTCTAAAAAGCAAGTAAGCCCTTCTTCTTTGAAAAGAAGAAGCAAGAAACTTTTAACGTTTGGATTGCACTCCTCATTCAGGAGCAGCAAGCTAGGAGGAAGTGTTTTTTGACCCACTTTTTTCTAAAAAAAGTGGGGATTTTGCTTCTAAAAAGCAGCATTTATCCCCCGGTGATGCGGGCCAGCTCCTCCAGGATGCGCTCCGGGGCGCTGGTATCAGGCACCTTCCTCCGGCGGGCTTGCAGCGCTTGCCGGGGAATATTTTTTTAAAACTCACAAAGAGCTTGTATTCCTTTACAGATTTTGTTATAATTAAGTATCTATCCCCATCTCCGATGAACCTTCGGCTCGCCTGAATGTGTTAGGAGGTACTATGTCCCAGATATTCGATTCCTTCATTGATTTTCTCCAGAAGATCCTGCCGGAGCCGCCGGAGGGGCTGGAGATCGTGAGCGATGCAGCCTGCAACTGGTGCCATATGTGTGACAAGCCCGGGGGACTTTGCGTCCTCTGGTGGATCGTCTTTTTGCTGCTGGCGCTCTTCCTTCTCACCTCTCTCTTTGGCAGAGGGAAAAAATGCCCCCACTGCAAGGCAAAGAACAAGGCGAAGGCCATGGTCTGCAAAAAATGTGGGAAGCCCCTGACAGAAGAAGAGACAAAAGAGACAGAAACGGCTGAAGCTGCCGCCCAGCAGGCAGCCCAGCAGCCTTACGCGCCTGCACCCGGCATGGAGTACGCAGCCCAGCAGCCCTACGCGCCTGCACCGGGCATGGACTATGTGCCGCAGCAGGCTTACGCGCCTGCACCCGGCATGGAGTACGCGCCGCAGCAGGCTTACGCGCCTGCACCCGGCATGGAGTACGCGCCGCAGCAG
>JAFSHU010000077.1 GCA_017440145.1 Bacillota bacterium
TCGATGAACATGGAATCCAGCTGCACACCACCGGCATGAGCCTGAACCACATCTGCCATACCCAGAGCCAGCGCCAGAGAGGCAAGAAAGGATTCACCGCCGCTCATGGTGCGGGCATCCCTCTGGCTGCGGGTATTCCCATCATAAACATCCAGATCCAGGCCGGTCTGAGAGACCAGGCCGCTTTCCATCCTTCGCCGCAAATGAAAGCGGCCCTCGCTCATCCGGGAAAGGCGCTGATTGGCCTTTTCCAGCACCCGGTCAAAATAAGCGCCCTGAATATAGCGTTCCAGAGAGAGCTTCTGCTTCCCTTTCAGGTTACCATTCACCGTATCGGAGAGATCCCGCAGCATGGCATACTGCGCCCCGGCCTTCTGCTGCTTTTGCAGCGTTTCCCCGATGCGCTTCCTGGAAAGCTCATTCCGATCCACCCGGGAAAGCAGACGGTTCTGCTCCTGCTGCAGAGCGTCCCGAGCTGCTCTTTGCTTGGCCTGCTCTTCCCGGAGTGCATCCAGATCCGGAGCCTCCTGCCCCTGAATGCTCTGTTCCAGACTGCGTTTTTCCGCTGACAAAGCGATTCTTTCCTGCTCATGGAGGGAAATCTTTTCCCGCAGAGTCTGCCGCGCTTCCTCACTGCGGATGGCCAGGCAATAGGCCTCCCAGCTTCCCATACGATCGGCTGCCCCTGCCCGAAGTGTGGCTTCTGCCAGCTGTGCATCCGTCTGCGCTTGTTTCAGCTGTTCACTGAGCTGCGCGGCTTTGGCTGCTGCGGATTGGGCAGCGGCTTCTGCAGCACGGAAACCCCGCTCCGTCTCTTCATAGGCCTGATTCCAGCGTTCCAACTTGCTTCGGAGTGCCAGCAAAGCAGCCTCTGCATCCTTTCGCCCGGAAAAAAGCAGCTGCCCGCAAAGATCATCCAAACGGGTCTGCAAAGCCTGAGATCGATTCCGGGCGGCAGTCTCCACTTCCTGCTGTTCATCCTCTTCTTTTTTTACCTGCTCCAGCCGATTCCCCTGAGCCTGCACCTCTTTCAGCAGGCTCTGTCCTTCCTCCTGGGCCCGCTTCCGGCGTTGCTCCTCCTCTTCCCTTCCGTAGAGAAGCGCAGAAAGCCCCTGCTGCAGCTGTGGAAGCTGCTCCTGCAGCTCTGCCAAATCCCCCCGGGGGAACCAGGGCGCAGCTTGCTCCAGCAGAAGCCGCTGCTGCTCTTCCAGACGGCTTCCGGAAATTCTTGCCAGAGAAACCGCATCCTCACTGCTCTGCCGATCTGCCTCCATCCGCTTTTGTGCCTGCTCAAGCTGGGTAGCAGAAGGCGCGTCATGGCTCAGCTGAGCCGGATGGGGATGCTCCAGAGAGCCGCAGACCGGGCAGGCCTGCTGCTCCTGCAGCTCCGCTGCCATCAAACCGGCCTGATTCCGCATAAAGAGCAGATAAAGCTGCCCATGAATGGCGCGGCTTTTTTCATAGGCAGAGAGGGTCTGCTCCGCCGCCTGCTGCTGCCGGGAAAAGGTCTGCTGCAGATCAGCATGCTCCGACAAAGCCAGTTTCAGCCTTTCCAGCTCATCCACTTGGCTCTGAGCTGACTCCCGCTGCCGCAAAGCCCGGTCCGCGGCCTGCTGAAGCCGGGTCAGAGCTGCGGTCAAAAATTCCGCCGCCTCCGCCCCGTCAATACCTTCCTTCAAAAGGGCAGAAATGCTTTCTCCCGGCAAAGACGATTCCGGGAAGGAGGGATCCTCTCTCAGAAAATGCTCTGCGGCCTTTGCCAGGGACAGCAGGCGCTGAATCTTCTCTCTCTGCTCTCTCCGAAGCTGCTCCGATTGCTTCCGCATATTTTGGAGGGCCTCTTTTGCCGCCTCCTGCTGTGCTGCGCTTTCCTTTTGCTCCAATTCCAGCTTTTCAAGAAGCGCATAACGAGGGGCTTCCTCCTCCAGACGGCGGATCTGCAGACGCAGCTCCTCCCGCTGTCCTTCCGCTTCCTGAGCCTTGCGGAAACGATCTCCCAGCTCCTGCCGTTTTTGCTCCTGCTTTTCCGCTTCCGCTTTATTTTCTTCCAGCTGCTGCTCCAGGCTCTGGCAGCTCCGAAGCTGCTGCTTCCAGAGGGCCTCCTCCTGCTCCAGAGCGGCAGCCAGCTCTGCCTGATGCAGCTCTTCCCGGAAAGAAAGGAACTCTGCTTCTCTTTCCTTCAGATCAGCCTCTTTCTGCAGGGTCTGCCCATAAGCCTGCCACTGCCGGGTCAGGTTCTCCCCTTCTGTAATACGGGCGGTTTGTGCTTCCAGAAGCGCCTCCTGCTCCAGGATACGCCGGGCCAGCACAGCAGACTGCTCCGCATCCCGGGAAAGGGCACCCTCCAGCAAGCCCAGCAGGGGCTCCATTTGAAAAAGATCGGGCTCTGCCAAAGCCTGAGCCAGCTCCTGCTCTTCCTCCGGGCATTCCACAGCGGAAATGTATTGAAGCAGGCTTTTGTTCAAATCATCATAATCCCGCTCTGCAGCGGCAGCTTGTTCTTTTAATTTTTTCTGCAGATCACCATAAATGCCGGTATCAAAAATACGGCTGAAAATAGCGCTGCGATCCTCTGTCTTTGCCAGCAAAAGCTTACGGAATTCCCCCTGGGCGATCATAGCCAGCTGGGAAAACTGGGCCCGGTTCAGACCCAGGATCTCTTCCATGCGCCGATTCACCTCACTGAGGCCGCTCAGCACAGAGCCATCGGGCAGCGTGAGCGTAGCGCCCGCTGCCTGTTTGGTCTCCCCGCCCTTACCCCGGAGACGGGGGCGGCTGTATTCCGGGTTCCGCTCGATCTGATAGCGCTTCCCGGCGTAGGAGAATTCCAGCCGCACATAGGTCGGGGTTTCCGGGGCAGCAAAATCCGAGCGCAGCATACGCGGGGCCCGCTGCTCTCCACTGGGCTCCCCATACAGCGCAAAGCTGATCGCATCAAAAATCGTAGTCTTTCCCGCGCCGGTATCCCCGGTGATCAGCAGCAGACCGCCCTCTTCCCAACGGCTGAAATCCACTTCCTCCCGGGCCGCATAGGGGCCAAAAGCGCTCAAACTCAGTTTTAAAGGTCTCATAGCCGCTCCTCCCCGATCTGCGCCAAAAGCTTACGCACCAGGTTTCTCTTTTCCTCACTGGCCTCCACGCCCTGCTGCTGCAGATAAAAATCACAAAAATGCGTAAGAGGATCCTTTTCCGGCTGCGCAGGACTGCTGTCTGCCTGCAAGCCCGGACCACTGCGGCTGTTTTCAAATAGCATCTGCATGATATGGGGGTAGACCCGCCGCAGCTGATCCATGGGGTGAAGCAGATCCTCTTCATCCGTCAGAATGGCCCGGATGTAATCCTCTGCGGAAGCAGCCGACACCACTTCCGGGGAAATCAGCTGCTGCAGAGGGCCGCGGATCTGCCGCAAGCGGCGCAGGGGCTGCAGGGGCAGCAATTCCCATTTCACCTGATGCCCCGGGCCCAGCTCCACCAAAACAGCGGACTTATGATGATTCAGCTCCGAAAAAGAGTATTGCAAGGGAGAACCCGAATAGCGCACAGTGGGTCGTCCCACCTGCTGCGGGCCGTGCAGATGCCCCAAAGCTACATAATCGAACGAGGAAAAGGCGGAAACATCCACCTGATCCACGCCGCCGATAGAAAGCTGCTCGGAATCACAGCGTTCCGGCTCTGTGCTGCCGGAAACCACAAACTGATGTGCCAGCAGAACCTGACAGCAATCCGCATCCTGCTGCATCCGGGCCAGCATAGCGCGAACAGCCTGCTCATAGCTGAGCAGGCTTTCGTCCCCCAGAGCGGCCCGGGCAGAGGCCGGCCGCACAAAGGGCAAAGGCCAGATCTGCACCCGGCTTTTGCCATCCGAAAAGCTCCAGGGCTGCGGGTCTGCCTTCAGCTCTGTGGCGATATGCAGACCGCCATGAGTCAGCAAACGGGAGGCAAAGCCCAGCCGCTCCGGAGAATCATGATTCCCGCTGACCAGCAGCACCGGAATGCCATCCCGCCACATGTCCGTAAAAAACGCATCCAGCACACTGACTGCCTCTGCCGGCGGCAGGGTCTTATCATAAACATCGCCGGCGATCACCAGGGCATCCACCTGATGCGCCCGGGCCAGCCGGCGTATTTCCTGCAAAATAAATTGCTGATCTTCCAGAAGGGAGACTTCATGAAGGCGCTTCCCGATATGCAGGTCGCCTGTATGCAGCAGCCGCATCCTAGACCTCCTTCGCCTTTCAGCTATTGTTTACGTGCCAGGGCGTACTCATCATTGAACATATAATAGGGGCAATCCGCAAAGCAGCCCAGGAGGAATTTCCCCATTTCATCCTGATCCAGCCCGACCTGGCAGAAATATTCATCGTATTCATCATCATAGCAAAAATTGCTGCAGCTTTCGCAGTTACTGATCTGTTTCCGCATATATGCCTCCTGTTTTTACCCCTCCGGCTCCAAAGGCTGCACGGAATAATGCAGTATAGCCGGGGAATTTGGATTTTCCCGCTGAAAACGCTTAATGACCCGCTCCATCACTTTGCAGCTGTTCGCATAATTGGCACAAGGCAGCATGATGATGTATTGCGAGGGGCTGTAGCGCGCAAAGACATCTCCCCGGCGCAGGCACTGATGGATCAGCTTCCGCAGGCGCTCCATGCAAAAGTTCAGGCGCTGCTGCGGCAATGCGTCTCCGTGGAGATCCACCGCTGTCAGCAGCCCCAGATAGGTCTCCGCACGGCTCCGGGCAAGAGAGCGTACCTGGATCCGATAAATATCCTTAAAAAACTCATATTCGCAGAAAAAGGCGCCGCTATGGGCGGAACCCTCCCGCAGCTGTTCTTTGATCAGACTCAGATCCGTCTCCATAGCATTTGAAGTCTTTACGATCTGCCGATACAAGGCCTGCAGACGGGCGGAAGGCTTGCGGCCGAATTCCGAAAAGAAAAGATTGATCATCTTTTCGTAGCACTCCATGGCAGCGGGCTGTTTCCCCATATCCACCAATGCCTTGATCAGGTAAAAATACAAATTCTCATCATAAGGATCCAGCTCCAGGCCTTTTGTGCAGATGGAGACAATCAGCCGGTGCTCCTCCTCCTGGCTCAGCATCAGAAGCAGCTCCCGCAGAGCCCGGGAATATTCTTCCCGATACTGCGCTCCGGCCTCCAGCACCCAGCCCTCCGCAGAGAGCTTCGCCAAAAAAGTACCTTTATACAGCTGCACTGCCCGAAGATACTGCGCCCGGCGTTGCTCCGGCTGCAGAGCAGCATCTCCCCTTTCACAGGCCTCCAGCAGCTGATCCACATCCACGATGCAGGGAATATCCGGATTCCAGACATAGCCCTCCTTTTGCCGAAGGATCAGCTCCTGCCCGAAATGCTCTTTTAATTCAGCCAGAGATGCTCTGGCCCGGTGCAGGATGGCCTTCAGGGCATTTCCCCGTTTGATGCTGAAGGAATCCTCATCCCAGAGAAGCTTTATCAATTCCGTGCTGCTTACCACACGGCCACGGAAGTGAACCAGATAAGCCAGCAGGGACCAGACCTTGCGGGATCGATTCTCACTGTCACTGATGCTGCAGCAATCAGAGGACAAAACAAATTCGTCCAGCATCTGTATATGTAAAACTTTTTCTTTGGATTGCCAATTCATATTTCTATCCCCATGAACAAATCCTTGCAAATGCGGCTTGTCAAAGCAGGATATTCCCTGCAGATAAAACCGCTCTGAGCAGAAAGCTATACCTTCCTGCTAAAGTATAGTATAGCAATTCTTCTTAACCTTCGCAAGTTTTCACAGGAAACAAAAAAACAAAACATAAAAATAATCGCCCAATTTTCATCTTTATGTCAAAAATTATTCTGTGAACCGATCCTCCGTCTGCAGTTGGCAGCACTTTGTTTCCGGGGCTTCCGGGAAGGCCCGGCTTCGCATACAGAAAAGGGAGCCAGGCTTTGCGCCTGGCTCCCTTTTTCTCTTCCTTCAGATCATGCTTAGTCTCTTCTGCCGACCTGGAAATTGACGGATTTCATACCATCTTCATGTTTGCCGAATTCATAATCCTTACCGGGCAGGATGGCATTGAGAATGACACCCACCAGAGCACCGGTAGCCAGACCGGACAGGCTGATGGTAACTTCGCCGATGGTAAAGACGATGGCTCCTGCTTCCAGACCATATTTAATGCCGACAGACAAAACCAGGATCAGAGCAGCGATGATCAGATTGCGGCTCTTGGTGAAATCTACCTGATTTTCAACCACATTGCGAACGCCCACAGCAGAAATCATACCGTAAAGGATAATGCTGACGCCGCCCAGGGTGGCTACGGGCATGGCATGAACCAGCTCGCTGAATTTGGGGCAGAAGGACAGGATGACGGCGATGATCGCAGCCAGGCGGATCACGCGGGGGTCATAAACCTTGGTCAGGTTCAGAACGCCGGTATTTTCGCCGTAGGTAGTGTTGGCAGGAGCGCCGAAAAGGGAAGCCAGCAGGGTGGCCAGACCATCACCCAAAAGGGTGCGGTGCAGACCGGGCTCTTCCAGATAATTCCGGCCGCAGGTAGAGCTGATGGCGCAGATATCGCCGATATGTTCTGTCATGGTTGCCAGAGCAATGGGAACGATGGTGATGGCGGCAGCTATCAGCAGGCTGGGATCCGCATCACCAAAAAGGGTGAAGAGGGAGTTCTCCATGGAGGGCAGGCCAACCCAGGCCGCTTCCTTCACAGCGGTGAAATCCACATTGCCGGTGACGGCAGCGACTACATAAGAAACGACCACACCCAGCAGAACGGGGATGATCTTGCTCATGCCCTTGCCCCAGATATTGAAGACAATGATCACAGCCAGGGCAACCAGAGCCAGCCACCAGTTGTCATTGCAGTTCTGCAGGGCGCTGCCGCAGAAGCAGAGGCCGATGCAGATGATGATGGGGCCGGTAACCACAGGCGGGAAAAAGCGCATGACGCGTTTTACGCCGAAGCTCTTGATCAGGCCGGCCAGAATCAGATAAAGAATCGAAGAGCAGGCTACACCAAAGCAGGCGTAGGGCAGCAGATTGGTAACACCGTCATTGGGGAAAGCAAAGTAAGCAGCCAAAAAGGCAAAGGAGGAACCCAGGAATACGGGCACCTTACCCTTTGTCAGCAGATGGAACAGCAGCGTGCCGATGCCGGCAAATAACAGCGTGGTGGAAACAGACAGGCCGGTAAGGACCGGAACCAGAACTGTGGCGCCAAACATGGCGAACATGTGCTGGAAGCCCAATACCAGCATTTTCCCGGTGCCCAGGGTTCGGGCATCATAGATCCCTTCCGTTCCCAGCGCGGCCCCAACCTGGGACTTTTCTTTTTTCGTAGCCATAGAATCCTCCTTTTAAAATCAATAAGTTATAAAATAAGACCATGAAAACCTTATTACTACCCTACCTTAGTCTTTCAGATACAGATCCACACTGTTCTGCTTATCGATTTCTTCCAGCTGGACGGAGATAAATTCCCGCCCAGAGGTCGGCACATTCTTTCCTACAAAATTAGCGCGGATCGGCAGCTCCCTGTGGCCGCGATCCACCAAAACCGCCAGCTGGATGCAGGCCGGCCGCCCCAAATCCATAATGGCGTCCATCGCCGCCCGGACTGTCCGCCCGGTATGCAGCACATCATCCACCAGAACGACCCGCTTCCCGGTCAGATCAAAAGGAACCTGCGTCTCATTGACCACAGGGTCAGGGCTGATGGTGGTCAGATCATCCCGGTAAAAGGTGATATCCAGCTCGCCGACGGGAACATCCACAGTTTCTATGCTCCGAATATTCGCGGCAATCCGCTGGGCCAGGGGAACACCCCTGCTGCGGATCCCCAGAAGGGTCAGCTCTTCCACACCGTGATTCTGCTCGATAATCTGAAAAGAGATGCGCTTTAGGGCATTGCTGATCTCCTTCTCCTGCATCAAGTTGCTGCGGAATTCCATTCCATTCTCCTTTTCACAAAAAAACGCCCTGCCCGCAGGACAAGACGCATTCGCCGGCCCCCAAAAACCGGCAGCAGTATAGGATTCTTGTCGGTATCGCGGTACCAACTTAAAGATATTTTTTGTATATTATACATATTATAACATCCTTCGTCAAGCGCAGAATCGAAAGAAAAAGAAAAACTGCCCCGCACGTCCATAAAAACGCCGGGGCAGCCCTTTAAAGCTTGATCTGCAGATTAAAGGCCGAGATTTCCACTGTATTGTCCTTCGCATCAATATGCAGCCGGGGAAGGCCCACTGCCCTTCGGCGGCGGCTGCGTTTTTCAGCCGGGGGAAGCAGCTCCGGCTCCAAAGCCGTATTCAGAGCCTCCGTCATTGCCAGCTGATCAGCCTCCACCCGGGGCGGCTCCATCTGAGGAGAAGCCGCCTCTTCAGAAGGGGATTCCCTTTGCTCCTTTCCGGAAGCCGGGGTCGGCGGCGCAGGCAGCTCTCTGCTTTCAGAAGGCGTCTCCGGGCGATGCACTTCATTCTGTGAGGCCCTCCTCTGCTCCGCTTCAGCAAGCGGACAGGCGCTTTTTTCCTCCGGTGCTGTCCTTTCTGTTTCCTGCCGCTCCCGCGGGGGCGCAAGCGGCGCCGCCTGATCCCCCTGCTCCGGCACTTCTTCCGCAGGAGAAGCGATCTCTTCTTTCTGTTCTTCTGAGGCCGGAGGGCTGCTGTCCATCCGGGAATCCTCTATTTCTTCTTCCGGCAGGGCCTTATTTGAAGCCGCTTCCTCCGCTAAGATAGAGATCTCATCTGCCAGCTCCTGTGGAGGGGCAGCCGGTAACGGGGCTGCTTCGTTTATTTCTTCTCCTGTTTTCTTTTCGTTTATCTCTGCTGCGCTTATTTCCGCTTCGCTTATTTCCGGCTCTTCCGCTTTTGTTTCCCAGGAGAAGCTCAGGCGGGCGCTGGGGCGGGGCCCTTCTTCTCCCAATGCTTCCTGCAATGTCTCCGCCAATATCTTCGGATCGGGGCTTTGCTCCGGTACAGGGCCAGGGTAATAGAGCTTCTTCTGCTCCAAGGCAGACGGCGGATCAAAACGCATCCGCACCACCACGCCTTCCCGAAGATCGATCTCCCGCTCCTCATCCTCTGTGTCTCCATCTTCCCCGGACAAAGAGAGGGAGAGCGCCTCCTGCAGCTGTCGCGCTTCCAAAGTCACAGAAGGCGGTGCGTCCGCAGAATTGGGAGGCGTTTCCTGGCTTTCCCGCAAGCCGGGGCCGGAAGCCGCATCCTCCTCCGTTCCGCTCTGCTCACTTTGCTCACTCTGCCGCTGTTCGATCTCCTTCCAGAGCTGCCTGGCTTCTGCAGCTGTTTGCTCCGCTCTGGCTGCCAGATTCTGAATTTGCGTTTCTACTGCGGCATCCTCTGCTGCAAGCTGCTTTTCTGTTGTTTTTTCTGATGTTTTATCTTCGCTGTAATTGACCATAGTCCACCCCCTGGATTGGTAGGCCTGCTTTCCCCTGCCCCCAAAGTGTTCCGGGCGGCAGATCATCCCCCTGGGCAAAGCGTCCCCTTCAGGCCTCATGAGGCCCTCCAAGGTGACTTCCTCCGCAGAAGGCTTTTTCTCTTCTGCAGTCTGCGTCTGCGGCTTCGGCTCTGATTCCGGCTCCGGTTCCGGCTCAGCCTCGACGGATGCTTCAGTCCCCGGCTCCGGTTCCGCCTCAGCCTCAACGGATGCTTCAGTCTCCGGCTCTGGTTCCGCCTCGACGGGGGCCGGGGACTCTGCTTCCTCCGCAGGCGGGGCTGCAGGAGCAGCAGCTTCTGCAGCCTCCCAGGTCAAAAGCAGGCTTCCCTCCAGCTCAATGGCGTTGCTTGCCACCATGAACCACTCCAGATGCCGCAGGCTGGGCTGATAGCTGCCGGGGGGAAGGGGCAAGGGACCCTCTGCACTGCTGCAATGCAGTTCCAGCGGAATGCTCAGCAGAGCCTGCCAGGCACGGCCGGGCTCCGAAGGCCCGTAAAACAAACTGCCGCAATCAGAGGGAGCAGCATGGTATTCGATCAAAAGATCCGCATCCCCCAGACAATAGCAAGCCTGCCCGTTTGATTGGCATTGCAGCCCGGAAACATCCATTCGCAGCCCATCCACACAGCCGATGGCCGGGGACCCGGCCGGCAAAAGCACAGTACGGGCAAAGGGTATGATCTTCTCTGCCATAAGCAAACCTCCTTAGCTTTCTCCACTTTATGCCCGGCTGCCCCGGATTATGCCGCTGCCGGCCCGGGCCGGAAAAGAGATGAACTCATTTCGCCCTTTTTGTTTTGCATGGTTTCCATAGAAAATTTTCCCATATTTGTTGGCGAAACTATGGCATTCCGTTTTTAGCTTAGGCATCAGCAGCCCGATTTATGTAAAATACAGCCTTTGTGCAGCCCACCGGCCCTATGCAAAAAAACGGGAGAGAAAAGCAGATTTCCTTTCCCGATAAGGAACAAACATTATTCTCCCGAAAAAATAAGCATTTTACCCAGCTACAGGTATCCTTTTCCAAAACTCATGAATAGCCGGAAAAAACTTGACGGCTGGCTTTTTGCGTGATATTGTGTTTAAGGGGTAAATTATCTTTTTTGAGAATAAAGCCCATAACCCTATAGTTTGGCTCCGATCTCTTCAACCTAAAGCTGCAGCCATGGTTCCTGAGACGGTAGAGTATGAGGGGAAACACTCATGCTTCCTGTTGGGAAGGAGCCTCGCATTGTCGCCTTGTATCCTTGTACCCCTGTATCTTTGTATACGTGTAAGGATACGCAGAAGGATTTTCCGGCATCCTGCGGTGTGACTTCCCAAAGTCACACCGCTTTTTGTTTTATCTGCAGCATTTCTATTTTCAGACTTTGTTTTTGTTTGCGTTTCTATAACTGAAAAGTAAAATTTCAAAGCACACAGCAAAACAACTCAAGGAGGTAGTATCAATGGCTTTGCGTAAAATGTGGCTGAACATCAACGGTGCAAACCGGATGTTCATGTGCGAAGCGGATGAAAAGCTCTCTGACGTGCTGCGCCGGATCGGCTGCACCAGCGTCAAGGTAGGCTGCGACGTGGGCGTCTGCGGCTCCTGCTCCGTCATCCTCAATGGCGAGCTGGTTCGTTCCTGCACCAAAAAGATGAAAAACATCCAGGAATACAGCCAGGTCATCACCGTGGAGGGCATCGGCACCCCCATGCATCCCCATCCCATCCAGATCGCTTTCATGAACAATGGCTCCATTCAGTGCGGCTTCTGCATCCCTGGCTTCGTGGTCTCCACCTACGCCCTGCTGATGAAGAACAACAACCCCAGCCGTCAGGATGTCCGCGATTGGTTCACCAAGAACAAAAACGTCTGCCGCTGCACCGGCTACAAACAGATCGTAGACGGCGTTATGGCTGCCGCGAAAGTCATGCGCGGTGAAGCCACTGTGGAAGACATCACCTATCAGCTGCCGGAAGACGGCGAATTCTACGGCAAACCCATCGTTCGTCCCACCGCTCTGGCCAAGGTCTGCGGCGTTGCCGATTACGGCGATGACCAGGAACTGAAAATGCCCCCCAACAGCTGGCATGCAGTCATGGTCCAGCCCAAGCTCTGCCACCATGGTATCATCAAGAGCATCGACATCTCCGAAGCACAGGAAATGCCCGGCGTTGCCAAGGTCATCCTGGCCAAAGATATCGTTGAAGCCGGCGGCACCAACATCATGCCCGAAGGTCAGTTCCATGAACGCTCCAAGGTTACTGCCCCCGCCCGTAAGATCCTCTGCGATACCAAGATCTTCCGTTACGGCGATGTGGTAGCCATGGTCGTTGCTGACACCAAGAAGCATGCACAGGAAGCCGCCAAGAAGGTCAAGGTCGAAGTGGAAAAACTGCCCGAATACCTGACCTACCTGGATGCTGTTATGCCCGATGCTATGCGCGTCCATGAAGAGACCCCCAATATCTTCGCAGAACAGCCCGTCATGAAGGGCGTTGGTCTGGAAGATGCTTCCAAGGTCGGCGAGATCATCGAAGGCTCTGACTTCTTCGTAGAAGGCAGCTTCCATTCTTCCCGCGAACCGCACCTCTCCATCGAAGGCGATACCGTTCAGGCTTACTTTGATGAAGACGGCATGCTCACCTTCCAGTGCAAATCTCAGGGCGTCTACTCCTCCCTGGGCCGCATCGGCAACTCCCTGGGCATCCCGAAAGACAAAATGCGCGTCATCATGAACCCCACCGGCGCTTCCTTCGGCTGGTCCACCCACGCCGGCGATCTCTGCCTGGTTGGCGCTGCTGCCATCATCATGCAGGCTCCTGTCGCCCTCTCCATGACCTATGAAGAACATCAGCATTTCTCCGGCAAACGCTGCGCCTCCTACTCCAACGGCCGCGTTGGCTGCGACAAGGACGGCCACATCACCGCCGCTGAATTCGATATCGGTCTGGATCACGGTGCATACAGCTGGGGCGGCGATGACGTCATGACCAAAGCCCCCCGCTTCACCTTCTTCCCCTACTACATCCCCCATGTAGCCGGTCTCTCCCGCGTTGCCAATACCAACCATACCTTTGGTACCGCTTATCGTTCCTACGGCTCTCCTCAGGCTTACACCTGCAGTGAAGCCCTCATGGATATGCTGGCAGAAGAAGCAGGCATCGATCCCTTCGAATTCCGCTGGATCAACATCGCCCGCGAAGGCCAGACCAACATCAACAGCTATCCCTTCCGTCAGTATCCCATGGAAGAGATGATGAAGATGATGAAACCCGAATACGACCGTGCCGTTGCTGAAGCCAAGGCTGCGGACAAGCCCGAGCTGCGCCGCGGCGTGGGTCTGGCCTGGGGCGCATTCAACGTCACCGAAGGCCCCACCGACATCGCTTCCGCTGCTCTGGAACTGATGCCCGGCGGCAAGATCAAGAAATACGACACCTATCAGGAACTGGGCCAGGGCGGCGATATCGGCTCCCTGATGCTCACCCTGGAAGCCCTGAAACCCTTGGGCATCAAACCGGAAGATGTGACTCTGGTACAGAACGATACCAAGATCTGCCCCGACTCCGGTATGTCCGGCGCGTCCCGCACCCACTTCATGAGCGGTAACGCCACCATCAACGCTGCGGAAAAACTGCTGGATGCCATGCGGAAAGCAGATGGCAGCTATCGTACCTATGACGAAATGGTCGCCGAAGGCATTCCCACCAAATACACCGGCACCTATTCCTGCACCGCAGTGGAAGGTCTCTGCCGTCCCGACCCCAACACCGGCATCGGCGATCCTTCCCCCGCTTACACCTACTGCCTGAACATGGCAGAAGTGGAAGTGGACACCACCACCGGCAAAGCCCGCTGCATCCGCTTCACCTGCGTCGATGACGTTGGTAAGATCGGTAACATCCAGGCTGTTAACGGCCAGGCTTACGGCGGCATCAGCCACAGCATCGGCTTCGCTCTCTCCGAGATCTATCATGATGTGAAGAAACACACCAACATCGCATCCTGCGGCGTTCCCTACTGCAATGATATCCCGGATGAAATCAACGTGATCCACTATGAGCGTCCCGATGAACAGGGTCCCTTCGGTTCCTCCGGCGCTTCTGAAGCCTTCCAGGCTTCCGGCCACGTGGCTGTTCTGAACGCCATCAACAATGCCTGCGGCGTCCGCATCTATGAAATGCCCGCCACCCCCGATAAGATCAAAGCGGGTCTGGATGCCATCGCAGCCGGTCAGCCCTGCCCCAAACCCCAGAAATACTTCCTGGGCTCCGACCTCTACGAGGAACTGGAAAACATCAAAGCCAACCCCGTTAAATTTGGCGGCGAAGACTTCTTCATCCCGCTCGGCGAGGGTGCAGAGAAGTTCTTCTAATCCCAAGCGAGGGATACTCACCTTTCCCGGCTCTGCCGGGAACAGGCGAGCGCGGAGAACACAAAGCAAAACAGGCAAGCCGGGGCTTTTGTCCCGGCTTGCCTTGCTTCTGCATCCAAAGGCAAAAGAAAGACTTTTCCATAAATCAGATTTGCCCAAGGCAAGCAATCTTCTGCAAAGCAAAGGCGCAGGGATCTTCCATCGAAACCCTGCTTGTTTACCTTCTGTAAATCCAGTATAATCCGTTTATAAGAAAGGCATCGGGCGCATCGCTCCTCCGGGCTGCATGTGCCTGCCGCTGCCCTTTCTGAACGATCAGAGGAGATAAGTATGGATCATTTTGAGCAGGCATTGGCAAAAATGAGAACCTGTTATGAGAAGGAAGCGCCCTTCTGCGCGGATCGCTGCCCATTCCACCTGGATGTGCGGGAATTTATGCTGCGGCTGAAGCGAGGCAGCATGAATTCCGCTTTCCGCAGCTTTTCCAATGGGGTGGGCTTCCCCGGCCTGGTGGCCCGGCTCTGCCCCGGCTACTGCGAGGCCGCCTGCCCCCGGCAGAAAACGGACAGCCCCGTCCGCCTGCATAAGCTGGAGGAGGCAGTCTATCGCTGCGCCTCCAACACCAAGCCCAACAGCTACAATCTGCCGCAGAAGGAAGGCAAGTTTGCCATCGTGGGCGGGGGTATCAGCGGTCTGGGCTGCGCGCTGCGGCTCTGCAACAAAAAATATCAGGTGACGATCTTCGAGGCCACAGAGCGCGTAGGCGGCCATGTGCTGCAGCTGCTGGATCCGGAGGAAGCCACTTCCCTGATGGAACGGGAATTCATCTATGAGCAGTATGCACTCCGCGCCGGGGAGCGGATCACAGACCCGGCTGCCCTGCTGAAAGCCAATGGCGGCGAATTCGATGCGGTCTACATCGCCACCGGCAAGGGCGGGGATGACTTTGGACTGATCCCCATGGAGGATGGGGCCATTCCCTGCGCCACGAATGTTCCCGGCCTCTTCCTGGGCGGCTCTCTGCTGGGCGCGGATACCATGCACGCCCTGGCGCAGGGTATGACGGCCGCCACTGTGCTGGAGAATTACTACAAAACCGGGGTCGTGAAATCTGCTCCCGCCATTCCTCCCACAAAGATGGTGCTGGATCCCTCCGCGCTGGAAGCGAAGGAAGGCCCGGAGGCCACGGAGGAGGGCGGCGGCTTCACCAAGGCAGAGGCCATCGAGGAGGCCAAGCGCTGCATCGGCTGCCGCTGCGATGCCTGCTTCCGGCACTGTCCCATGTTCAAATACTTCGATAAATTCCCCCTGCGTCTGGCTGAGGAAGTTCGCATGACTGTTTACCCGGTGACGCTGGATCACGACGGCACCGTGGCCAGCCGCCTCATCTCCACCTGCAACCAGTGCGGCCTCTGCGCGGAGGTCTGCCCTCTGGAGCTGGATATGGGGGATCTGCTGCTGACCGCCCACCAGATGATGGCAGTGAAGGAAAGCTGGCCCTGGCCCTTCCACGAATTCTTCATCCGGGATATGGAGGAGGCCAATGGCTGCTACGGCCTGGTTTATCGTCCACAGGAAGAAAAGGACTGCGATTATGTATTTTATCCCGGCTGCCAGCTGGGCGCTTCCGACCCCCGCTATGTGACTGCTCCCTATGCCTATCTGAAGGAGCGCATGGAGAACCTGGGGCTTTACCTGGGCTGCTGCGGCGCACCTGCGATCTGGGCCGGGGATACGAAGCGGCAGGAGCAGGTGCATGCAGAGATTCGGCAAAACTGGGAGCAGCTGGGCAAGCCCTGCTTCATCCTGGCCTGCCCCAGCTGCCAGCAGATGTTCAGCAAATACCTGCCGGAGATTCCTACCGCTTCTCTCTATGAGATTCTGGCAGAGCAGGGTTTGCAGCCGCCAAAACAGGAGGGCGGACAGATCAGCGTTTATGACCCCTGCGCCTGCCGACACCAGCCGGAGCTGAACGCCCGCATCCGGGAGCTGAGCGCCGCTGCAGGCTATGAAAACATCCCCCTGCGCTATGAAGGGCAATTCGCCCAGTGCTGCTCCTGGGGTGGACAGATCGCCCTCACCAACCCACCCTACAGCAAATGGCTGGCCAATACCCGCGCCCACGAGAATGAGCTGCCTTATATCTGCTATTGCAGCAACTGCCGGGACATCTTCAGCCGCCAGGGGAAGGAAAGCCGGCACATTCTGGATGTCCTCTTTGATCTGAACGGCTGGCAGCGGCAGGCGCCCCGTCTGGATCAGCGTCTGGCGAACAGGGCGAAACTGAAGCAGGAATTCATCCCGGAAGAAGCCGGGAGAGAATACCTGAAAGACAGCGGTCTGCACCTGGAAATTCCCACGGAAATGCTGGAAAAGCTGGATCAGGAATATCTGCTGGTAGAGGATCTGCTGCAGGTCATCCTGGCGGCAGAGGCCAGCGGAAAGTATCTGATCGATGCGGAGAGCGGCAGCCGTCTGGCCCACGGCATGGCAGGCCGCATGACGCTCTGGGCAGAATACCGCCCACAGGAAGCAGGCTATGTGCTGCTGAATGCCTATGGGCATCGGATGCACATCGCCAGCGATTACGAGCCGGATGCCACCCAAAGCAAGCGGGAGACGCCGCCGGAAAGCGGCCTTTACTGCCACAGCTGCAATGCCGCACTGGCAGAAAAAAAGACCCATTTCGGCTATCTGAGCTACAGCTTCAGCGCCAATATCCAGTGCTGCCCGGTCTGCGGGCAGGTCTACATCCCGGAAAGCCTGGTCAAAGGGCGAATCGCCCAGGTGGAAATGACCCTGGAAGACAAATAAGCTGAGAAAAACGGCAGTGTCCCCGTGACGCTGCCGTTTCTGTATCTTTCCCGCAGCGCAGAGGCTTTGAATCCCCTGCCCCAAGGGGCGGAACAAAGGCAAATAAACAAACGCTCCTCCGCGCAGCTTGTTCAGTGCAGCACAGTCCGCAAGCCGAAAGGATGCACTCCTACGCTCTTTGAGGAGCGGAAAAGGGCGGCGAAGCTCTCTATTGCGACAGCAAAAAACCGGGATGCGCAGAAAATCCTCTGTCCCCGGAAATCGCTTTCCTGCTGCCGAATCGCAGGGCGATTGTGCTCCATCCGCGTCCCTCTGTCCCTCCTTTCTCAAATTCGCCTGAATCCATCGTGGAAAGCCGCAGCGATTTGTGGTATGATGGAACAAGAATTCTTCACGAGGAGAGAAAGCATGGAACACGCCTTTTCCCAGGAAAGCAGAAAGCTGCAGGTCATCGCCCATATTCACACGGAATTCCCCGAAAAATTCGGCCTGCCCAGGCAAAGCGGCCTGGTTCCCGGCCTGCAGGGGGAGATCGTGTTCACAGAGGAATACCGCCAGGCGGAATCCCTGCGGGGGCTGGAGGATTTCTCCCATATCTGGCTGCTCTGGGGCTTTTCCGCTGCCGAGCGGAAGGGCTGGTCCCCCACGGTGCGCCCGCCCCGGCTGGGCGGCAACAAGCGAATGGGGGTCTTCGCTACCCGCTCCCCCTTCCGCCCCAATCCCATCGGCCTTTCCTGCGTGAAGCTGGAGGAGATCTGCCTGCAGGGCCCCAATGGCCCCATTCTGCGGGTCTCCGGCGCGGATCTGATGGATGGCACCCCCATCTATGACATCAAGCCCTATCTCCCCTATACAGACAGCCGCCCGGAAGCCAGCGGCGGATTTGCTGAGCCACTGCGGGACTATCGGCTGGAGGTGGATATTCCGGTGGAGCTGCTGGAGCGCATCCCGAAAGAACGGCAGGAAGCCTTAAGAGAAGTGCTGGCCCAGGATCCCCGCCCCTCCTACCAGCAGGACCCGGAGCGGGTCTATGGCATGGATTTTGCCGGGATGGCGCTGAAATTCACCGTGCAGGATGGCAGATTGCAGCTGCTTTCTCTGGAAAAGCAGGAAGAGAAAAAACAAAGATAAGGAGAAGCAGCCATGGCCTTTGATTATAAAAAAGAATACCCTGCGCTTTACAGGGCAAAGCCCCAGCCTGCCATCCTGGAGGTGCCTCCCCTCCACTTCGCCGCAGTGGAAGGAATGGGTGACCCAAACGAAGAAAAGGGCAGCTATCAGCTTGCCATCCAGCTTTTGTACGCCCTTTCCTACAGCATACGGATGAGCGCCAAAAGCGGCTGGGAGATCCCCGGCTATTTCGAATATGTGGTGCCGCCGCTGGAGGGCTTCTGGTGGATGGCAGACGGCAGCCCCGGCGTGGATTATGCCAACAAATCCGGCTTCTGCTGGCTTTCCTGCATCCGGCTGCCGGATTTTGTGACAGAGGAAATCTTTCAGCAGGCGAAAGAAGAGGCTGCCCGGAAAAAAGGACTGGATTGCAGCCCCCTTCGTTTTCTGCGGATCGAAGAGGGCTTCTGCGTGCAATGCCTGCATACAGGCCCCTACGACACAGAGCCGGAAAGCCTGGCCAAAATGGATGCCTATGCGGAAGAACAGGGCTGGCAGATGAATTTCTCCCCGGAAAGACGACACCATGAGATCTACCTCAGCGACCCCCGGCGCACAGCCCCGGAAAAGCTGAAAACCATTCTCCGCCACCCCGTCCGAAAATAAAGCAGCCGAAAAACGAGATTCTATGAGCAGAAATTTATCCTATACAATCGAAGCGCAGGATCTGCCCTCCACCCTGGGGGCTTATCTGCGCCGGAAGGGCTATTCCGAAAAGCTTCTGGCCCGGCTGCGCCGGGAGGATCGGGTGCGGGTGAATGAAGAATTTCACCGCATGATCGACCCCATCGCCCTGGGCGATGCAGTGGAGGTCTGCCTGGAGGACCAGGCCCCTCCGCTGATCCCCAACCCGAAGCTGAACATCTCCATTCTCTATGAGGATGAGGATCTTGTGGTTCTGGATAAGCCTGCGGATATGCTGGTACACCCGGCAGGAAAAGGCTTTGATGATGCGCTGGCCAATTTCTGCGCAGCCCGCTACCCCCGGCAGCTTTTCCGCCCGGTGGGGCGGCTGGATCGCAACACCACCGGCGCCTGCCTGATCGCAAAAACAAAGCTGACAGCATCCCTGCTCAGCGGTGATGTGGACAAAGACTATCTTGCGCTGGCTGAAGGTCTGCTGGCTGCGGAAGAGGGCTTGATCGATGCCCCCCTGCTGCGCGTTCCCGGCACCACCATCCGCCGTCGGGTGGATCCGGCAGGTCAGCCCAGCCAGACCCGGTTCCGGCTTTTGCAGAGTTTTCCCCAGCTGGGGCCAAAAGGCCATTCCTGGCTGCGGCTGAAGCTGCTGACCGGACGCACCCATCAGATTCGTGCCCATATGGCCTATCTGGGGCATCCACTGGCGGGGGATAGCCTCTACGGCGGCAGCACAGAGCTGATCGGGCGCCATGCCCTGCATTGTGCTGTCCTTCGCTTCCGTCAGCCTGTCACCGGGGAAGAGCTGGAGATTCGCTCCCCCCTGCCCCCGGATCTGCAGCAGCTTCTGCAGCAGGCAGGAGGCGACATTCCGGTATAAAGCCCGGGCAGAGCATTGTTTTCCTTTGAAAGAAATATGTATAAGCAAAAGCCGCCTCTTTCTTCGGCCTGGCAGGCCGGAGAGGAGGCGCTTTTCTATCAGCGGATACCTGACTTCCGGGGAAAATTGATTTCCGGCTCTTTTTCGCTCTGCCGCAAGCCAATTTCCGCAGTGCTAGCCTCTGAGGGGCCAAAGGGAAATCGTCTCTTTCTGCCTCCAAAATCAGCCGCCAAGCCCGCCGCTTCGCGCCGAGGCTGGCTCCCGTTCCGGGAGGATCGCGGCTCCCCGACCAAAACGGGGCTGCGGCTTTTCGCAGACCCCCCATAGACAAGAAAAGGAGCTGCTATCCATGGGGATAACAGCTCCTTTTTTGCCTTGGCTGAAGCTTAGCTATACATGCCGTTGGCAGACATATAATCATAAACCATCTTGCCGTGCTGCTGCTCTTCCTTCTGCAGATGGTTCAGGGTATTGCGGACATTCTGATCCCGGAATTCGAAAATGCAGGTGTTGTAATCCGCGCTCACATGTTTCTCCGTAGACAGGGCATCGTTGCACAGATAGCTGTCGTTGCGATAGGCCTGATCCTGCCCCTGGTAGCAGCTGGCCTGCTGGCTGCCGCTGTTCTGGCTGCTCTGACCGGACTGGCTGCTCTGGCTGTTGCTGCTGGGAATGCTGCCGCTCATCATCTGCTCGATGGTCTGCACATGCTGCTGTTCCTGCTGGGCGATGGACTGGAACAGATTCTGCAGCTGGGGCGCACTGGCCTGCTGTGCATATTTGCTGTACTTTTCCGTACAAATCTGTTCTGCATTTTTCAGATCCTGCAACAGGGACATTTCTTTCTGAGTGAACATCCTTTTCCCTCCTGATATGCGTTTTCTTTTTCTGCAGGGGCCTCCTTGCCGGGATGGAAGCAAGGCCCTTCTTCTTGTGAAGCAAGCTTAGTATGAGCAGAAAACAAATGGCTATACATGGAAAAGGCGGAAATTCCCGGTGGCAGAAGGAAAAAGCAGCCGGGGAGGCCGGCTGCTAAGAAAGCAATCCATATTTTTGTTTCACCCGTTCCAGTTTTTCGATCATAGGCCGGGCCAGAACCAGCAAAAACAAGAAAGTAGAGCCGGCATGGATCAGATCAAAGGGTACACCCAGCACATACGCGGAGAGGATCATTTCCCAGCTGGGATGGGGCTGGTACATCAGCA
>JAFSHU010000010.1 GCA_017440145.1 Bacillota bacterium
CAAAAAGGAGCTGTTGCTCCCTTTTGCCGGTGGAGCGGAGAAAGCTGAAGCTTTGTCATTGCGAGGCAGACAAGCTGTGGTTTTGCACAGCAAAGCCCAGCTTGGCAACGTGGCAATGACCGATAGTCAAGTTCTGCTGCCCGAATGAAAAGTATCAGCCCAAAGGCTGGAGTTCTTTGACCAACTTTCTTTCAAGAAAGTTGGGGTTTACCTGCTCTTTTCCCATGAAAACAGCCCCTGCGGCAGAGATAATCAGCAGAGATAATCATAAGAAAGAGGCCTCTCCCGGAAGAAGCCTCTCCCGGAAGAAGCCTCTTCCTGTATTTTGACGGAGGAAAGCATGACAGAAGCCAGACGGATCGTCATCATTGGCGGGGGGATCGCCGGCCTTTCCGCAGCGCAGGCGGCCCGGCAGACCGATGCGGAGGCACGGATCTTTTTGATCTGCGTTGAGGCGGAGCTGCCCTATTACCGCACCCGCATCCCGGAGCTGATGAACGGCGTGGATCCGGAGAAGCTGCTGCTTCGCAGCTATCAGTGGTATATCGATAACAACATTCAGGTGGTGAAGGCCCGGGCGACGGCTGTGGTCAGCGAAAGCCGCCAGGTGCGCTTTTCCGATGGCAGCTATCTCTTCTATGACAGCCTGGTGATCGCCACCGGCGCTTCCGGCCTGCTGCCGGAGGCCGCCTATGCCCAGCTGCCCGGTGCAGGCCCTCTGCGGGATCTGGAGGACGTGGCCCGCATCATGGAGCACCCCGGCCCCGCTGTGGTGGTGGGGGATGGCATCCTGGCGCTGGAGGCTGCCTGGCAGCTGAGCCGCAACGGCCGGGATGTGAGCATCATCGGGCGGGAGGCGCGCCTGCTCAGCAAGCAGCTGGATAAAGAGGCCAGCGGCTTTTTGCTGCGCGTGGCGGAAAATATGGGTCTGCACATCGCCCTTCTGGGGGATCTGGCTGCCCTGGAGGATGGCCGGGCCTATCTGGAGGATGGCCGGGCCTTTGAGGCGGCGACGGTGATCTTTGCCACCGGCATCCGCAGCAATGTGAAGATGGGGCAATCCGCCGGGCTCACGCTGGGTCGGGGGATCGTCGTGGATCGGCAGATGCAGACTTCCCAGCCGGGGATCTGGGCTGCCGGGGATTGCGCGGAGCTGGAAGGCCAGGTTGCCGGGCTCTGGACGGTCGCCATGGCTCAGGGTGCGGTGGCGGGTGCCAACGCTGCCGGGGCACAGCAGGTCTATGAGGCCGGGCTGCCCCACTACAGCATGGGTGCCATGGGCATGGAGCTGCTCTCCTACGGGGAGCTGCAGGCAGAATCCACCTTTTCCCAGGTAAACGGCCACAGACCCGCCTTTGGGAAGATGTTTTTCCGGGAAGGACGGCTTTCCGCGGTGGAGGCCATCGGCGCAGGGCTGCCCCTGTTCCAGCTGCAAAAGGCAGTGGATCAGCAGCTCCCCCGGGAGGAGGCTGTGGCTCTGCTGAAGCAGGCGCTGGCCTGATGCCTTTGGCAGTTGGCAGTTGACAGTGGATAGTTGACAGTTGACAGTTGACAGTTGACAGTTGGAGTATCGACCCAAAAAATTGAAGCTTTTTGACCCACTTTTTTCAAAAAAGTTGGGGGTTTAAAAAGCTGGTAGAACCCTTCTTTTCTTGAAAGAAAAGAAGCAAAAGAACTTTAAATTTTAGAGCAACAGTTTTATATAGAAGGCATCGGTGTAAAATAAGTGTTTTTGGTGCCGCTTTTTTCTAAGTTCGGTTTGCGGATAGCAAAGCCGAACTTGTAAGCGGCGGTTTACCTGCTCTTTCAGAGAAGGAAAGTTGTCCCTCTTTTTAAAGAATTCGGGGCGCGAAGAGCGTGCCGAACTTGTGGGGACCCGGAAAACACTTATATTTGCCCTGCTGCCCTGAATAGAAGTATCGACCCAAAAATTAAAGTTCTCTGCCCCACTTTTTTCAAGAAAGTTGGGGGTTTACCAAGTTTTTCCAAAAGAGAGGAGCGATCATATGGCAAAGGTTTTGCTGATCAACGGCAGCCCCAACGAATTCGGCTGCACCTATACCGCCCTGAAGGAGCTGGCGGATACGCTGGAGAAACACAATGTGGAGACCGAGCTGCTCTACCTGGGGAAGGCCCCCATGGCAGGCTGCATCGCCTGCGGAAAATGCAGCAGCAGCGGCCTCTGCGTTTTTGATGACCAGGTGAATGCGGTTTTGCAGCGGCTGGAGGAATATCAGGGGCTGGTGCTGGGCTCCCCGGTGTATTACGCAGGCCCGGCGGGGCAGCTCTGCGCCTTTTTGGATCGGCTCTTTTATGCCAGCCGGGGCAGAATGGCCGGGAAGCTGGGCGCGGCTGTGGTCTCCTGCCGCCGCGGCGGGGCCAGCGCAGCCTTTGACCGGCTGAACAAATACTTTGGCATCAGCAATATGCATGTGGTGGGCTCCCAGTATTGGAACCAGGTCCACGGCTTCACCCCGGAGGATGTGCGGAAGGATGGGGAGGGTCTGCAGACCATGCGTACGCTGGGGCAGAATATGGCCTGGCTGCTGCGGAATCTGGAGGCAGGCAGGGAAAGCGGCATCCCCCGGCCGGAATACGAGGCCCGCATCTCCACCCATTTCATCATGGATTGAGCTGCCCGCCAAAGCCGGGAAGAAAGAAAAAGGAAAGGCGGGGCTGCTGCCCTCTCTCCGGAGGGGCCGCACCGCCTTTTGGCTTTCCGTCCCTGTGCAGCGAAACGCGCCGAGCCTGGGGGAATTTGGGGTTTACCGGTTTTGTAAGAGAACCCCCCTTTTTCTTTGAAAAGAAGGATCAGGAGGCTTTTAAATTCAGGCTTTCCGCTGAATCCCCCGGATGAAGAAGCCGGAGAAGAAAATTTTAAAAAAGACTTGACATCCCAAAGGCTCTCTGCTAAAATAAAACGTGCGCTGAGCGCGATGTAAAATAGATGGGGGCGTAGCTCACCTGGGAGAGCGCTTGAATGGCATTCAAGAGGTAAGGGGTTCGATCCCCCTCGTCTCCACCAAAAGAACCAGCTTATTGCTGGTTCTTTTTTTGCGTGCTGCAGCTCATGCTGCTTTTCTTTTGAGAGGCGCATTTTGGCGCGTTCAAGTGCAAAAAACGCTTGGCAGAACCTCCCTCTTTGAAAAGTGGCCCCCGGTTTCGGCTCGCCGCTCTGCCTGCCCCCCGATGACAAAGGAAAGAACCTCTGCCGCAGCTGGTCACAAAAAGCCCCTCCCGTGATGGGAGGGGCTTTGCTTCTGTTTTCAGCCTGACCAAGCATAGGCTCAGCAGCTCCAAGCCGCCAGCCTGCGGCTTTTCCTATCGCTTCCTTCCCGGGGGAACCCCCGGCAGCGCTTATTCCATATCCTCCTTCACCAGGTAGACCGTCCAGGAGGCGGCAGCAGCCACCAGGTATTTCAGCAGGATATTGCTGAAGAAGAGGGCGATGAGCGTGGGCATGTCATAGCGGCCGCCAAAGGCGATGAGCAGGAAAACCACCGTATCCAGAGGCACGGAGACGGCGTTGGAAAGCAGCACCCGCAGCCACTGCTTCTTCTCGCCAAAGCGCTTCCGCACCAGGCTGTAAATGCCGGTATCCAGCAGCTCTGCCAGGGCCATGGCCAGAATGCTGCCCAGCACCAGCCGGAAGCCGGGGGCCAGCACCAGCAGGTATTCCGTCTGCGGGCCCACGGAGGCATCCGCCGGCAGAACCCCCACCAGCCAGCAGAAGCCGAACATCAGCAGGTTCAGCCCGGCGGTGAGCAGGATGATGAAACGGGTGTGGGCAGCGCCTGCCTTTTTGTGCAGCACATCCCGCATGGTGAAGGTGAAGGGATAAAGCAGGGTGCCGCCGTCCAGACTCAGGCCCAGCAGGCTGATGACCCGGAGAGAGCCCAGATTGGCGAAGCTCACCAGGGCCAGGTACAGGCAGGAACAAAGCATCAGCGTTCTCTGGAAACGCTGCATTTCTGTGGAAGTGTTCATGTTACTCCTTTCTTGCGGTGGAAGGTTTTCTTTGCTCAGATTTGGCCTATGTGGGATCCCGAAGTGTTTCAACCCCAGCTTTCCTGAAAGAAAGCGGCCCCCAAAACTTCAGCCTTTGGGGCGATGGCTTTGACGAAAGCTGCCGCGCTAAAAGTTAAAGTTCTTTTGCTTCTTTTCTTTCAAGAAAAGAAGGGTTTGGCGGGCATTTAAGACCGCCGCTTTTTGGAAAAAGCGGCCCCAAAAACTTCAGCCTTTGGGGCGATGGCTTTGACGAAAGCTGCCGCGCTAAAAGTTAAAGTTCTTTTGCCTCTTTTTTTCAAGAAAAGAAGGATTTGGCGGGCATTTGATCCCCGGCTTTTTGGAAAAAAGTTGCTCAAAAACTTCAGCCTTATGCGCGCTGCTTTTGTTCGGAATGGGAAAAAAGAACCTCCGGGGAGGCGTTCCCCGGAGGCATATTGGCTTAGAGCAGGGGTTCGTTGTGAGCTTTAAAGCCTTCACCAAAGACCTCGGAAGCCTGACCGACGATGAGGAAGGCATCCGGATCCTCCTCCAGCACCAGCTGGCGAACCTTGGGGAAGAACTGCTTTTTCATGGCGCAGAGCAGGACGGTTTTATCCGTACGGGTATAAGCGCCCTCACCATGCAGATAGGTCGCGCCCAGATCCAGCTCCACCAGGAGACGCTGGGTGATCTTCTCATGGGCATTGCTGATGATATAGACCAGCTTGGCCGTATCGCCGCCGTAGAGCGCATGGTCAAAGACGAAGCTGAACACGGTGCAGGCCAGGCCGGCATAAAGACCGGTCTCGATGTTCTTGAAGACCAGAGCGGAGGCAGCCACGATGATGGTATCCGTCATCAGGAAGAGCTTGCCGGTGGTGAAATGGGGCAGCTTCAGGCGGATGATGCGGACGATAATATCCGTGCCGCCGGTGGTGGATTCCGCTTTGAAGATCATCACCATACTCAGGCCCAGAGCCGCGCCGCCGAAGATGGAGGCCAGCAGGGGGTCAGAGGTGATGGGGGGGTAAACCGCCAGCAGGTTCACCAGCCAGGAAGAGAAGAAGGTGGTGAAGATGGTGCTGAGCATGGTTCCCAGGCCCAGCTTGATGGCACCCCAGATCATCAGGGGGATATTGATGGCGATGATCAGCGTACCGGTGGGGATGGGGATGAAATGGCTGATGATAATGGCGATACCGCTGACGCCGCCGGGAGCCAGGCTGTTCGGATCCAGCAGCAGACTGATGGCCACGGCATAGAGCAGACTGCCGGTGACGATGAGGAAGAGCTTCTTCGCCAGGTCAAGCACCAGCTCCTTGCCCTTTTTCTGGGGGAGCAGGCTCTGGAGGAAGCTCTGTTTGGCTTCCGCGGGGGTATGTTTTTTTTCAGACATAGGCACCTCAATAAAAATATTTATGATAAGAAACGTGAAACAGAAAAAAGAATTTGCAACTTAAATAAGTTTCGCGCCGGATTTGGCGAAACCTGCTTGTTTTTTTGCCCGGAAGAAATTTTTCCTCAAAGCCGGCGGCTTCCGCTTTTAGCTGGGGGAGCAGGCTTGTATTTTCCCGGCGGATATGCTATATTTTATAAGTTAAAGTGTATCCGGCGTATCGACAGATTCTGCCCCGCCGGAAAAGCACGCTTTTTTCATAAATTCTGGAGGCGAAGATGGACAAAGCCCTTTGGGAAGAAAAGCTGGCGCCCTTTCTGGCTCAGCTGCAGGCTGCCGGCAGCGATCAGCAGCGCATCATCGACCCGGCCAGTGTGGTCACTGCGCCCTGGGTGCGCTATAAGTGCCAGTTCGGCTGCGGAAAATACGGCAAAAGCCCCCTCTGCCCGCCCAATACTCCCAGCTACAGCGAGACGCGGGCCATCCTGGATGCCTACAGCCTGGGCATCCTCTACCGGGTACGCAGCAGCCAGCCGGGGAATGGTCTGGCCGGGCCTGTCCTGCGGGCGCTGGGCCGCGCCGGGTATTACAAGGCCATCGCCTTTGACAACGCCCCCTGCTACAGCCTGGAAAAAGGGCAGCCCCTGCCCCAGCCCACACTGGAGGCCTGCGGCGTGGATGTGCTGGCCAGCGCCCGGAACAACGGCTTCAGCGTGGAGCTGGCCGGGAATCCCGACGGCAGCTGGGATTGCTTCGGGCTGATCCTGGTGGAGTAGCGCGGGAGAACCCCTCCTTTTCTTGAAAGAAAAGGAGCAAAAGAACGCAAAATCCCACTTTTTTAAGAAAAAAGTGGACAAAAAACACTTCTTTTGGACAGCGGCTTTTGATAAAAATTCAAGCCCCAAATAAGTGTTTTCAGAGGCTTTTCGGGGAAAAGCCGGGTTTCTCTCTTTTTTAAAAGAAGAACGGTTTACTGGCTTTTCAAAGAGCGGAAAAACGCCCTTTTTTAGAAAAGTTCGCTGCGCTCTCCGCACAGCGAACTTGCGGGGCCCAAAAACACTTCTTTTGGGCTGCTGCCGTGATCGAAGGCGGCGAAGCCCAGCAAAAGTTTCTCGCTTCCTCTTTTCAAAGAGGAAGGGTCTGACTTTCTTTCTGATCATAAACTTTAAATAGTATACAGCTACACAGCAAACAAGGCTTTCGGAGGTTTAGAGATATGTACGAAAAAGTATCCGCGAATCTGGATTTCGTCCAGCGGGAGCATGAGGTGGAAAAATTCTGGGAGGACAACCAGGTTTTTCTGAAGAGCATGGAGATCCGCCGGGACGCGCCTGTCTACACATTCTATGACGGCCCGCCCACCGCAAACGGCAAGCCCCACATCGGCCACGTGCTGACCCGTGTCATCAAGGACATGATCCCCCGCTACCAGACCATGAAGGGCCTGAACGTCCCCCGGAAAGCCGGCTGGGACACCCACGGCCTCCCCGTGGAGCTGGAAGTGGAGAAAAAGCTGAACATCAACGGCAAGGATCAGATCGAAAGCTACGGTCTGGACCCCTTCATCCAGGAATGCAAGCAGAGCGTCTGGGGCTACAAGGGCATGTGGGAGGATTTCTCCCGCACCGTGGGCTACTGGGTAGACATGGATCATCCCTATGTGACCTATGACAATGACTATATCGAATCCGTCTGGTGGTCCCTGAAGCAGATCTGGGATAAGGGCCTGCTCTATAAGGGCTTTAAGATCGTGCCTTATTGCCCCCGCTGCGGCACGCCGCTGTCCTCTCACGAGGTGGCACAGGGCTATAAGGACGTAAAGGAACGCTCCGCCATCGTCCGCTTCAAGGTAGTGGGTGAGGATGCCTACTTCCTGGCCTGGACCACCACCCCCTGGACCCTGCCCTCCAACGTGGGTCTCTGCGTCCACCCCGAGCATGAATATTGCCAGGTGAAATGCGGTGAATACACCTATTACATGGCGGAAGCCCTGGTTCCCACTGTGCTGGGTGAGGAAGCGGAGATCCTCCGCCGCATGCCCGGCAAGGAGCTGGAATACAAGGAATACGAGCCTCTCTTCCGCTTTGTCACGCCCAAGGAAAAGGCCTGGTATGTGACCTGTGATGAATACGTCACCCTGACGGATGGTACGGGCATCGTTCATATCGCCCCGGCCTTCGGTGAGGACGACGCCAATGTGGGCCGCAGATACGGCCTGCCTCTGGTACAGCTGGTGGATTCCAAGGGCTGCATGACGGAGGAAACCGACTGGGCCGGTGTCTTCTGCAAGGATGCGGATAAGGACATTCTGATTGCCCTGGAAGAGCGGGGCCTGCTCTTCTCCGCGCCCAAATTCGAGCACAGCTACCCCCACTGCTGGCGCTGCGACACGCCCCTCATCTATTACGCACGGGAATCCTGGTTCATCCGCATGACCGCCGTAAAGGATCAGCTGGTGGCCAACAATAAGAAGATCAACTGGATGCCGGAAAGCATCGGCAAGGGCCGCTTTGGCGACTGGCTGGAAAACATCCAGGATTGGGGCATCAGCCGTGACCGTTACTGGGGCACGCCCCTGCCCGTCTGGGAATGCGAATGCGGACACCGCCACGCCATCGGCTCCATCGCTGAGCTGAAGGAGCTTTCCAAGAACTGCCCGGAAAACATCGAGCTGCATCGCCCCTACATCGATGAAGTGACCATCACCTGCCCCCACTGCGGCAAGGAAATGC
>JAFSHU010000078.1 GCA_017440145.1 Bacillota bacterium
ACACATTCGAATGAAAATTATGTTACTCTAGCATAATACCACTTTATCAACCAGGAAAGGTGGTCCATCACTTGTCTGATACAATTCTTAGTCTTAAAAACATAACAAAAGAATATTCAGGAAACGTTGTTCTGAAGAACGTTTCTATGGACGTGCGTAAAGGTGAAGTCCACGCGCTGATCGGTGAGAACGGCGCTGGTAAATCTACCCTGATGAACGTGCTTTTCGGTATGCCGGTCATCCACAATACTGGCGGTTTTGAGGGTTCCATCGAAATCAACGGTGAGCCTGCTCAGATCAACAATCCCCATGATGCGATGATGGCTGGTATTGGTATGGTGCACCAGGAATTCATGCTGATTCCCGGCTTTACCATTACCGAAAACATCAAACTTAATCGTGAGATTACTCGGCCGACAGTGGTTTCCCGCGTTTTCGGTAAATCCCTGGAAGCACTTGATATGAAAGCAATGAACGAGGATACCCGCAAAGCGCTGGATTCCTTGGAGATGGATATTGCTGAATACACCAAAGTGGCCGGCCTGCCTGTTGGCCACATGCAGTTCATCGAAATCGCCCGCGAAATCGATAAAACCGGTATCCAGCTGCTCGTCTTCGACGAACCCACTGCCGTTTTGACGGAGTCCGAAACCCAGCACCTGCTGGCAGCCATCAAACGTCTGGCTGCAAAGGGCATCGGTATCATCTTCATTTCCCACCGTCTGGATGAAATCGTTCAGGTTTCTGACCGCGTTACCATCCTGCGCGACGGTGAACATGTAATCACCAAGGATACCAAAGACACCTCCGCCGCTGAGATCGCACAGTACATGGTCGGTCGCGCACTGACCCTGGATCGCGCTGAAGGCGAATCCAAACGTAAGATCTCTGACGAGGTCATGCTGGAAGTCAAACGCCTCCGGGTCAAGATGCCCGGTGAAGAAGTCAAGGGCGTTGATCTGAAAGTAAGAAAAGGTGAGATCGTTGGTATCGGCGGTCTGGCCGGCCAGGGCAAGCTGGGTATCGCCAATGGTATCATGGGCGTTTATCCCTCTGCCGGTGAAGTTATCTTTGACGGCAAACCCCTGCCGCTGAACGATGCAAAAGGCGCCATCGCGGCTGGCCTTGGCTTCGTCAGTGAAGACCGTAAAGGCGTTGGCCTGCTGCTGGATAGCCCCATTGATCTGAACATCGTTTTCAATACGATGCAGACCAACAATGACTTCCTGAAGAAGGTCGGCCCGCTCAAATTCCAGAAAACGAAAGAGATCCGCGAACATGCGGATAAGATGATCAAGGATCTGGATATCCGCTGCACCTCTGCTGCTCAGCTGGCCGGCGCTCTCTCCGGTGGTAACCAGCAGAAGGTCTGCGTAGCGAAGGCTCTTTCCCAGAACCCGCGCATCCTCTTGGTTTCCGAGCCCACCCGCGGCATCGACATCGGCGCGAAGAAGCTCATCCTCGACCTGCTGCTGAAACTGTCCGAAGAACAGGGCATGACTATCGTTATGACCAGTTCTGAGCTGGCAGAGCTGCGCTCCATCTGCGACCGCATCATCATCATTTGTGAAGGTAAAGTGGCTGGTGAACTGCCGCCCACCGCTCCCGATGCCGATTTCGGTCTGATGATGTCCGGCGCCAAATTGGATTCTTAAAGGAGGGGGAAACGCATGAACATCAAATTAATTCTTAAAAAAGCGGGTATCCCCATTATCATTGGTGCATTTCTCGTTATCGTATTGATTACAGCAGGTGCTCTGGGCATTTCCGTCCAGTCCCTGCTCAGCGACTCCCTGCGTCGTGTTGGTATGAATGGTCTGCTGGTTCTGGCAATGGTTCCCGCCATTAAATCCGGTACCGGCCCCAACTTCGCTCTGCCCGTCGGTATCGTTGTTGGTCTGTTCGCTCTCGTTTGCTGCATGGAATGGGATCTGATGGGTGTTAACCTGCTGCTCGTCTCCTGCCTCCTGGCAGCCCTTTTCTGCGGTATCGTTGGCTGGGCTTACGGTAAAATGCTGAACGCTGTTAAAGGCGCTGAGATGACCATCGCTACTTACGCTGGTTTCTCCGCAACCGCACTGTTCGGTATCGTTTGGCTCGCTGCTCCCTTCTACAACAAGAAAATGGGTTGGATGCTGGGTAATGGCCTCCGCGAAACCATCCAGATGGACGCTTTTGACGCTGCTCAGCTCCTCTCCAATTTCCTGGGCTTTGAAGTTGCCGGTATCGAAATTCCCACCGGCATGCTGCTCTTCTTCCTGCTCTGCTGCGGTTTGATGTCTCTGTTCTTCAAAACCAAAGCAGGTATCGCCATCTACGCCGGCGGCATCAACCCTCGCTTCGCTGAAGCTGCTGGTCTGAATGTTAACCGCACCCGCGTTCTGGCAAATGTTATCTCCACCATTCTGGCTGGTGTTGGTATCATCATTTATGCCCAGGGCTATGGTTATGCACAGCTCTACACCAACCCCCTGACCATGGCTTTCCCGGCAGTTGCCGCTGTTCTGATCGGTGGCGCTACTGCTTCCAAAGCGAACTGCGTTAACGTTGTGATCGGCGTTTGCCTCTTCCAGACTCTGCTCACCTCTGCAACGCCGGTTATGAACAACCTGTTCGCCGGTACGGATCTGTCTGAAATGATGCGAATGATCATTCAGAACGGCGTCATCCTGTACGCCCTGACTCAGGTAAAAGGAGGTAGCCGCTAATGTCTAAGGCAGATGCAAAAAAATTCAGCATTGGTAAGTTTTTAACGGATAATATCGTTACCGTTATCTTCGTTGCCTTTGTTATCGTTGGTTTCATCCTGACGCAGAACGTCAGCATTGACTTCTTCCTCACCGAATTGTCCAACCGCTTCTACCGCAATGCGTTCCTGGTCATGGCTCTGATCATCCCGGTCATCGCCGGCTTGGGTATGAACTTCGGTATTACTGTTGGTGCTATTTCCGGTCAGCTGGCCATCGTTTTGGTCCGCTATCATGCACTGGAAGGTCTGGGCGGCATGGGCCTGGCTGCTATTATCGCCATGGTCTTCGCTTCCTTCTTTGGTTGGCTGGTTGGTATGCTCTACAACCACACCAAAGGTCAGGAAATGATCGCCTCCCTGATCGTTGGTTACTTCGCAAACGGCGTTTATCAGTTCATCCTCCTCTACCTGGTCGGTGGCGTGATCCCCGTTTCCGAAAACCATCCCATGATCATGACCAACAACATCGGCGTTCGTATGACCGTCGATTTGGGTACCATGAAGGACTCCCTGGACAACATCCTGCAGGTCCCCTTCAACTGGACCCTGCTGGTGGGCGGCATCCTGGTTCTGCTCTGGATCGCCTATCGCCAGTTCATGAAACCTGAAAAGAACGGCTACGTCCGTCCTACCATGGTTAAATTTGCTCTTTCCGCTGTTGGCTGCCTCGTCATTGTTGGTCTGGCTATCCCCTCTGTGCTCGGCTACGGCAAACTGGGCGATGTCCGTGACGTCCCCGTTGCAGTTATGATCCTCATCGCCCTGATGGTCATCTTCACCAAATGGATCATGACCACCAAAATGGGTCAGAACTTCCGCGCTTGCGGCCAGGATCAGTACATTGCTGAATCCAACGGCATCAATGTTAACAAGGTTCGTATCATCGCCACGATGTTCTCCACGGTTTTGGCTTCTCTGGGTCAGCTGATTTACATCCAGAACATTGGTACTCTGAATGTTTACGGCGCACACAACCAGATCGGTTTCTTCTCCGTTGCAGCCATCCTGGTCGGCGGTGCATCCGTCTCCAAAGCTACTGTTGGTCAGGCTCTGTTCGGCACCCTGCTGTTCAACGCCATGTTCATCATGAGCCCCGAGCTCGGCCAGGCTCTGTTTGGTCAGGCCATTCTGGGTGAATACTTCCGTACCTTCATGGTTTACGGCGTCATCGGTCTGGCACTCGGTCTCTATGTTTGGAAGAACAACAAGGCTGCTCGCATCACCATCGAGCCCGACGAAGTTTTGGATATGCCTGTTAAAGAAGCTCTCAAAAAATAACATCGTGAGAAGAATTTCTCCGTTATTTTTGACTGATTTCGGAACACCCGGAAGCGTAAAGCTTCTGGGTGTTCTTTTTATGCGCAGGCAGGGAAGGATGAGCGGGTCTACGCAATCAAAATCCCTGCGGAAGGACAGGAAGCCCGGCAGCCGCTTGCCGGGGAATCGTTTCCGCATTCAGAATAAGCAGCTGCGCCCCGCACGCATAGGAAAAGCCCCTCAGTTTCCTGAGGGGCTGCTGTGATTGGAAAGTATAGGCTTCTCCGTCCCTCATGGGAAGGGGCAGGATTGCTTACTGAATAGGAATGATCTCGCCGCAGCGCTGATAGCCGTAGCCTCCCAGCTCTTCCAGGCGATCCTTGAATTCCTGGCTCCGCAGCACCTCCAAAAAGGCCTGCATCATGGGAAGCTCCAGATAGGCAGCAGGCATGGCAAAATCATATTCCTCCGGCGCGATCGGGATGAAATCCAGGCCCAGCGCTTTTGCCGCGGAAAGTACGCCCATACCGCAATCTGCGCCCCCTGCCTGCACCGCCGCGGCTACTGCCATGTGGGTGGCTGCTTCCCGGGCGTAGCCATCGATCTGCTGGGGAGAAATGTCCTCCTTCTGCAGCAGATAATCCAGCAAAACACGGGTCCCGGCGCCGCGCTGCCGGTTCACATATTTGCAGCGGCAAAGATCCTGCACCGTCTGTAGATTCAGCGGATTCCCCGGCTTCACGATCAGCCCCTGGATGCGCTCCACGCCCTTTACCAGTACCATGGGGGTATCCGGGAAAAGCTTCCGCAGGTAGGGGGCGTTGTATTCACCCGTGGCCGCATCCAGCAGGTGGGTGGGCGTGAGATGGGCCTCCTGTCGGGCCAGCGCCATCAAGCCGGCGGTGGAGCCCACGTGGGTGCTGGAAAGATGCACCCCGGGGAAGTGCTCCGGAAGCAGATCTGCCAGGACATCCATGATCAGATCGTGGCTGCCAATGGCCACCAGCGTATTCTCGATCTCCTTCAGAGAGCGGTAGAGCTGCAGCTGCACGCCTTCCCCGGCTTCCAGACCCTCGCTGTTCCGGGGGATGATGCAGAAGCCATCCGCGCGCACCAGGGACATGGCCGCACCGGCGCCGCGGGCCAGCGGAGCAGCGACCAGCTTCTCTCCCACCTTGCCCACCTTCACCCGGACGTATTCCTGATGCTTCAGGGAGCTGACCAGGCGCTTGGAGATCACGGCCTCTGCCTCCAGCCCCTCATCCTGGCTGGGTGCGCCGGTAAAGAGCCGCAGCACCGGGCTGACGAATTCCCGGAAGCCGATATAGGCGGAGACCGGATAGCCCGGCAGACCGATCACAGGCTTGCCCTCGACAATCGCCAGGATAACCGGTTTGCCCGGCTTGATAGCGACGCCATGGACAATGACTTCACCCAGCTCACGCAGGATGTGGACGGTGAAATCCTCTGTGCCTGCGCTGGAACCGGCGTTGACGATCACCATATCGTGCGTCTGAACGGCCTTCTGGATGCAGGCCTTCAGCAGCTCGTAATCATCCGCCAGGATGGGCAGGCGATCCGGGATACCACCCAGCTCCTCCACCATGGCAGCGAACATGCGGCTGTTGGATTCGATGATATCCCCCTCCTTCAGCTCCGCATCCGGCTCCACGATTTCCGTGCCGGTGGGGATGATGGCCACAGAGGGGGCAGGGCTCACATCGATTTTGCTGATGCCGCCGGAAAGCAGCACGCCGATGTCGATGGGGCGAATGACACTGCGCCGGGGCAGAAGCATTTCCCCCGCCACGATATCCTCGCCAATGGGGCGAATGTGCTGCCAGGCAGCGGCAGAAGCGGTGATCTGCACATGCTCCTGATCCACATTCGTCACATCCTCCGCCATGATGACGGCATCATAGGGCGGGCGAATGGGATCACCGGTATCCACCACCAGAAAATCCTCGCCCCGCTTCAGGCTGAGAGGAGCGGTTTCCCGGGCGGCGGCAGTGTCCGCAGAGCGGACGGCAATGCCATCCATGGCGGCTGCGTTGAACAGGGGAGAGCAGCAGCGTGCGTAGATGGGGCTGGTGGTGATGCGCCCCAGAGCCTCAATGACGGGGATGCATTCCGGCTGGGGCTGGATCAGGGGTGCGACGCGCTGGAGATAGAGGGCCTTTGCCTCCTCCAGCGGGGTATTGCTGAGATAAAGATTGCGTTTCATAGGGAACCTCCTGGGAATATCGACTTTATGGCGGGCTGAAAGGCCCGGCAAAACAGTCCTGCCATGGCGGGACTTATTTTATTGTCTGCGCAGAATCTGCTCGCTGCGGGATTCCGCTGCGAGAGGATGCTGCCGGTCAAGGGAAAAGGGAAAAAGGGGGATCGGCAAGATCTGCCGCTCACGGCGAAAGCCTTCGCCTGCGGCGTATCTCCGCCGTGTATGCACCGCCGCTGGGAAGAAAGCTTCCCTGCGGGCTGGACATCGATCACGGCAAAAAGTCTTCGCCTGCGGCGCATTTCCGCTGGCGTGCGCCGCCGCTGGGAAGAGAGCTCGCCTGCGGGATCAGAACAGGCGCACATCCACCAGCGCACCGGCGGGCAGGCCCTCCTGATTCTGCTGGATGCAGCAATAGCCGTCTGCCTCTGTGAGCGTGGTGATAAGCCCGGATTTGTAGAATACCGGCTCTGCCAGCAGCTTTTCGCCTTCCCGCAGCAGCTTCACCGGCTGGAAGCTTGTCCGCCCCGGGGAAGCGGCGATGTTGCAGCTCAGATGGGCGGGAATGCTTTGCTGATCTGTCAGCCCCAGCGCCAGGCGGAAGGCCTCTGCCAGGATGGATTCGAAGACCATCATGGCGGAAACCGGATGCCCCGGCAGGCCGATCAGCAGGGTGGAAGTGGCTTCATCCCAGCCCAGAATGGTGGGCTTGCCCGGCTTCACCGCCAGACCGTGGGTGAAAACGCCGGGGCTGGCGATCTCATCCAGGATGCGCTCCGTCATATCCTTTTCCCCCTGGGAGCTGCCGCCGGAGATGGCCAGAATGTCATATTTGCCCAGCGCATCCTGAAGCGCGCCGCGAATTTCAGCCTCCTGATCGGGGAGAATGCCCCCCCGCAGAGGACGGAAGCCCCGCTTCTCTGCCAGGGCGGCTACGGCGAAGCTGTTGATGTCCCGCACCTGGCCGGGCAGAAGCTCGCTTTCCGGCGGAACCACCTCATCCCCGCTGGAAAAGATGCACAGCGTGGGCTGACGATAGACCTCCACCTGCCCATAGCCGGTGGCTGCCAGCAGGCCGATCTCTGCCGGGCCCAGCAGGCGGCCGGCGGAGAGGAATTGCTTCCCTTCCGAAAGGTCCTCCCCCTTGTAGACCACATGCCGCCCGGGGGAAACCGGTGCGGAAACGGCGATCTGCCCACCGAAGGCCTCACAGTATTCCACCATCACCATGGCGTCGGCCCCTTCCGGCAGCATCCCGCCGGTGGGCACATAGGCGCACTGTCCCGCAGAAATGCTGAAATCCGCGGCTTTGCCCATATCCACCCGGCCCACGGGCTGCAGAAAGGCAGGCAGGCTTTCCCCCGCCCCTGCAGTATCCGCAGCCTGCACCGCGTAGCCATCCACAGAGGAGCGGTGGAAGCCGGGAATATCCTCCCGGCTGAAAAGATCCTGGGCCAGGATGCGGCCGCAGGCCTCTGAAAGCGGCACGCTTTCCCGCCGGAGAAACAGAGGGCGAGCGCAGGAAAGCAGTTTTTCAATGGCCTCCTGCCGGGAATCTACTTGTAATAGCTTCATAAAAGCACCTCTTTGCTTTGGGATTGATTTTTCGAATTCCGTTTTTTCGGATTTGGAAAGCAGTTCTTCTCAGGTGAGAAGATTCTCTTCAAGATAGAATAAGCCGAAGCCCGGGGAAAGCGCCCGAATCCTTGAAAAGCGCTGGGGCTTCGTATATAATTCTTCTATAGAACAAATAAATATCCTTGAGAATAAACATTTTTGAGGAGAAATAAATATCCCGGGAGGAAAGTATGTCCCAATTAAATCATTTTAATGAAGCCGGGGAGGCCCATATGGTCTGCGTGGCAGAAAAAGAGATCACAGCCCGCCGGGCTTTGGCTGCGGGCTGCATCCGCATGCTGCCGGAAACTCTGGCGCTGATCGAAAGCGGCACAGCAAAGAAGGGGGATGTGCTGGGCGTGGCCCGCATCGCCGGGATCATGGCCGTGAAGCGCACCCCGGAGCTGATCCCTTTGGCGCACCCCATCGGGGTGGAGGGCTGCACCGTGGATTTCCGCATTCTGCCGGAGCTGCCCGGTGTGGAGGCCAGCTGCTGCATCACGGTGAACGGCCGCACCGGCGCGGAGATGGAGGCCCTCACCGGGGTTTCCGCAGCGCTGCTCACCATCTACGATATGGTGAAGGCTGTGGATCGGGGGATGGAGATCAGCAATATCCGCCTGCTGGAGAAAAGCGGCGGCAAAAGTGGGGAGTTTAAACGAGCAGAATGATGATAGACGGATTTGGAAGAACAATCGATTACCTGCGCTTGTCCATCACGGATCGCTGCGACCTGCGCTGTCTGTATTGCATGCCGGAGCATGGGGTGGAATCCTTCTCCCATGAGAAGGTCATGCGCTTTGAGGAATTGCTGCAGCTCTGCCGCATCATGAGCGGTCTGGGCGTGAAGAAATTCAAGGTCTCCGGCGGGGAGCCACTGGTGAGACGGGGCACGCCGGAGTTCATCGCCGATTTGAAGCAGCTCCCCGGGGTGGAGCAGGTGACACTCACCACCAACGGGCAGAAGCTGCTGCCTCTGCTGCCCCAGCTGGAGGAAGCCGGTCTGGATGGGATCAATCTCAGCCTGGATAGCCTGGATCCCCAGCGTTACCGGCAGATGAGCCGCCGGGGGGAGCTGGCACCGGCTCTGGCTGCACTGGAAGCGGCCTGCGAGCGGGATTTTTGCCCGGTGAAGCTGAATACTGTGCTGATGGATGGGCTGAACGGGGATGAAGCCCCGGCTCTGGCTGGGCTGGCGAAGCGCCTCCCGGTTTATGTGCGCTTCATTGAGCTGATGCCCATCGGCCTGGGGCGGGAATTCCAGCCTGTCCCCGGGGAAGAGGTCTGCCGCCGTCTGGAAGCGGTCTTTGGCCCCGCGGAGCCGGATTCCGGCCATTGGGGCAACGGCCCTGCTGTCTATTATCGCTTCCCTGGTTTGCTGCGCCCAGTGGGCTTTATTGACGCGGTGAGCCACCGCTTCTGCTCCAGCTGCAACCGCATCCGCCTGACTGCGGAGGGCTGCCTGAAGCTTTGCCTGCAGTATGACATCGGCTGTGATCTGCTGACGCCCCTGCGGCAGGGTGCCTCTGAGGAGGAGATCGCCCAGCTGATCCGGGATACCGTGGCCATGAAGCCGGAGCGGCACTGCTTCGGGGAGGAAGTGGCAGAGCACCGGGAAGAGCATACGATGAACGCCATCGGCGGCTGAGGCAGGCATGGCAGGAGAATACAGCATGCCAAACACAGAGGAGAAACGGCACTTGCGGCGGGGGGCTTTCCCTCCTGCTTGCCGGGCAGCTTGCCGGGAAGCCTGATCCCGGGAAGAGCCTGGCAAGAGAATAGGATATGCCGAAAACAGAATAGAACGCCATTGGAGGCTTAGCATATGAAAAAAACAGGAAAAATCACTGCCATCTGCATCAGTGAGCAGAAGGGCACACAGAAACATCGCATCGAAAAGGCCGAGCTGCGGGAAAACCACGGCATCGTGGGGGATGCCCACGCCGGAAACTGGCACCGTCAGGTGAGCCTGCTTTCCCAGGAGAAGGTGGATGAATTCCGCGCCCGGGGCGCAAAGGTGGATGACGGCGCCTTTGGGGAGAACATCCTGGCCACCGGCTTTGATTTCCGTACCCTGCCGGTGGGGACCCGCTTTTCCTGCGGGGAGATCCTGCTGGAAATGACCCAGATCGGCAAGGAATGCCATTCCCACTGCGCCATTTTCAAGGCTATGGGGGATTGCATCATGCCCCGGGAGGGCGTTTTCTGCCGGGTGCTGCGGGGCGGAACCATGCAGGTGGGGGATGAGCTGGTGCAGCTGCCCCTGGCTTATCGGGTAGCTATTCTGGTTTCCAGCGACAAAGGCGCCCGGGGCGAGCGGGAGGATCTTTCCGGCCCGGCCATCCGGGAAATTGCCGAAGCCCATGGTCTGCAGGTGGTTTCCTATAGCATCCTCCCGGATGAGCAGGAGCAGCTCAGTCAGGAGCTGGCCCGCATCTGCGATGAAGATGCTGCTGATCTGATCCTCACCAGCGGCGGCACAGGCTTTTCTCCCCGGGATTGCATGCCGGAGGCCACCGCAGCTGTGACGGAGCGGCAGGTTCCCGGCATCACGGAAGCCATGCGCATCCATAGCTTGCAGTATTCCAGCCGTTCCATGCTTTCCCGGGCAGCGGCAGGCATCCGTAAGCGGACGCTGATCGTCAATCTGCCCGGCAGCCCTAAGGCTGTGCGGGAGAATCTGGAATACGCCATCGATGCCCTGATCCATGGCCTGGAAATGCTGCGGGGCAGCGGCAGCGCGGATTGCGCCCGCTCCTGAGAAAATCCATAGCAAGAAGACAAAGCGGCGGGGATTTCCCCGCCGCTTTTGTGTATGGGGAGCAATGCCCTACTTTTTTAGAAAAACTGGGTCAAAAACACCTCTTTTTGGAGCGTGATGCCTGCTTTTGCTGGGTGTGGCTCTCTCCGCTCGCGCTTAGAAGCAATGCCCCAGAGTAAAAAGTTTCAGAGGCTTTTCGCAGAAAAGCCGGGGTCCTCTCTTTTCAAAGAAGGACGGTTTTCCGGCAGTCCCCACTTTTTGGGGCAGATATACAATTCAAGTGCAACAATAGGAAATGACTCATGGGACTGGTAAACTGATGTTTGACGAGAACAATCGGATACCAGGAGGAACCCCATGAGCCATTACAAACATCTTACCTTAATTGAACGGGAAAAGCTACTGTTTTTTGTGGGACAGGGATTCGGAGTATCAGAAATAGCAAAGTGCTTAGGGCGCAGCCGCTCGACTATTTATCGCGAGTTAAAGCGCAACAGCAGCCGAAAAACCGGATACATTCCAATCAATGCCCAGAAACGGTATGAAAAGCGGCGAAAGCAGAGTAAAAAGCACAAGCGTCTGGAAGATAAGGGCCTACATGAGCTCGTTAAGGATTGTTTTCTTAAGCACCACTGGTCACCGGAGCAGATCGCAGGTCGCCTTAAAAAAGAAGGTTGTCCGTACCATATCAGCTGCACAACGATTTACCGGGCTATCTATGCCGGAATGTTTGATACGCCGGAGCAGCGTCGGTCTACGGGTAACCGTGGAATGAAGCGAAAACTGCGACATAAAGGAAAACCGCGGAAAAGCAGAAATGCAGACAGTATGAGAGGCTAGCTCCCTGTCGAGCATATGATTGAGGAATACCCGGAAGAAGCGAATATCCGCTCCCGGTTCGGAGATTGGGAAGCAGACACTGTACTTGGGAAGCGAGGAAAAGCCTGTCTCGTTACTCTGGTAGACCGAAAAAGCAGGTATCTTCGCTGCATGAAAGTAGCAAGCTGCTGCAGCGAACAGGTCACAGCGGCTATCCTTGCTTTGATGGAGGGGATGCCCTGCAAAACGATAACGCCAGACAATGGGAAGGAATTTGCACAATTCAAAGATATACGCGAAGGGCTAAATGGCGTTCAGTTATACTTTGTTCACCCGGGGCGACCCTGGGAACGCGGTACAAATGAGAACACCAATGGGCTCCTGCGCGAATACTTTCCAAAGCGAAAAGACATCACAGACATCAGTAACGAAGAAGTCCAGCATGTGGAAAACGAACTCAACAACCGGCCCAGAAAAATTCTCGGCTTCAAAACTCCCGCTGAAATCTTGTTCGGTTGACTTTGCTGCACTTAGATTGACAATTCGCCACCATCGATGGAGACAAAATCCGGCAGGGAGACCGCTCCTATGGTGATATCGTCTACACCATCGACTAATAACAGAGAAACAAAGAAGAAGAGAAGCTGAAAGCTGCTTCTCTTCTTCTTCGTTTCTCCACCCCCTCCGCCACCGGCCGCCAACCCACAAAAAGCCGCCGGGTTGCCCGGCGGCTTTGCGCTTTCCTGCTCTATTCCCGTTCCACGCGGGGAATGTAGAAGGTCATATCATTTTCATAATCCACTTCCCCGGCAAAGGGGATGCTGCATTCCGGGTCAAGATACATACCGCCGCTGTATTCCTGCGAGCAATAGGGGATCACCTCATCCCCGCCCTTCGGGACGGTAACGGAATAGCTGCGTTCCTCCTCCGTCAGAGGGTCCAGCACCACGGTGACGGTGCGAATCTCATCCGTCTGGCTCAGGCGCATATAAAGATTCTCCGCAATATCCGGACGATAGGCGCCCTGATCCACGGTAACGATCTGCCGGGCCATTTCCCCATCCGTAAACATAGCGATCTGGGTGAAGGTGCGGATGCAGTTCGTCTCTGCGTCCAGTTCGTATTCCACAGCCAGGGATTCCAGCTTTTCCCGCTCTGCTGCCGAGAAGAAATCCTCGAAGCGCTCCTGGGGCAGCTTGGTTTTCAGGTAGATCACGTCTCCCTCCTGCTGCAGCTCCAGAATCTCCTCTGCCAGGCAGGATTCCTCATCCAGCGGCAGCTGCGCATACCAGGCATGATCCATCTCCACACCGGCGTAAAGGGTGCGGTAATAGCCGCCCTGCTCCGTATAATAGTAGGAATCCTCCGTGGTGATGGCCTGGTAATCCGGGAAGCCCTCATAGACCAGCTGCCGATCCACATAATACTCAAAAGGCTCCACACCGTCGCTGACGATGATTTTGAAGCTTCCGTAATGCTCCAGCAGCTTCTCCGTGTGGTTGGCATCCACAATATCCTGCATGCTGATGCCAAATTCATTTTCCGCCTCTCCGCAGGCAGTGCAGCAAAGCAAGAATGCAAGCAGGGCAAAAAGGGTAGCTATTTTTTTCATAAGATTTCCTCCAAAATCCGCCGGAAAGCCCCCGGCTTCCGCATCGGCAGAATTGATGCAGTGCGAAAAAAGGGAGCGTCTTTTGCTTTCAGCTTAGTAGTATTTCCCTGCAGCCAGCCAAAATCCTTCCCAAAAGGCCGGCCCTTTCCCCTGAACAGCCCGGGGACACAAAAAAGGAGAGTCTTTCGACTCTCCTTTGGTCGGAGCGACACGACTTGAACGTGCGGCCTCTACCACCCCAAGGTAGCGCTCTAGCCAAACTGAGCTACGCCCCGATGCAGCGCTGTTTCGAACAGCAGGATTATTATACGTTATCCAAAAGCATTTGTCAAGCCCAAAGAAGCAAAGATTATCGGATTTCTCGAAAGAAACAGGATTCCGGCGAAAGGCCGCGAAATAGATAAACAGATATTTTTGTATCCCCAATCTTCAGCAAAAAACAGAATTGATTCCGCTCATAAGAAAAAATTTTGCGAAACGAGGTACACAAATGACCTATTCCATCCTGGTTTTAAACAGCGGCTCCACCTCCACAAAGATGGCTGTCTATGCCGATCAGGAAAAAGTCCTGCAAAAAGAATATTCCCACAGCCGGGAGCTGCTGAAGAGCTACCCCTCTGTGGCGGCGCAGCTGCCGCTCCGGGAGGAGATCGCCAACAGCTTCATCGCGGAGGAGGCAGCTGCCTTTGCCCCCTTTGACGCCATCGTGGCCCGGGGCGGCCTGCTGGGCCCCATCCATTCCGGCGGCTACATCATCAATCAGTGCATGGTGGATTACCTGCGGGATATCTGCAAGGAGGAGCATGCCTCCAATCTGGCAGCCTATATTGCCTTTGATCTGGCGAAAAAGCACAATATCCCCCATGCCTTCATCTATGACGGCGTCACCACCGATGAGCTGGAGCCCATCGCCCGCATCAGCGGCATTGCGGATATGCCCCGCATCTCCACCACCCACGCGCTGAACATGCGGGCCACTGCCCATAAGGTGGCGCAGGATCTGCACAAGCCTTATAAGGATCTGACTGTGGCCGTGGCCCATCTGGGCGGAGGCATCTCCATGAATCTGCACCACAAGGGCCGTATGGTGGATGTGGTGGGCGATGACGAGGGCCCCTTCTCCCCGGAGCGTGCCGGCGGGCAGCAGGGCATTCAGCTGATGAAATATATGGAAAAAATCCCGGATTCCCACAGCAAGCTGCGGCTGATGCGGGGAAACAGCGGCTTCATCTCCTATTTCGGCAGCAATGACGCCCGGGAGGTGGAAAAACGCATCGAGGCCGGGGATGCGCAGGCAGAGCTGATCTTCAACGCCATGGCCCTGCAGATCGCCAAGAGCCTGGCCGGGCTGAGCGTCTTTACCTGCGGCCAGCTGGACGCCATCGTACTCACCGGCGGGCTGGCCTATTCCCAGCGCCTGGTGGAGGAGATCCGCCGCCGTGTCTCCTTCATCGCCCCGGTGCTGGTCTACCCCGGTGAAAACGAGATGGAATCCCTGGCCTTTGGCGCTTACCGCATCCTCACCGGCGAGGAAACAGCCCGGGAATTCACTTACGAGGCATAATTTCCGAAATCCCCTTTTGCTCTGGGGAAATCCGGCGGAGAAGCGCAGCCCCTGGCAGAAAATCCCCCTGCTCCGGCATATTTTTCTCCCATATAAGAAATCATATGCAAAAGCCGGCCGAAAGCCGCTTGACAAATGCAAAAAGCATATATATACTGTATCAGGATAAATGCGGGAAGCCCACAATGCTGTGCTTCCCGCGAACATTCGGTTCTTCGAGCCGCCTACCTAAATGCAGACTCTGCACATGGAAAGCGGCCACTGAGTTCGGGGGGAAACGCCCGGGCTTTCCGTTTTGAGAAGAAGGGCCTCCATACCGATCATATCCATGATCTGCGGTATGCGTGGCGGGCTCCTTCGAGTCCGCTATTTTTGTATACATCATTATTATTATGGAGGTTTTTTGCAATGAAAAAGTTACTCGTTATCCTGCTGGCTCTGAGCATGGTCTTTGCTTTCTCTGCCTGCGGCCAGGAAGAAGTCATCGAAAACCCTGAAGTTGAAGTCGAAACTCCCGAAGTCGAAGGCGAAGCGGAAGGCGAAGAAGAACAGGAAGAAGTCGCGAAAAGCGGCATCGACCTCACCATCCTCTATGAGCAGGATGACAGCATGATCAACAACTACTCCCTGCTGGCAGTGAACCCCGATGCTCCCTTCGTGGATGCTGACGGCAATGCTGTTGCTGATGTTGCCCTGAATACCGAAGGCGCCTCCGCCCTCATCAACTGGATGCTGAGCGAAGAAGCTGCTGAGCTCACCGCCAATTTTGGTTTTGAAGAATACGGCGAATACCTCTTCTACCTGAAGGAAGACCGCCCCGTTTCCGCAGTGGAAATCCCCGCTGCCACCGAAGAGACCAAGGCCATCCGTCTCTCCACCACCACTTCCGTAAATGACTCCGGTCTGCTGGGCTATCTGCTGCCCTTCTTCGAAGAAGAATACGGCTACACCGTGGAAGTCTTCTCCGCAGGCACCGGCAAATCCATCGCCAATGCCAAGGCCGGCAACGCTGACCTGATCCTGGTTCACTCCAAATCTCAGGAAGAAGCCTTTGTTGCTGATGGCTACAGCTACGTTCTGGAAGGCTTCGAAGCTGAACGTCTGACCTATATGTACAACTACTTCGTTCTGGTTGGCCCCTCTGCCGACCCGGCCGCTGTTGCTTCCGCAGCCACTGTTAAGGATGCCTTTGCTGCCATCGCAGACGGCGAATTCGCTTTCGTCTCCCGCGGCGACAACTCCGGCACCCACACCAAGGAAATCTCCCTCTGGCCCGAAGATCTGGGCATCACCGCTGAGATGGAAAGCGTTGCCGATTACACCGGCTGGTACACCTTCTCCAACGCCGGTATGGGCGTATGCCTGACCATGGCCGAAGAAATGGGCGCTTACATCCTCACCGATAAAGCCACCTACCTGACCTTCCGTGCCAACGACGGCGTGATCGAATAAGATCTTCGCTGCTCCCCGCTGTTAAAAAAGCTGAGACGAGAAAGTATCTGAGCCAATGAAAACAGCCTTTTTGCAAGCCATCGAGCTGATGATGTCCGGCAATGAAACATTGCTGGGCATCATCGGCGTCACGATGAAAATGTGCCTTGCCAGCTCCCTGATCGCGCTGCTGATCGGCGTTCCTCTGGGGGTTATTCTCGCTATGACCACATTTCCCGGGAAAAAAGCTCTGGTGGTGCTGAACCGCACCATGATCGGTATGCCCCCGGTGGTATGTGGTCTTCTTTGTTATATGCTCTTTTCCGGCGTGGGGCCCCTGCGGCACCTGCATCTGCTCTTCACGGTGGAGGGCATGATCATCGCCCAGGTGATCCTGCTGGTTCCCATCGTCATCGGAAACATGGAGACCTATATCACCGGCATCGCGGAGCCCATTCTGGAAACAGGCCGGGGGCTGCGTCTGCCCCGGGCGCGCATCTTCCGCCTGGCCATGAACGAAAGCCGCTACCAGATCTGCTCCACCTATCTGATGGTCTTTGCCCGGGCCAGCGCAGAGGTGGGTGCGGTCTCCATGGTGGGGGGCGCCATCGCCTATAAGACGAATGTGATCACCACCGCCATCATGATGTATACCAATATGGGGGATTTCACCCTGGGCGTGGCCCTGGGGATCATCCTGCTCTTTTTGTCCCTGAT
>JAFSHU010000079.1 GCA_017440145.1 Bacillota bacterium
CGCCTGACAGAGGAAGGGGAGTATTGGCTGACCCATTATCAGGAGATGGTGGAGGCAGCGAACAATGCCGCCCAGGAGGTGCTGGAGAAATATTTCAGCAGGCAGGAATAGCCTGCCCCCTTCCCCCCGAAGCAAAAAAATTCAGCAAAAAAAGCTCACGCCCGCATCAGGACGTGAGCTTTTGTCGTTTTCCCTTTTTCTTGCACAGAGCCCGGCCTATCCTTTCCCGAAAAATTCGGGGTGCAAAGAGCGCACCGAACTTGCAGGGGCGCAAAGAACTTCAATATTGGGCTGCACTTCTCGTCGAAGCGCAGCAGGCCAAAAAGAAGTGTTTTTTGGCCCACTTTTTTCTAAAAAAAGTGGGGGGTTCCTCTGAAAAAACAGGTAAACCGTCCCTTTCTTGAAAAGTTCGGTTTGCGTAAAGTTTGCTTCGCAAACGGCTAAGCCGAACTTGTAGGGACACAAAGAACTTCAATATTGAGCCGGGGTCAGCCCCGGGTTTGTCACGTCGTTTCGCAGCAAAAACTTCCTCGCAATGACAATCGCTTGCCCTCCCTTTTCCCATGCGAATCAAAGAGCTTCGAAGTGGGCAAACCGTCCCTTCTTTAAAAAGAAGGGACCCAGGAAACTTTAACTTTTGGTCACAGGGGAAACTTTCACCCTGCGTCATTGCAAGGCAGCTTTTGCAGCCGAAGCGGCCTGCGCGGGCAGGACATCCCCTTTCTATGCGTATCAAAGGCTATGCCTTTGATACGCCTCCACAACTCATAACTCTAAGCTCATAACTGTTTCCGTTCCGGCCTACTCCCATTCCACCGTATAGGGTTCCATATGGAAGGAAACCCGGCTTGCCTTTTCCCCCTCAGGCGCATAGGCAAGCTCCAAATGGCAATCCCCGCCGCAGATCTCCTCCATGATCTGCTCCAGCCGGGCCAGGTCAAGCTCAGCTGCCGGCACCTCCCCGGCCAGCCAGAGCTTTGCGTATTCATAGATAGCCTGATCCTGCATATCCATATGGTTCATATGATAATTGAGGATGCGGCCATCCTTCCCCAGAGCAGAAAGGGCAGAGAGCGACTCCGCATCGGGGATGCTGTTGAAGGGGTAAACGCCACCGGGGCAGATGGCGCCGTACTCCACGCAGAGCTGATTCAGCAGCGGGAGAAAGGCAGGGTCGATGCAGGAAAAAGCGGTATTCTTCCCAAAAACATCCATGGAGAGCAGAAAATCCTCTTCCAGCACCGCTTCCCAATCGGCAAAAGAGATGGGCACCACATCCAGATAAATCCCCAGTCTGGCGCATTCCGCAGTGACAACGGCCAGGGCCTCCTGCCGCTCACCGCCAACGTACAGATGGTGATAGTTCAGGTAAAAGACCAGATTCTCCGCGCCCAGCTCCACCGCCTTTGCAACCATAAGCTCGGCCTGGGCGCGCATATCGAAGCTCAGCAGCAGGTCAAGGGATCTGGCGGTGATCTGTGTTTCCCAGCCCGGGCCGTAGCCCGCCCAAAACTGAGGGGATTCCCGGACCGGCGCCGCAGCCAGGGCATCGATGGCATTTATCTCGTTGACGGGGTGCAAAAGCACAGCGCCCACCTCCGGCGTGGCCAGAATGCGGTTCATTTCATTCGCCAGCTCTTCTGCATTCAGGTTGTTGGGGATTTCGTTTTCCCAAAGGATCAGGTCATCCTTTGCCAGAGCCAGATCCTCCAGCCGGAGCCAATCCCCCTCATGCAAAGCTACCATCTGGCCTTTTTTCCCCTGCTCCAGAGGCTCACTGGGACTTTCCGGCAGC
>JAFSHU010000011.1 GCA_017440145.1 Bacillota bacterium
CTCCATGGTAGGGGGCGCCATCGCCTATAAGACGAATGTGATCACCACCGCCATCATGATGTATACCAATATGGGGGATTTCACCCTGGGCGTGGCCCTGGGGATCATCCTGCTCTTTTTGTCCCTGATCCTGAACATTTCCGTATTCTTTATCCAGCAGAGGTGGAGCCGGTGAGAATTCAGAAGCTGCGTAAAAGCTATAACAACAAAACTGTGCTGCAGCTGGAGGATTTCTGCTTCGAAGCAGACCGCATTTACGCCGTGGTGGGCACCAATGGCTGCGGAAAATCCACCTTAGCACGAATTTTAGCCGCTGTGCTGCCCCCGGATAAGGGAAGCCTGATCCTGGGGCGGGAGGACTATCAGATCAGCTACATGCCCCAGAAAAGCTATGGCTTCCAGATGCAGGCGCTGAAGAATGTTCTGCTGCCCTGCCCCAAGGATGCTTCCCGGAAGCAGCAGGCCCTGGACTATATGCAGGCTCTGGGCATTCTGGAGCTGGCACAGCAGCCGGGGCATCGGCTTTCCGGCGGGGAGACCGCCCGGGTGGCTCTGGCACGCACCCTGATGAGTGACGGGAACTTCCTCATTCTGGACGAACCCACGGCGGCCATGGATATGCAATCCACCCTGGCGGCGGAGAAGCTGATCCGGGAATATCAGCAGGAAAAGCACTGCCTGGTGCTGCTGGTGACCCACTCCATCAAGCAGGCAGAGCGCCTGGCGGATGAGCTGCTCTTCTTCCAGGAGGGGCAGCTGGTGGAGGCAGGCCCCTGCCGGGAGATGCTGCAGGCGCCCAGGGATCCGCGGACAAGGATCTTTCTGGATTTCTACAGCAGCACCTGATCCGCTTCCAAAACCGAAAACTTGAGCGCATCCGAAAAGGATGCGCTCTTTTTCTGCCGCGATTTCGTTGAGGGCTGTCCCTTCCCGGCGGTAAAACCGTTCCTTTCTTGAAAGAAAGGGACACCAAAGAACTTCAACGCTGGGGTGATACTTCTAAGCTGAAGTCGGTAAAGGAAATTCTTGTCTTTGCGTGGCAGGAAAGCTATGGGCTTGCGGCTGGCTGGAAAGAAGTGTTTTCTCGGTTCCTCTTTTTTATGCGGATTGTAAAATGAAGTGCAACAGAAAAAAAGAAGCTCAAATGCGAAAAACCGTGTAGAATGAAGTCACCACACACCATTCGAACGGGGAAGTATAGAAGTATTATATAAAAAAGGTTATTCTATCCGCCAAATCGCAAAGCAACTGGGCAGAAGCCCTGCAACGATCAGCCGGGAGCTGAAGCGCTGCCCGCAGGAATACAGCGGCGGTATGTATCTTGACCCGGAATGCAGCATCCCCTTTGCCGGGGAAGTGGATTATAAAAATGATATGACCTTCTACATTCCCCGCGTGGAACGGGAATAGAGCAGGAAAGCGCAAAGCCGCCGGAGTTTTCCGGCGGCTTTTTCTGTGAGGATAGTTTCTCTGCTTCTGAATAAAAGCTTTTCCTTTGTGGAATATAGTGATCATTATACTCAATTTATTGAGCATAGTCAAGAGATTGAGTATGCTAAGCTTTTGCTGGGTGAGAGCAATGATCAGTTATAAACCCTTTTACGAAACGCTGTTTAAAAAAGGGATCACAGAGTATCATCTTATCTTTAA
>JAFSHU010000080.1 GCA_017440145.1 Bacillota bacterium
CTTATATTCTTCTTACACCCATTGGCGGCAAAAAACAAGACTTGAAAATTGCCGGGAAATATGCTTATCGGGCAGGCGGCCTGTTTTTTCGCAAAGAGAGCGCCCCGGAACAGCTCCGGAGCGCTCTTTTTTCCATGTACGATCCCCTTGAGGGGGAAGCTTTTTTAAAACTGGGAAAATGTAGTCTTGCTGCTGACGCCGCGCAGGCGGCCGATCTTCCCGGAAAGGGCGCTGATGGCGTCCTGGGGTGCATCCAGCGCCACGCTGATGATGCAGATATCCTTCACCGGATGGGGGATGCCCATGCGGCCGATCACATAGTTTCGGTATTCGTGGAGCAGGCGGTTCAGCTCTTCGGTCTGCCCCTGGTCATTGACGATGATGGAGAGCAGTGCAACTCTGGTATCCATAGGCAGGCTCCTTTCTCTGGCTTACTTTGCCAGCATATCCCGAAGATCCGGGAAAATCCCGATGCTTCTTTCCAGAATGCCGTTCATATAGGCGATGGCGGTGCCGTAATTGGTAAAGGGGATGTTCTGATCCGCTGCGGATTTCCGGCGGTAGCGCAGCTCCCGCTCGTTCAGCATGCAGCCGCCGCAGTGGATGACCAGCGCGAAGGGGGAGAGGTCTTCCGGGAAGCCCAGTCCGGAGGAGGTCTCGATGATGAGCTCCTTCCCGGTGCGCTCCCGCAGCCAGCGGGGCAGCTTCACGGTGCCGATGTCCTCACACTGCCGGTGATGGGTGCAGCCCTCGGCGATGAGGACCTTGTCCCCGTCCTTCAGCTGATCGATGGCTGCCGCACCCCGCACAGCCCCCTCCAGAAAGCCCTTGTAGCGGGCCATGAGGATGGAGAAAGAGGAAAGCGGTACATCCGCAGGCACCTTGGGCGCCACAGTCTTGAATACCTGGCTGTCCGTGATAACCATAGCCGGGGGATTTTTCAGATTTTCCAGAGCCTGGGGCAGCTCCTGCTCCTGGGTGACCAGAGCCTGGCAGTGGGCATCCAGAATATCCCGGATGGCCAGCTGCTGGGGAAGGATGAGCCGTCCCTTTGGCGCAGAGCTGTCGATGGGGGTGACCAGTACCACGGTCTGCCCGGGCTGGAGCAGATCGCCCAGCAGCAGCTTTTCTCCGCCCTGCTGCCGCAGCCTGCCCAGGGCTTCCTTCAGCTCCTGCACGCCCTGGCCGCTGGCAGCGCTCACGCAGAGCCCGCCCTCGCCGCAGCTGCATTCGCCGCTCAGATCACATTTGTTATAGGCCAGCAGGAAGGGGATCTCCTTTTCCCGGAAGAGGCGGATCATCTCCTGATCCTGTTCATCCGGGCCGGCGGCTGCTTCCACCACCAGCACAGCCAGGTCTACACGGTTCAGCACCTGGCGGGTGCGGGCCACGCGCATCAGGCCCAGCTCCCCTTCGTCATCATAGCCGGGGGTATCGATGATCACCACAGGGCCCAGGGGCAGCAGCTCCATGGCCTTCTGCACCGGGTCGGTGGTGGTGCCCTTTGTGTCGGAGACCAAAGCCATGGCCTGGCCGGTCACAGCGTTCACCAGGCTGGATTTGCCCACGTTCCGCTTGCCGAAAAAGCCGATATGCAGTCTTTCGCCGGACGGCGTTTCATTCAGTCCCATAGTATCCTCCTGCCTGTTTTGTTCTCTAGCGTATTTTCTTCCGTATTTTCTTTATCAAATTATCTTTGTTTCGGCTGCTTCTTTCGCGCAGCCTGAGGCGCTTTCTGCGCCTTGCTTAGAAGCGGAAATCGCGGATGCCCTGTTCGATCAGCTGCAGGCGTTCCTCGCAGATCTCCCGGGTGCGTTCTCTGGGGATGTGTGCCAGCTGCTCTTTGATCATCTTTTCGCCCACAGCCTTGGTTTCTTCCGTGGCGTAATCCATGAGGAATTCCTTCAGGGTCATCAGAGCATTGGGATGGCAGCAGTTCTGGATCTGACCGGATTTGCAGAGCTGCATGAAGCGGTCGCCGGTGCGGCCTTCCCGATAGCAGGCGGTGCAGAAGGAGGGGATGTAATCCATCTCCATCAGCCAGCGGACAACTTCATCCAGGGTGCGCTGATCGGAAACATCAAACTGCTCCGTATCGGTGGGGCGATCTTCTTCCGCGTAGCCGCCCACGGAGGTGCGGGAAGCGCCACTGATCTGGGATACGCCCAGGCGGATGACCTTCTCACGCACAGCCTGGCTTTCCCGGGTGGAGATGATCATGCCGGTATAGGGAACGGAAATGCGGATGAGGGCGCAGAGCTTGGCGAAGGTCTCATCGCTGATGCCGTTGTCGAAATCATCCGGGTTGATGTCATCCGCTTTTTTCAGGCGGGGTACGCTGATGGTGTGGGGGCCAACGCCGAAGGTAGCTTCCAGATGTTCCGCATGCATCAGCAGGCCGGCGAATTCGTAGCGGTAGAGCTCCAGGCCGAAGAGTACGCCCAGGCCCACGTCATCGATGCCGCCTTCCATGGCGCGATCCATGGCTTCGGTGTGGTAATTGTAATCATGCTTGGGGCCAGTGGGATGCAGCTTCAGGTAGCTTTCCTTGTGGTAGGTTTCCTGGAAGAGAATGTAGGTGCCGATGCCCGCTTCCTTCAGCTTGCGGTAGTTCTCCACGGTGGTGGCGGCGATGTTCACGTTCACCCGGCGAATGGCGCCGTTTTTGTGCTGGATGGAGTAGATGGTTTTGATGCTTTCCAGCACGTATTCGATGGGGCAGTTGATGGGGTCTTCGCCGGTCTCCAGAGCCAGACGTTTGTGACCCATATCCTGCAGGGCAATGACTTCCTTGCGGATCTCCTCCTGGCTCAGCTTCTTCCGGGGGATGGTCTTATTCTTCAGATGATAGGGGCAGTAGACGCAGCCGTTGATGCAGTAATTGGAGAGGTAGAGCGGCGCAAACATGACGATGCGGTTGCCGTAGAAGGCTTTTTTGATCCGCTCCGCC
>JAFSHU010000081.1 GCA_017440145.1 Bacillota bacterium
CCTGAGGTGGATTTCCCTCAGGATCGCCACGTCGTTTTGCTGGAAGATACTGCGGATCTCCCCAGCAAAAGCTTCCACGTGATGACAGAGCGGCGGCTTCCCCGTTTTCAATGGGTTTCGAGACTTCGAAACCCTACTATAACTTTCAACTATCCACTCTCAACTCTCCACTCTCAACCGTCCTCTGTTTTATAGTGAAAAGGAGTAGAATACCCGTGTTTGCGAAATTCATAGGCGACAAAGCCTTTTACCGAAAGCTGCTGATGATGATGCTGCCCATCATGGTGCAAAACGGCATCACCAATTTTGTGAATATGCTGGATAACGTCATGATCGGCGCAGTGGGTACTGCGCCGATGACCGGCGTTTCCCTGGCGAATCAGCTGCTCTTTGTGTTCAATCTCTGTATCTTCGGGGCAGTCTCCGGGGCGGGGATCTTCGGCACGCAGTTTTTCGGCAGCGGGGATATGGAGGGCGCCCGCTACAGCTTCCGCTTCAAGCTGCTGTTCTGCGGGCTGGTTTCTGCCCTGGGCATCGGCCTCTTCCTCTTCTGGGGGGAGGAGCTGCTGCTCCTTTATATGCAGGGGGAGGAGGGGCTGACCGATGCCGCTGCCACCCTGGCCCACGGGAAGGATTACCTGCTCATCATGCTGCTGGGCCTGATCCCCTACACCCTGGTGCAGTGCTATGCCAGCACCATGCGGGAAAGCGGAAACCCGGTGGTGCCCATGCTGGCAGGGATGATCGCGGTTTTTGTGAATCTGCTCTTCAATTACCTGCTGATCTTCGGCAAGCTGGGCTTCCCGGTGCTGGGGGTGAGGGGCGCGGCCATCGCCACGGTGCTTTCCCGCTTTGTGGAGCTGGGGGTGGTGCTGCTCTGGGGCCACAGAAGCGAGAAATTCTCCTTCCTGCGGGGTGCGTACCGCAGCCTTTACATACCGAAAAAGCTGGTGGGGCAGTTTTTCCTGAAAGGTCTGCCCCTGATGCTGAACGAAAGCCTCTGGGCCACGGGTGTGGCTATGGTGAACCAGTGCTACTCTGTCTTTGGGCTGGATGCCATGGCAGCGCTGAATATCTCCCAGACCTTCTGGAATGTATTTTCCATCGTCTTTATGTCCGTGGGTGCGGCCATCGGCATTCTGCTGGGGCAGATGCTGGGCGCAAACCAGCTCACGGAGGCAAAGGATGCCAGCTATAAGATGATCGCCTTTTCCTTCCTGCTGGCCATCGGGGTGGGCGCGATCTACCTGGTGCTGGCGGAATTCATCCCCCTGGCCTATAACACTGAGCCGGAGATCCGCCTGCTGGCCACCCGGCTGATGCAGATCACCGCCCTGGCCATGCCTTTGGATGCCCTGACCAACGCCGGCTATTTCACCCTGCGCTCCGGCGGGCGCATGCTCATCACCTTCCTTTTTGACAGCTGCTTCATCCTGGGGGTGAACGTGCCTCTGGCCTATTGCCTGGGGCATTTCAGCGGCCTGCCCTTCCTGGCCGTCTTTGCCCTGATGCCGCTGGCCACCCTCATCAAGGCCACTGCCAGCCTGATCCTGATCCGGAAGGGGATCTGGGTGCGGAATATCATCTCCTGATGGGGCCGGGAACAGGCGAATAAGCAAGCTGCCCCAGTTTTTTAAGAAAGCAGGGCCTACAAAAGGATTTACAAGCCTATCGTATAAGCAAAGCCCCTCCGCAGGAGGGGCTTTTGGTTTGACATGATTTTCCGTCTCTGGTATAATGATGGCAGGAACTTTATACCGTCAGCGCGGGGATAGGAGTTCGCACCTCTCTACCCCCCTGCATCAGGTGTGCAAGCACCAAACGCAACTTGCCAACGGTCTTACTAGTTTAGCATAACTGGCAGACCAGCAACAAGAGGCTTTTTTCCGCGTGGGGCTTGCACCCAGGCGGTTTTTTGTTTATCGAAAAGCCTGTAAACCGTTCTTCTCTTGAAAGAGAAGAACCAAGAGAA
>JAFSHU010000082.1 GCA_017440145.1 Bacillota bacterium
AGGATGCTTTTGCTGCGAAAATACGAAGTATTTTCCAGCAAAACGACGTGGCGATCCTGAGGAAAATCCACCTCAGAAGGCGGCAAAACTTTGCAAGAGTTTCCTGCTTCAATGAGAGAAAAGGTTTCTGCGGCAGCGGAAACCGAGAGATTCGCCACCTTGCCAAGCTGGGTCTTGCTGCCGCAAGCCCATAGCTTGCCTGCCTCGCAATGACAGGGAGAAGGCTTCTCCTGCCATCCAAAATTTGAAGTTCTTTTGCTTCTTTTCTTCAAGTTCGCTTCAAGCGAGCTTGTGAGAAAAGAAGGGTTTACCGTACCTCTGCCTTACTCTTCCCTTTTCAGCAAAAATTTAGCAAAGCTCCGCGTAATTCCCGCCGATCAGCCCCAGCAGATCATCGGGCTTGCACTCGATCTGGCAGCCGATGCGCCCGCCGGAAAAGACCATGGTCTCCAGCAGCACCGCGCTTTCATCCACCCAGGTGGGGAAGGGCTTTTTCATGCCGATGGGGGAGCAGCCGCCGCGGACGTAGCCGGTGAGCTTGGTCAGATCCTTCACCGGGGCCAGCTGGATGGATTTCACCCCGGCAGCCTTCGCTGCCTTTTTCAGATCCAGCTCCTGATCCACAGGGATCACGAAAACGAAATATTGCCCGGGCCCCGGCCCCTGAGAGACCAGGGTCTTATAGACCTGCTCATAGCTGCGGCCGATCTTATCCGCCACCGCCTCCCCGTCGATATGCCCGTCTGAGGCATCGTAGCTGTGGGATTGGTATGCAATGCCCGCGCCGTCCAGCAGGCGCATGGCGTTGGTCTTTGCAGGCTCTTTTTCTTTGGCCATGCTCTAGCCTCCTTTGGAGTGGATTGTTCGTATTGAAAACGATAAAAGTCTTTTTTGTTAGCAGAAAGGCTGTTCTCTTTTTAGAAGTTCGGGGCGCGGGGAGCGCGCCGAGCTTTGGGGAAGAGGGGAAACTTTCAGTTTGAAAAAAATAGGAGAAGAATCTCCCTCCACTTGCCCTTCCGTTAAGCAAAATAAAGAAGAGCAAACTTTATTTAGGGAAAATGCGGAATCCAAGGGCGGCTATCGGGTTTCCGGCAAGCCGGAACCCTTACAAAAAGGGGCGGCGCCCCTTTTTGGCCTCTCTGAATTAAAGTGGGGGAATTAAAGTGGAAGCAAAGGGAAGAAAATCGAAACTCCAAAGTTCGGGTCGCGCCAGCGAACCGAATCTTTCAGGCCCCACCTGGCCGCCGGAGGCTAGCAAAAGAAATTATTTGCAGCCTGATAACTCATAAAAAGGATAAGCTATCTTGCAAGGGGATAAAAGATTTTGCAGCCGCTCCTTTTTGATCCCTCGCTTAGACTAAGTCTGCAGCAAATTCAGGGTCGCACGGTTTCCCGGCGGAGCCGGGAAACACTTTCAAAAAGAGGCTGTCGCCACATGGCTCCCTGTGCCTGCGGCACAGACGCCTCTTTTTGCCGAAAGGGATTTCTCCTCGCTTACACAAGCTCCGTAGCAAACTCTGGGTCGCACGTGATATTCACACCCAGCTTCCGCAGGGTATCCTCGTCGGATTTGGAGAGCATCACGGTGCAGTGGGCCTCGCAGCCCTGCAGATTCTTCAGGCAGGCCATGGCCATGGAAACCGTGGGGTTGGTGGTCTCGCAGAGGGAGAGGGCGGTCAGCACATCCATCAGGGAGAGTGCGGAATCCGGCGCATGCAGCACCTCCTGCTTCATGGCGCTGATGGGGTCCAGGATCACCTGGGAAAGCAGCAAAATATGGTCAGAGATATTGGCCAGCGCCTTGATGGCATTGATCACGCCGGAGGCGGAAACGCTCATCACATGGCTGTCCCGGCCGGTGGTGATGCGCCCATCCGGCAGCTGGAAGGCAATGGCCGGAACGCCGCGCTGAGCAGCCTTTTTCCGGGCGGCAGCCACCACGGGGCGATCATCCTCCCGCAGCTCCAGCTGGCGCATGATCATCTCGATCCGCTCCGGCACATCCTTTTCCACCAGACCCTGCCGCACATCGCAGCAGGCCTTGTAATAGCGGCGAATGATCTCCTGCCCGGCAGCGGCCCGCACCGCCTCGTCATCCACGATGGCCTTGCCCGCCATATTCACGCCCATATCCGTGGGGGAATAATAGACATCCTCCCCCAGAACCCGGTTGAGCATGGTCTTTACCAGGGGGAAGGCCTCGATATCCCGGTTGTAATTCACGGTGATATCTCCGTATTTTTCCAGGTGGAAGGGGTCGATGCTGTTCACATCGTGCAGATCGGCGGTGGCTGCCTCATAGGCCAGGTTCACCGGGTGCTTCAGGGGCAGATTCCAGATGGGGAAGGTCTCGAACTTGGCATAGCCCGCCTTCAGACCCCGCTGCTGCTCGTGATAGATCTGGGAAAGGCAGGTGGCCAGCTTTCCGGAGCCGGGGCCCGGGGCTGTCACCACCACCAGGGGTTTTGTGGTCTCGATATAGGGGTTGGCGCCATAGCCCTCCGGGGAGAGGATGGTCTCCACATCAGAGGGGTAGCCCTTTGTCAGCCGGTGCAGATAGGTGCGGATGCCCCGGGATTCCAGCTTATTCTTGAAAAGCTGAGCCGAAGCCTGATCAGAATACTGGGTGATGACCACGGAATTGATCTGGATGCCCAGATGGGAGATGCTCTGGATCAGCCGCAGCAGATCCATATCGTAGGTGATGCCGATATCCGCCCGAACCTTGTTTTTTTCGATGGCCGGGGCGGCGATGGTGAAGATGATCTCCGTGATGTCCTTCATTTCCAGCAGAAGCTTGATCTTTGCGTCGGATTCAAAGCCCGGCAGCACCCGGGCCGCGTGCAGATCATCAAAGAGCTTGCCGCCGAATTCCAGGTAAAGCTTGTTATCGAAGCGCTCGATCCGCTTTCGGATGTATTTGGTTTGCAGCTCCGTGTATAGCTGCGGGTCAAAACCGGTCTTCATGATTTCGCACCTCATCATTTATAAAAAATATCCGGATTGCTTTTGCAGATAAATCGGATGAAAGGCGTTTGCCCTAACGATTTATTATACCATTGGCTTCCAGCGCCCGCAAGCGTTG
>JAFSHU010000012.1 GCA_017440145.1 Bacillota bacterium
CCCTTTCTTGAAAGAAAGGGGCTCAAATAACTTTTATCCTTAGGTCGATCCCCGGAATGAGAGCTACGACCCAAAGATAAAAAGTTTCTGGCTTCTTCTTTTCAAAGAAGAAGGGTTTACCAGCTTTTATCACAGAATCACAGAAAGCGGAATTTATGGACGACAGATCCCTTAAAAAAATCGAATACGACAAGATCATAGAGATGCTGGCTGAGCATTGCAGCTTCCCGGTCTCCCGGGAGGAGGCCGAGGCGCTGCGCCCGGTGGATAGCAGCCACTATGCCACCCAGCTGCTGACGGAAACGGACGAAGCCCGGGAGCTGCTGCGGCTTTACCCCACCTTTTCCCTGGGCGGGCTCTGGGACGTGCGCGCGCCCCTGCACCATGCCTCCATCGGCGGGGTGCTGGAGCCGGAGGCGCTGGTGAACATCGCCAGCCTTTGCCGCTCTGCCCGCACCACAAAGGCCTTTTTCAGCGAGCTGAAGGGCAATTTCCCGGTGATGACCGGCCTGGCCCGCTCCCTGGTCATCATCAAGACCGTGGAAAGCGGCGTGGAACGGGCCATCGGCCCGGATCTGAGCATCAACGACCAGGCCTCTGAGCGCCTGGCTGGTCTGCGCCGCAAATATCGGGACAAAACGGAGCGCATCAAGGATCGGCTGGACAGCCTGATCAAGAACCCCACCACCGCCAAATTCCTGCAGGACCCCATCGTGACCATCCGCGAGGGGCGCTTTGTTGTCCCCGTGAAGCAGGAATACCGGGGTCAGGTGGCCGGCGTCACCCATGATATGAGCAGCTCCGGGGCAACGGTATTCATCGAGCCCCTGGCTGTGATGGAGCTCAACAACGAGCTGGCTGCCATCAAGCGGGATGAGGAAGAGGAGATCGCCGCCATCCTGCGTGGCCTGAGCATGGTGGTGAACAGCTTCCATCAGGAGATCAATGCCGACCTGATGATCCTTTCCCGACTGGATCTGCTGCTGGCAAAGGGGCAGCTCAGCTGGGAAATGGATGGCTGCTCCCCCAAGATCAACGAGCAGGGCGTGTGGAAGCTGCAAAAGGCGCGCCACCCCCTGATCCCTGCGGCAAAGGTGGTTCCGGTGGATACCCGCCTGGATAAGGACGTTTCCGCCATGGTCATCACCGGCCCCAATACCGGCGGTAAGACCGTGCTGCTGAAAACCATCGGCCTGCTGACGGCCATGGCTCTTTCCGGCCTGCATATCCCGGCGGATCTGGGCTCGGAGATTGCCTGCGTGGATGCAGTCTGGGCAGATATTGGGGATGAGCAGAGCATCGAGCAATCCCTTTCCACCTTTTCCGCCCATATGTCGAACATCGTCTCCATTCTGGAGGCGGCGGACGAGCGCTGCCTGGTGCTTCTGGATGAGCTGGGCGCCGGTACCGACCCCACAGAGGGCGCGGCGCTGGCCATGTCCATTCTGAAGCATCTGAAGGACAAGGGCGCAAAGACCGTTGCCACCACCCATTACAGCGAATTGAAGGCCTTTGCCTATAATACGCCGGGCTTTATCAATGCCTGCATGGAGTTTAATGTGCAGACCCTTTCCCCCACCTATCGCCTGATGATGGGTCTGCCGGGGAAGAGCAATGCCTTTGAGATCAGCTCCCGGCTGGGGCTGCCCCAGCAGATCATCGATGACGCTGCAGAGAGCCTGACCACCGAGGATGTGGCGGTCAGCGCCATGCTCTCCAATCTGGAGGAGCTCCGGCGGCAGCTGGCGGATGAGCAGGATAAAATTCAGGTGCTGCGGGCCTCTGCCGCTGCCAGAGAAAAGCATCTGGCCCAGCGGGAGCAGAAGCTCCAGGCAGAGCAGGCGCAGATCCTGCGGAAGGCCCACGAGGAAGCACAGAAGATCATCGACGAGACCATGGCGAAGAGCCGGGCCCTCTACGATGAGCAGCAGAAGGCCATTGCGGAGCAGAAATCCGCGGAGCGCATTTGGCAGGAATCCCGAAAGAAGCTGAAATCCTGGCGGGAGCAGCTGGAGGAGGAAACACCCCAGCCCGTCTATGCCGGTCAGGCACCCAGCAAGCTCAGCGTGGGGGATTATGTCTTTTTGCCCAAGCTGAACCAATCCGGCACTGTGCTTTCCCTGCCGGACAGCGGCGGCGAGGTGGATCTGCAGGTGGGCGTGCTGAAGCTGCGGGCAAAGGTTTCGGAGCTGCGCCTTTCCAATGGGGAACCCCCGAAGAAGAACAAGGTTCGCCGGGGTGGCGGCACCAGCGCCGGGGCCATCACTATGCGGAAAAGCTCCACCGTGGAGCCTTATCTGGATCTGCATGGCCTGGAAACCATGGAGGCCATGCCCATCCTGGAAAAATATATCGATGACGCCTTTTTGGCCGGTCTGCGGCAGGTGGAGATCAACCACGGCCGGGGTACCGGCGCGCTGCGGAATTTCGTTCACAGCTGCCTGAAGGGGAATCGCCTGGTGAAAACCTATCGGGACGGCACCTTCCATGAGGGCGGTCTGGGCGTGACCATCGTGGAGCTGAATCAGTAAGTGCTGCCTTGGATTTGTTAAAACCTTTCTTCTCTTGAAAGAGAAGAAACAAGAGAACTTCAAATTTGGGGTTGCTGCCTTTGATCCGGGGAGCAGCCCAAAAATAAGTGTTTTTGGTGCCGCTTTTTCTAAAAAAGCGGCGGTTTTAGCGGGTTTTTAGCAGCAAAACCTTTCTTCTCTTGAAAGAGAAGAAACAAGAGAACTTCGAATTTTGGGCTGCTGCCTTTGATCCGGGGAGCAGCCTAAAAATAAGTGTTTTCTCGGTTCCTCTTTTTTAAAAAGAGGAACGGTTTTACCTCACTTCACAGCACATTTTCGATGAGAACAAGGAGGAGCCATGAGCCTTCGTTTCATCCTGGGCCCGGCCGGTTCCGGGAAGACCCATTTTTGCATTCACCGTCTGGCAGCGGAGATCGAGCGGGAGCCGCTCGCTTCCCCGCTGCTCTTTCTTTTGCCGGAGCAGGCCACCTTCATTCATGAGCGGCAGCTGGCGGCAGCCTGCCCCGGCGGCGGCTTCTGCCGGGCAGAGGTGAGCAGCTTCAGCCGCCTGGTTTACCGGGCCTATCAGCGGGCGGGGGAAAAGCCACTCTCCCCCCTGAGCGAGGGCGGCAAGCTGATGCTGGGCGCGGCGGTGAGCGCCTCCTGCCGGGAGGAGCTGCGGATTCTGGCGCCTGCTGCCGGGAAGCGGGGCTTTGCCGGGCAGGTCATGGGCGCGGCGGAGGAGCTGTTTACCTATAACATCAGCCCGGAGCAGCTGGAGGAAGCGGTGGCGGCCATTCAGGAAGCGGAGCCGGATTCCCCCTCTGCCGCCAAGCTGCGGGAGATCGCCCTGCTCTACCGGGCGTACCGCCGGGATTATGACGGCCGCTACGGCAGCTATGGGGAGAATATGGCCTTTCTGGCAGCGCAGATTCGGGCAGGCTATCTTTCCGATACGGCGGTCTACATAGACGGCTACAGCCAGTTCACCCCCAGCGAGCGGCAGGTGCTGGCTGCCATGCTGGCTGTCTGCCCGGAGGTTTCTATCACCCTGCCTCTGGAGGGGCGGGCTGCGGAGACCCGGCTTTCCATGGATTCTCCTTTTTACCCGGCCTGGAGCGAGTACGCGGCTTTGGTGGAGCTGGCCAGGAAAGAGGGCGTGACTGTGGAGCCGCCGCTGCTGCTGGATGGGGCAAAGGGGCGCTTCGCCCATTCGCCGGATCTGGCAGCAGCTACTGCCTGGCTGCGGGGAGAGGATCTGCCCCCCTGCCCGGGCAAGCCCCGTGGCCTGCGCCTGCTGGCGGCAAGGGATCGCCGGGAGGAGCTGGGCTGGCTGGGCCGGGAAATTCTGCGGCTCTGCCGGGAGGAGGGTCTGCGCTTTCGGGAGATCGGCCTTTTCGCCCGGGACGTGGATGCTTATCAGGATGTTTTGCCTGCGGTTTTTGATGAGATGAGCATCCCTTATTTTATCGATGCGAAGAAATCCCTGCTCTATCACCCCCTGGTGGAGCTGGTTCGCGCTGTGCTGGAAGTCTGGTGCTACCGGGCGGAGCGCCGCCGCCTGCTGCGGGTTTTGAAGAATTGTCTGCACCCCTTCTGCGGCGATGTGGGGGATCGGCTGGAAAACTATATCCTTCGCCATGGCCTGCGCTTCTGGCACTGGCAGAATGGGGAAAAGCCCCTGCCTGCCCCGGAGCCGGATGAGGGGATCAGCCCGGAGGAGCTGGAGGCCCTGCGGAAGCAGGGCGTGGAGCCGCTGCTGCGCCTCTGCCGGGAGCTGGGAGAGCGCTGCACTGCGAAGCAGCTCAACGCCGCCTTGTATCAGCTTTTCGCGGAGCTGGGGGTGGAGGAAAGGCTGGAAGGCCTGACCCAGGCCGCCCTGGAACGGGGGGACGGGGAACAGAGCGAGTGGCACCGGCAGGCCTGGAGCCTGCTCCAAAGCCTGCTGGAGGAGGCGGAGCAGCTGCTGGGAGAGGCAGAGCATTCCCCGGCGGAGCTGAGCGACCTTTACGAGGCAGCCTTCTCCGGCCTGACCATTTCCACCATCCCCCCGGGGGTGGATCAGGTGATGGTGGCTTCCCTGGAACGCAGCCGCAACCCGGAGCTGAAGGCAGCCTTTGTGCTTTCCCTGAATGAGGGCGTGCTGCCCCGGCGGGTAACGGAGGCCGGGCTCTTCGGCGATGGGGAGCGCCGCCTGCTGCGGAAAGCCCGCATCCAGCTGGCCCCGGACAGCGCCGAACGGCAGTGCGTGGAAAATTATCTGGTTTATCTGGCCCTGAGCCGCTGCGGGGAGCGGCTGTATCTGAGCTATCTTTTGAACGGGGAGGATGGCAGCAGCCTTTCCCCCTCCCCGGTGATCGCCAATCTGAAACGCATCTTCCCGGAGCTGGAAGCGGAAAGCTGCGCGGTGCAGGATGCTTCCCTGCTGGTGGGGGGGCCTGCTGACCTGGCGCTTTGCTCTGCGGAGCTGAGCCGCAGCGGGGAGCAGCCCCTCTGGCAGACGGTCTATCACTGCTACCGGGAACGGGGCGAGCAGGCTGCCCTGCTGCAGCAGGTGGAGCGGGGCTGGCGCTATCGCCCCGGGCAAAAGCCCCTGAGCCGGGAGCTTCTGCAGCGCTGGTACGGCGGCAGGCTTTCCGGCAGCGTCAGCCGTCTGGAGCAGTACCGCCGCTGTCCCTTCGCCTATTTTGCCAGCTACGGCCTGAAAACCCAGCCCCGGCGGGAGTATCAGCTTTCCGCGCCGGATCGGGGGACGCTCTATCATCAGGCGCTGGCAGAGATCGGCCGCCGGGTGCAGCGGGATCGTCTGGATTGGGCTGCTCTGGGCGAGGAAGAGCTGCGCCCCATCGTGGAGCAGGTGCTGGCAGAGCTGCTGCCCGGCTTCCTCTCCGGCATTATGGACAGCTCCCCCCGTTATCAATACCTGCAGAGCCGCCTTTTCCGGACACTGCTCCACGCCAGCCTGCTGCTGGCAGAGCATGTGCGTCGCAGCGGCTTCCTGCCCATTGCCTTTGAGCTGCCCTTTGGCAGCCGGGAGGAAAATTCCCTGCCGGCCTTCACGGTTCCCCTGCCCGGCGGGCGCAGCCTGGCTCTGCGTGGGCAGATCGACCGCATCGACCTGGCCCGCGATGGGGAAAAGGCCTGGCTGCGGGTGGTGGATTATAAGACAGGCAAGCCCAGCTTTGATCAGAAGCTGAGCCTGGCCGGTTTGCAGCTGCAGCTGTTGCTTTATCTGCAGGTGGTCATGGCCAATGCAGAGCTGCTCAGCGGCAGCGGGGATTCTGCCCCGGCAGGTGCCTATTATGCCTATGTGCGGGATGACCTGCATTCCACCGAGCGGGAGGAAGAGGCAGAGTTGCCCGATTTGAAGCTTTCCGGCCTGAGCCTGCAGGATCAGATCGGGGTGGAGCTGGCAGATCGTCAGCTGGCAGCCCTGGCTGCGGAGGAAAAGGCAGGCAAATCTCAGCTAATCGCTGTCAGCCTGGATAAGGAGGGGCAGGTGAAGGCCTCCTCCCACTGCCTCAGCCGGGAGCAGCTTCGAGAGCTGATGGAGGGGATCACGGCCACCCTGCAGGAGACCGCCTGCGCCATGCTGGATGGGGAGATTCAGGCTTGGCCCCTGCTGGATGGGAAGAACGATGCCTGCGCCCTCTGTGGGCAGCGGACGGTCTGTGGCTTTGATCGCAGCCTTTCCGGGAAGCGCAGCCTTGCGGATTTATTGCGAAGAGATAGACCGCAGGAGGAAGAGAAGGGGGAAGCCTGATCGGGGCTTCCCGAAATTGCGCCCTGGGTTCTTGCTGGGGCAGAGCCTGCGCCCTCCGGGGGCAGCGGACAGTCTGCGGCTTTGATCGCAGCCTTTCCGGGAAGCGCAGCCTTGCGGATTTATTGCAAATAGCTGCGCCGCAGGAGGCTGTGCAGGAGGAAG
>JAFSHU010000083.1 GCA_017440145.1 Bacillota bacterium
ACCCTCTTTGCCCAGACCTTAGCGAAAATTCTGGATGTTCCCTTCGCCATTGCCGATGCGACGAGCCTGACGGAAGCCGGCTATGTGGGCGAGGACGTGGAGAACATCCTGCTCAAGCTGATCCAGGCTGCGGATTGGGATATCGAACAGGCGCAGCGGGGCATCATCTATATCGATGAAATCGATAAGATCGCCAGAAAATCCGAAAACCCCAGCATCACCCGGGATGTCTCCGGCGAAGGTGTGCAGCAGACCCTGCTGAAGATCCTGGAGGGCACCGTGGCCTCCGTTCCGCCCCAGGGCGGGCGGAAGCATCCCCACCAGGAATTCATCCAGATCGATACCACCAACATCCTTTTCATTTGCGGCGGCGCTTTCGGCGGCATCGAAAACATCATCGCCAACCGCCAGGGCCGGAATATCATGGGCTTTGGCTCTGAGTTGCGCAGCAAGGTGGATAACCAGAGTGCAGACCTGCTGAAAAGCGTGCTGCCGGAGGATCTGCTGAAATTCGGCCTGATCCCGGAATTTGTCGGCCGTCTGCCCATCATCGTCACCCTGGAATCTCTGGATGAAGAAGCCCTGGTTCGGGTACTCACCGAGCCCAGAAATGCCCTGACCAAGCAATATACAAAGCTTTTCCGCATGGATGACACAGAGCTGGAATTCACCGAGGAAGCCATCCGGGCCATCGCCAGGGAGGCCCTGACCCGCAAAACCGGGGCCAGAGGCCTGCGTGCCATCCTGGAAGGCCTGCTGCTGGACGTGATGTTTGAGACCCCCTCCCGGGAGGATGTCTACAAATGCGTCATCACCGAAGACACCGTAACGAAGCGGGAAGCGCCGCTGCTCCTCTCTCAGGGGCAGGCTCTGATCCCGCCCGGCGCAGCATCCTGAGCTTTGCCTTTGCCAAAATACCATGCAAAAACGGCGGGAGGCCTCCCGCCGTTTTCTTTTTCGCAAACCCCAGTTTCCGTTCCCGAAGGAAGGCCCCTTGCATAAAGGGAGGCGACAGCTCCTTTTTATAAGGGTTTCCGCGCCAGCGGAAACCCGGGGACTGCCTGATGCAGCTTTCAAGCAAGCTCCCTTTCAACCCCTCAGTCAGTCTGCCGGCTGATAGCTACCTTTGCACAGGGGAGCCTTTGGCTGTGTTGCTTGGCAAGAGCTACAAAGTGGAATTGGGACTTCCCAAAAGCGCTTCTCTGCTCCCTGGCTCCTGCAGCAAGGGAGAGGAGGCAGCGTACTCCCCCAGGAAAGGAGAAGGAACATGGCAAAAGTGATGAAAAGCATCGCGCTCTGCACCTCTTTGCTCAGCCTTTTGTTGGCATTCCTCTATCTGCATTTCCGGGCAGCGCTTTTCTATAGCCTGGCCATCAGCTGCGGAACCATCGCCTACCATTTTTGCATGCGGCTCCTGGTGGGCTATCTGCTGCTGAAGGTCCCCGAAGGCTGGCTTTCCCGGAAAAGAAAATGTTTTCAGCCCCTGCCCTTTGAGGAAGCACTCTACAAAAGGCTGCGTGTTAGCAGCTGGAAGGACAAAATGCCCAGCTACGCGCCGGAAAACTTCTCCCTGCAGAAGCACAGCCTGGAAGAGCTGACCCGGGAAATGTGCCGGGCGGAGCTGGTGCATCTCTGCATCATTCCACTCAGCTTCCTACCCCTTCTGGCTGCCCTGGAATTCGGCAGCTTCTGGGTATTCGCCAGCACCTCCCTGCTTTCAGCCGGATTCGACTTGCTTTTTGTGATCCTGCAGAGATACAATCGCCCCCGGCTGCTGCGCATCCTTCAAAAAAAACAGGCCCGCTCTGCCTGAAAGCAGAAGCGGAGCAGGCAGAAAAAGCAAAAAAGGCCAGGCACAGGAATATCCAGAATTCCCATATAATGATTCAGCTTCTGCTATAGCTTTTGCGGGAAAGCCATGTTATAATGTTCCCAATGTAAATTTCGCAGCAAAGAGGTAGTTTCTATGATCGAAAACAAAATACAAGATCCCCAGGCTGGCCTGAATCCCCGCCCCGTGGTGGGGGATTGGCAGATCCTGCCGGCTATGCCCCTGCGCGGTCTGGTGGTCTACCCCTATATGATGACCCAGCTGGATGTGGGCCGTGATCTGTCCATCAATGCCGTGGATGAAGCCATGCGGGATGGCAGCAATCTGATTTTTCTGGCCATGCAGAAGGACAGCAATATCGATGACCCGGCGATGGAGGACATCCACGAGATCGGCACCGTATGCAAGATCTGCCAGGTGCTGAAGCTTCCCGGCGGCACAGTCCGCCTGATGGTGGAAGGACAATACCGGGCCCGGCTGCTGGGCACCCTGCAGGAACGTCCCTTCATTATGGCGGAAATTTCCCCCCGCCCGGACGATTTTGACTGCAGCGCAGCAGAGCTGGAGGCCTACCGCCGCATCATGTGGGAGCGCTTCGAGCATTATGCACAGGAATCCCGCCGCATTTCCCCGGATATGCTGGCCGGCTTCTCCACCGTGGAGGATGGCTCCCAGCTGGTGAATCTCATCGCCGGGCAGCTGAATCTTTCCATGGAGCAGCGCCAGCAGATGCTGGAGATCCTTTCCCTGCGCCAGCGCATCGAAAAGCTGCTGGATCTTTTGGATTGGGAAATGGAAGTCTTTGAGATGGAGCGGAGCATTGCCAACCGCACCCGGCAGCAGATGGAAAAGAGCCAGCGGGATTATTACCTGCGGGAGCAGATCAAATCCATCCAGGTGGAGCTGGGCGAGGACGGCGAGCGCGCCGAGGAAGTGGCGGAATACCGGGCCAAAGCGGAAGCAGCCCAGCTGCCCAAGCACGCGCTGGATCGCTTCAACGTGGAGCTGAAGCGTCTGGAAAAGACCCCGGCGCAAATGGCGGAAGCCAATGTGATCGCCAACTATCTGGATCTCCTTCTGGATCTTCCCTGGAACAAAACCACCGAAGAAAATCGGGACATACATAAAGCCCAGCGCATCCTGGATGCCGACCATTATGGTCTGGAAAAGCCCAAGGAACGCATTCTGGAATACCTGGCCAGCTGCCAGCTGAAAAAGGGCATGAAAGGCCCCATCCTCTGTCTGGTGGGCCCCCCCGGCGTGGGCAAAACCTCTCTGGGGCGCTCCATTGCCCGGGCCACGGGCCGGGAATTTGTCCGCCTGAGCCTGGGCGGCGTGCGGGATGAAGCGGAGATTCGCGGTCACCGCCGCACCTATATCGGCTCCATGCCCGGACGCATCCTCCAGTGTATCAAAGAGGTGGGCTGCAACCACCCCCTCTTCCTTCTGGATGAGGTAGACAAAATGGCCAGCGACTGGAAGGGCGACCCCACCAGCGCACTGCTGGAAGCACTCGATCCGGAGCAGAACAGCACCTTCTCCGATCATTATCTGGAGATTCCCTATGACCTTTCTCAGGTCATGTTCATCACCACCGCAAATTACCGCAGCAACATCCCTGCTCCTCTGCAGGACAGAATGGAGATCATCGAGGTTTCCAGCTATACGGAAGTGGAGAAGCTGAACATCGCCAGGAAGCATCTGGTTCCGAAGCAACTTGCCGAACACGGCATCGAAAAGAACCAGCTGAAGATCGGCAGCCCTGCCCTGAAAAAGCTGATCCGGGATTATACCCGGGAGGCAGGTGTTCGTGAGCTGGAGCGGCGCATCGGCAAAATCTGCCGCGTGGCGGCCCGGGATATCGTGGGCGGCGACCCCGGCCCCTTCTCCGTCACCCCCACGAATATGGAAAGCTATCTTGGCAGACCGAAATATCGGGATGACAAGCTGATCCGCGAGCCTCAGGTGGGCGTGGCCATCGGCCTGGCCTGGACGGAGGTGGGCGGCGAGATTTTGCAGGTGGAAGCCCAGACCATCCCCGGCAAGGGCAAATTCACCATCACCGGCCAGCTGGGCGATGTGATGGTGGAAAGCGTGAAAGCCGCCTACACCTATCTGCGGACGGTAGGTTCTCAGTATAATATTGAAGACAATGTGGAAGAAAAAACCGACATCCATGTGCATGTGCCAGAAGGCGCTGTGCCCAAGGACGGCCCCAGCGCCGGTGTGACCATCACCACTGCGCTGGCCTCCCAATTCTCCGGCAGGCCTGTCCGCTGCGATGTGGCCATGACCGGGGAGATCAGCCTCCACGGGCGTGTCTTGGCAGTGGGCGGCATCAAGGAAAAGCTGCTGGCTGCTTATCGCAACGGCATCACCGAGATCATCCTGCCCAAGGCCTGTGAGCGGGACTTGGAAGACCTGCCCACGGATGTGCGGGAAAAGATGCAGTTCCATTTGGTAGAGCATCTCAGTCAGGTGCTGGAGCTGGCTCTGGTAAAATAAGCTTTGCGAGCACAAACTCCCCGCTGAATCAGTGGGGAGTTTTCATCTCCACAAAAAAAGCAGGGAATCATCCCTCAAAAAGTCTGCTTTATCTGGTCTCTCCGGAAAATCTCTTGTTTTCTGTTCTGCGATATGCTAAAATGATTTTGGTATAATTTTTCTATTTTATAAATTTTTGATCAAAAAGGAAAGGCTGGCGATCTTCATGGGAAACACGAATGACGAACTGAAAATCAAAGAATTGCTGCAAAAAGATGCAGAAACTGTTGCGATCAGAAAAAAACATGCTGAAGCCCTGAAAAAGGTGGAATTCTCCCCCATCGAAGCGCAGATCGCTTTCATCAAAGAACTGGTCAAGGATGAAGCGGAAGCAGCAAAATTCCTGAAAGCGCCGAAGGAATATGCCCTGGAACATAACATTCGCCTCGCTCCTGAAACTGTTGAGGAACTGCTTGATTCCGTCATCTTCAACGAGGACATCACCGACCCGCTCAAGGATCAGCTGGGTGCCAATGGCTTAAAAGATCTGGTGGATCTGCGGCAGATGGCCAGCGGTAACAACGCTCTCGTTAGTGCTTCCAGTGTTATGGCCGGTGCAGCAGTCGTAGCAGCAGTGGCAGCAGTGGCAACAGCGGTTATTTCCGCGACCCGCTCGACTAAGCCTTCTGACCTCTCTGCCATCCGGGATATCAGCAGCAAGGATCCCTCTTCCATCCGGGATCTGAACAACTCGCCCCTCATCCGTTTGCCCAAGGGAAAGACCTTCATCCAGAGAGATCCCATTCGCAAAATCAGAAAATAAGCTTGTTCTTCTTCCGGGGTTCCTGCTGATACAGGAACCCCGTCGTTTAGAAGCAGCCACAGAATACAGCTCACAAGGATGACAGAATCATGAATGAACACCTATCAGAAAATCAGAAGCTTCTGCGCTATGCCCTGCTCCTGAACATGCCGCTGCACTACAACGGCCTGGTTATGGAGAACACGAACCGCTGCAATGCCCGCTGCGCCATCTGCTACCAATCCGCAGGGGGCCAGGAAAACAATACCCGGCTGGATCTGGAAACGGCAAAAACCTGCATCCGGGAGGCGGCGGAGATCGATTGCATCGAGCCTCGCTTTCACCTGGCCGGCGGGGAAGCTTTTTTATACCCGGAAGATTGCTTTGCACTCTTCCAAACGGCAAAAGAAGCCGGTTATACAATGATCACCGCAACCACCAACGGCTTTTGGGGCAAAGACCTGCAGAAGGCCCGGCAGACCTGTCAGCATCTGCGGGAATGCGGACTCACATCCATGGAGCTTTCCTGGGATTACTGGCACAGCGAATTCATCCCCGCCGCTGCCATGGACAACTGCCTGCTGGCCTGCAGGGAATATGAGATCGGCACGAACCTGCGCCTGCTCACCACCAAAAGCCATGATATGGAGGAAGCCCTCTCCAGGCTGAACCCGGAAGCGCTGCGTGCAGCGGATAAAATCACCAGCGCACCGGTTTTCGCCACGGGCAGAGCAGCACAGATCCTGCCCAGGGAGGATTTCTATCACTCCCGGGTGGGGCTGGATGACAACTGCCACTCCACGCTGAACCTCACGGTAAATAGCTTCGGGGAGGTTTTCCCCTGCTGCGCCGGTATGGATACCTGCCGGGATTGCGCCGGCGGAAACATCTACCAGCAGCCCATCTCCCACATCGTGGAGAGCATGAATGCCGACCCGCTTCTGCGGCAGCTGGTCTTTTTGGGTGTGAAATCCTTCCTCCCTCTGCTGCGCGCCAATGGCTGTGAGATCGACGAAGAAAAATACTTCTCCATCTGCCAGCTGTGCAGCAGCATTTTTTCAAACCCGGAATATCTCGCCATCATTCAAAACGAATTCAACAAAAAGCGGCAATCCGCGCTGGAAAAAGCGGTTGCCCGCCTGGAAGCCAAATTTTTAGGGCAGGAGAAACAGAACGATGCTTGATAAAAAAGCACAGCTCATCAGCAATTTTCAATCTATCATGCTTATTTTGGAGCCGGATGAAGCAGGCAGCGATTTTTCCCTTCCCGGGGAAAGCATCTGCGATTGGCTGCGTCGGTATGAGCAATGGTTTGACCAAAACTGCGGCCTGAGTGAAAAAAAACGCGGTCTCCTTCTCTATGGGCGGAACATCAGCATTAGCGGCACCGGCCTCCTGCAGCGGAAGGCGGCTCTGAAAAATCTGCTCCGTAGGCTCACGGAAATGAACCAATCCATCTCTTTGCACCTGAATTTCCGGGAAATTTATGAAGATTTTTCCTTCCTGGAAGAGATTTGCGGAGAAAGCGCCATCAGCTCCCTGGGACTCAATATCGATGGCAACGGGCTATCTCCGTCAGCAGAGGAGCTGGAAGCCTTTCTGCAAAAGCTCCGCGGCCTGCGCCGTTCTTTGATACTCTTCGGCAGCATGGATGAGATGCGGCAGCTGAAGCTTTTTTCCTCCCCTGCCTTGAACAGCACGGATTTGAGCGTATCCCTCTATCCGGAGGAAAGCGCGGAAGCCCCCAGTGATTTCGTCCGCCCCTGCGCCAACCGCCTGATGCTTTGCATCGCGCCGGATGGAAAGCTCTACCCCTGTCTTGGCCTGATAGGCTTTGAGAAATTTGCGCTGGGCTCCGTCTACGATCAGGACGAAGAAAATCTGCTCCTGCTGGAAAACCACCCCTTGAATCTGCTCCGGCTCAAGGCAGAAGGCCCCAGCCTGCTCCATGAGGATGTGATCGACAGCAGCACCACCCTTCCCTGGATGTGCAAGCTGCACAGAGGAGAATTGCTGGAATATGATGAACTCCAATAAACCCTTCCTCCAGCAGCTGCGGATCCTCTTTCCCGAAGAACAGCAGCTCTGGATGCGCCTCCCCTCCACACGAAATCTTCTCTACAAGGTGCGCCTGAAGGAGGGCAGCCGGATCGTAAAGCTTTACCCAGAGGAGCGAAAAAACAATATGCTGGCCGAATATGGCGTAATTTCCTGCAACGCCTTCCCGCTGAAGGCATACCCCTGCCCGGAGCAGGATTGCTTCCAAAAGGGAGAAGAGCGCTTTTACGCCAGGATCTACAGCTTTCTGGAAGGAAAGCCGATCCCCGAGACGGCGGAGGGCTTCTTTCAGCTGGGGAAAGCCATCGGCAGCCTGCACAAATTCTGGTCGGAACGGGAAAAGCCCGATTGGCTGCCGAGCATCGGCCCGGAAGAGCTGATCACGCGGCCTTTGGAACAGCTGGCTGCGGTGGTGAAAGAAGAGGAGCTGGAACTCCCCCGCTGCTATGCAGAGCAGGTCGAGGAGATCCTGCAAGCCTACCGGCAGCCGGAATTTCTTGGCTTCTGTCATGGAGATACCCACAGTCAAAATGCCTGCTTACTTCCGGAGGGCAGGGCAGCACTTTTTGATTTCGAGGATGCCTGCTGGCAATGGCCCGCCTACGACCTGGCCACCGCCATTTGGGGGACCTTCCGCTTTGGCGGCGGCCCTGCGCTTTGGAATCCTCTGATCGAAGGCTATGAGACAGAGCTTCCTCTGGATGCTGTGCAGGGTGGTCTGCTTCCCTACCTGCTCTTTGCCCGGCACCTGTGGTGGCTGGGTCTTTATGCGGAAAACTGGGAGAGCTGGCAGCTGGGAAAAGAAAAAGAGAGCTTCTTTTCCGGCGGGCTTTCGCTGCTGCAGTCCATCGCGGAGGAATCCTGCGGCCTGGAGGCGCAGGAAGGGCTTTCGTCTTGATCAGAATTGCATACAAAAAGTCCTGGGAGCTGTGCTCCCAGGACTTTTATGTATCTTTTAGCAAAAGCAGCAGATTAGCGGGTCAGCTGAACGACTTTGCCTTCCGCATCTACGGCTACGGTCATATGCATTTCATCCGCAGCATCTTTCACGTCTTCACCGGCGCGGGTGTAGAAGAAATCCAGAACAGCGCGGCCTTCCTTCATGCCGTAAATGGCAAAACGGAAGTTGCTGAGGGTACCGACCAGGCCTTCTTCAGACTGGCTTTCTTCATAGCCCAGGGCATCCACGCGAACGATGGATTCATCATAAGCAGCGACGCTCCAGGAATAGCCGGTGCTGACATTGCCGGGGAGGGAGATGACCAGGGGCAGATTTTCGCAGCTGGGGGCCAGCTTCTGCAGGATGGTGGCTGCTTCGGCACGGGTCAGCATGTTTGCCGGGCGGAAGGTGCCATCCGGGAAGCCGTTCATCAGAGAGGTGTTCTGCATCAGCTGCACTGCGGAAACTGCGGCAGCACTGATCTGCGCCTGATCTTCAAATTCACGGGGAATATTCAGGGTGGCGGGCATATTCACCACTGCGTTGAGGATAAAGCTCTGCAGAGCCTGAGCCACTTCCTGGCGGCTGATGCTCTGGCTCAGATCACTGCCTTCCGGAAGGATACCCAGAGAAACAGCCCAGCCGGAGACGGTTTCCGCATCCGCTTCGGTGCTGCCATTGGCCAGCTTCCAAAGGGCGGTGGCGAAATCCTGCTTGCTGATGAGAGTGCCGGGGCCGTAAAGATCAACGGAAATACCGGGAAGGATTTGTGCTGCGGAAAGCTCCTGCACAGCTTCATAATACCAGGCGTCTGCGCTGATATCCGTATAGGAAGCATTCCCTGCAGCCAGGGCAGAGCTCATCAGGCAAGGGAGAACAGCAGCAGTAGCAAAGATGCGAACCAAAGATTTTTTCATGAAATTCGTCCTCCAAAAAAATTTTTATGGCTTATTTTGTTTTTATGCGTATTTTATTCGCTTCTGAATACTTAGATGGAGCAACTCAAGAAAAGGTTCCCCATTTTCTTAAGAAATTTTTAATTTTTTCGGAAACCCGGGGTTCATCCACCAGATAGCTGAGACCATGGCGGGCGCCCTCCACCAGAAGCAGCTCTTTCGGGGCAGCGCAGGCTTCATAATTCCGCCTGCTCATCTCCGGCGGTACAAAGGTATCTGCCAGACCATGGACGAAAAGCATGGGGATCTTGTTCCCAGCCAGAGCATCTATACTGCTGCATTCCCGAAAGCCAAAGCCGGCGATGCAGCGGCAAAGCAGATCTGCGATCTCAATGGTGGGATGCACCGGCAAATGGAAGCGCCGGGGAAGCACATGGGCAAATTGTTCCCAGGGAGAGGTAAAACCACTGTCCGCCAGGATGCCGCGAACATTGGCAGGCAACTCCAGACCGGTGGCCATCATCACAGAAGCCGCACCCATGGAAATGCCGCTGAAAAAGATGTCATGCTCCGGGCCAAAGCGCTCCGCCACATAGCGGGCCCAGCTCTGGCAGTCATAACGCTCCTTCACCCCAAAGCAGGTAAAGCAGCCCTGGCTTTCCCCGTGGGCGCGCTGGAATATATTCAATATGTTATAGCCCAGGCCATGATAATATTGATAGGCGCAGCTGAAATCATTGTAGCCACTGCTGCGCCAGCCGTGAACCAGAATGATCGTGCCCTTTGGCTGGGCTTCCGCAGCGGGGAGAAAAAGCGCCGCCAGCTTCAGCCCATCATAGCTTCTGATGCAAATTCGCTCCGTATCCTGCTGCCGCATCCAGGCTACGCCATCCCGGACCCGCTGCTCCCATTTCCCGCTCACACCGGGGGGAATGGCGTCTGCCAGCGCCCGGTTTGGCCAGCGGCAGATGCCAACATAAAACAGAACCCCAAACAGCAGAAGAGCGGCAAAGAGCAAAGCCAAAAGAATCCACAGAACCAGCAAGGGATGCGCCTCCTTTCCCAGTGGGAAAAAGCTATGCATAAGGATACCCGCCCCAGAGGACGGGTACAGTTTCCTTATTTATTATCCAGAAAATCTCTGGCAGCGTCCAGGCAGGGATTCAGTTCCGGATCTGTGGACCAGTATTCTTCCCCGGTCAGATCCTCCGGCAGGGGAACCTCCACATCCACAGGCAGACCCACGCCATGCAGGTCGTAATCCTTGGGCGTATAATAATGGCTGCGGGTATAGCGCAGCCCGGCGCCGGAATCCAGAGTGATCAGGGCCTGCGTGATGCCCTTGCCGTAGGTATTGGAGCCGATCAGGGCCGCTCCGGCCTGCTCCCGCAGGGCGGCAGCCAGCACCTCAGAGGCAGAGGCAGAGTATTCATTCACCAGAACCACCAGCTCCATCCCGGCAAGCTGCCCATCCACGGATTCGTATTCCGCCATGCCCTCCACGGTCTTTTCCTTCAGAAGGATCTCCCCCGGGGGGATAAAGAAATTGGCAATGTTCAGGGCTGCATCCAGCGCCCCGCCGCCATTGCTGCGAAGATCGATAATGAGCGTGTTCAGCACCCGATCCTTTCGCAGGCTCAGATAGGTATCAATGAATTCATCCGTGGTCTGTTCATTAAAATCATAGATATAGATATATCCGGTGTTGGGGTGTTCCTCGAAGAGCTCCCCTTCCACGGATTCGGCGATGATCTCCTCCCGCACGATGGTGACGCTGTATTCCCGGCCGTCCGGATGCCGCAGCTCCAAAGTGACCGGCTCGCCAATCTCCCCGCGAACCTTGCTCACAGCCAGGGAGACATCATAGCCCAAAAGACTTTCCCCATCCGCAGAGAGGATCACATCCCCGATGCTGATTTCCGTATCAATGGAGGGGCCTTTTTCCAGGACGGAATAAACCTCGATATTCCCCTCTTCATTGTTGATCATGGAAATACCAACGCCGCCAAAGCTGCCTTCATAATCCTCCAGCAGCACCTTAAATTCTCCTTCGGTATAATAATAGGCGTAATCATCATAAAGCTCCGCGATATGCCCGCGCAGCTCCTCCTCCCCCTGCAGAGCTGCGCGGCCCTGGGGGCTTTCCAAAAGCTCCTCCATGCTCAGGATGGGAAGATCCGGATCGATCACGGGGGCGGTATCCCCCACGAAAAAGCCATAAAGCTCCATGGTCAGCAGAAACAGGGGCAAAAAGAAGCCGGTAAAGATTCCCATGATATGCTCTCCTTATTTCAGGTAATTCCAGGGGCTGGTGCTGCTACCGTTCAAACGAACCTCAAAGTGCAGATGATTCCCGGTGGAGGCGCCGGTGGTGCCCACATAGCCGATCACATCGCCGGGAACCACATATTCGCCAACGGAAAAATTCCCGTAGCCGCTCAAATGCCCGTAAAGAGAAACCACCTGGTCACCGTGGTCGATCATCACGCAGTTGCCGTAGCCGCCGATCCATTCCGCATAAATGACCTTGCCCTCCGCCACAGCATAAAGGGGGGTGCCGCCATCTGCCGGAATATCAATGCCGTTATGGAAGCGCTGATCCCCATAAAGGGGGTGGGTACGCCAGCCGTATTCGGAGCTGACATAGGTCCAGGCAGCGGGCAGGGGCCAGATGAAGGAGCCGCCGAAGCTGAGGGTGGAATCAGAGATCATATCCCGCAGCAGCTCTTCTGCCTGTTCGCCTGCAGCCACTTCCTGCTGCCACAGAGCTTCCAGCTCCTCCAGGGTGGTGCCGGCCTCTGCGACCTTGGCTTCATACTGATTGCAAAGGGCATTCAGATCCGCCTTTTCATCCTCCAGATCATGCATCAGGCTTTCCTGCTCCACCACGGCCTCCTGGGCCAGCTTCTTATTATATTCAATATTGGTCTTTTCCGTATTGATCTGGTGGAGAAGCACCTCATCCTGCTCCATAATGCGCTGGGTCAGATCATAGACAGAAAGGAAATCCTCAAAGCTGTCTGTGCCAAAGACCACATCCAGCATGGTAACATCCCCATAGACATAGAGATTCACCAGGCGCTGCTGCAAAAGGGCCTGCCGCTCTGCCAGGCGTTCCTCCGCAGCGGCGATTTCCAGCTCACATTCATCCACCACAGCCTGATAGGCGGCAATGGTCTGATTCGTGGCATCGATTTTCTCCTGAACCAGGCTCATCTGCCCTTCCAGAGTAGAAATCTGCGCTTCCAGATCGCTGATCTGCCCTTCCTGGGCATCGATCTGATCCTGCAGCCGTTCCTGGCGGATGGAGATCTCTTTCATGTATTCCCGCAGCTCATTCACATCCATATCCTCCATATTCGGGGGATCATCCGCTGCGGAGACTGCTTCCGGCGCAGCCAGCTCCATGGCCAGGGCGGGCAGATACGCCGCACCAAAGGCCAGAATGCCGCAGAGCAGCAGGATCAGCAGGCCGGAAAGCCACTTTTGTTTTCTACCCATATACCATCTCTCCATAAGGAATTTTTATACATCCAGAAAACGGGCCAGCGGGAACATGCTGCCGATCAAACCCAGCAGGAAGCCGGCGGCCAGGGTAAAGCCGGTGGCAGGCGCCCAGACGGCAGAAAGCGGCAGGATATTCAGGAAGCCGATATTGATGCTGACATAAAGCGCCGCCCGGCTGTAGAGGAAAAGCAGCAGGCCCAAGGCCAGAACTGCCCCCACCAGGCCCAGGATCATGCCTTCCAGGATGAAGGGCCAGCGAATGAAGGCATCCGTGGCGCCCACCCATTTCATGACCATGATCTCCTTCTTTCGGGTCTGTACGGTCAGGCGGGTGGCCATGGCGATCAGCACCACCGCGCAAAGGGCCAGCAGACCCATGATCACATAGCCGAATTTCCGCAGGCCATCCGTGAGGCTGAGCAGCTTCTCTACAGTTCCTTCGCCATATTGGACTTCATAGATCCCTTCGATCTGAGAAACAGCCTCTGCAATGGCGCTGACCTGATTCGTATCGATGGCGGTGATGGAGAACATATCCGGGAGCGGATTCACCCCGCCCAGGGATTCCACCAGGTCACTGTCCCCATAGCGTTCCTCCAGAGTATGAATGCCCTGCTCCTTCGGGACAAAGCTCACATCCGCCACGCCGGCGATCCATTTCAGCTCCTGCTCGATCTCCTTCCGCTCTGCAGGAACCACATCAAAATCCACATAAGCAAGAACGCGGACATCCTTTTCCACATCCGTCACATTGGCGTTGATATTCAGCAGCAGCAGCCAGAAGAAGGCGCAGAGAAAGAGGGAAATGGTGATGGTGATGATGGCCGCTGCCGTCATCCAGCCGTTGTTCCGCATGGATTTGAAGCACTGCGGCGCGATATAACGAAAGCTGCTTAATTTCATAGCTGCCACCCCCCCACTGCATCCCCGATCAAATGACCGGATTTCAGGGTCAGCACCCGTTTCTGCATCCGCTCCACGATGATCTGATCGTGGGTGGCCATAACGATGGTGGTGCCCTCTTTATTGATCTCGTCAAAGAGCTGCATCAGCTCCCCGGAGGTTTTGGGGTCCAGATCCCCGGTGGGCTCATCCGCAAAGAGGATCAGGGGGTTATTGATGATGGCGCGGGCCACAGCCACACGCTGCTGCTCCCCGCCGGAAAGATTCATCACATGCTCATGCTCCCTGCCCCCCAGGCCCACACGCTCCAGAACCTCCGGAACCCGGCGGCGGATCTCCGGCCAGGGGCGTTCCACCGCCTTCAGGGCAAAGCTCACATTGTCAAAGACAGTCCCCTTTTCCATCAGGCGGAAATCCTGAAACACAACGCCGGTATTCCGGCGCAGACGCACCATTTCCGGCACTGTCAGCCGGGTAACGCTGCGGCCGCCGATCATGATCTGCCCGGCGGTGGGCGGCTCCTCCCGGAAGAGCAGGCGGATCAGGGTACTTTTCCCGGCACCGGAAGCGCCGGTCAGGAAAACGAACTCACCGTAATCTATGCTCAAGTTAATATCCGTCAAAGCGGCAATCCCATTCTTATAGGTTTTGCCCACATTAAACGTTTGTATCAGCATGTGTCCTCCTAATAATATACAAAAACAAATTCACCACCTGTTTTTATTCCACATTTACAGGCTATCCCCTTTTCTTCCCCAAAAAATTCACACAAGGACTGATCAATTCCCAGAATTTTACTATGCATTCAAAAGAAAAAAGGATTTTTTCGATCTATAGAGAATGTTTATATATACCATCTGTGTATCATCTGATCGGATGGAAGCTGAAGAAAGAGGTGAGCTTTTATGTTAGTCAATTTCAAAGCACGCAACCTGGAAGTCACCGATTCCCTCAAAGAGTATACGGAGAAACGCTTATCCAAATTCGACAAATTGATTGGCGAAGCTGAGGCCACCGTTACGATGCGCTGCATCAAGGATCGGCAGCGCGTGGAGGTGACCATCCCATATAACGGCATCGTCATCCGTGGCGAGGAAGAGGGCTACGATATGTATGCCTGCGTGGATATGGTCACGGATAAGCTGGAAAGCCAGCTGCACAAATATCGCACCCGCCTGATCAAGCGGGGCCGCGGTGCCAAAGCCGAGGCAGAAGCCGCCCTGCCGGAAGTCCATTGGCAGGAGGATGATGAGCCTGTCCGTATCAAGCAGTTTTCCACAAAGCCCATGACCGTGGAAGAAGCCATCATGCAGATGAACCTGCTGGGCCACAGCTTCTTCGTATTCTTCAATACGGATACGGGTAAAGTAAATGTGGTTTATCGTCGGCAGGATCGGGACTATGGCCTGCTGGTGCCGGAGGAATAAAACAAAGGCGCTGCTTCTTTTTAAAAATATAGCAAGGCCGGGCATTTTGCCCGGCCTTTTTTATGCTCTTTTCTACGACAAACAACCGACTAATGCGCTTCCCCTGTTTCCGCGAAAAAATAGCGCATAGGGGTAAAGCGGATGCCGTCCCGCTGCTGCTCCGGGCCTTCTGCCAGAAAGCCCAGGCGCGCATAAAAGGGCACTGCATAAGGAGAGGAATTCACTGTCAGCACCGGGCCCGGGCAAAGGGGCAGCAGAAAGCGGAACAGCGCCTTTCCGATGCCCTTCCGCATATGCGCCTCCGAAACGAAAAATAGTGTGATGTGGCTGCGCTCACTGCGGGTGGCGATCACAGCCAGCATTTCCTCTGCTTCGAAGGCAGCCCAGAACTCCAGAGCCGCGCAAAATTCCTCACTCTCCAGGGAGGCGCGAAACGTGGCCACACCCTCCGGCGCATATTCCGGCGCTTCATAGGCCAGAAAGCTCTTCCAGACCAGGGCCAGGGCGCGAGGAAGCTCTTCCGGCTTCAGGCTGCGAATCTCCATCTTCTTAATCCCGAACCCGGGCAATGGCTGCTTCCAGCCGATCCAGAGCCTCCTGCACATAGCTGCGGGGGCAGGCCATATTGAAGCGGACAAACTGGCCCCATCTGGCGCCGTAATCCGTACCCGCATTCACAGCCAGGCCGCATTCCTCCACGAAGAAACGGCGCAGCTCCGTATCGGAGAAGCCCAGACCGCCGCAATTCACCCAAAGCAGATAGCTGCCCTCTGCCGGGCGTACCTGCAGCAGGGGCATGTCCTTTTCCACACGGCGGCAGAAATAGTCCATATTGCCCTTAATATAGAGCAGCAGCTCCTCCAGCCAGCCCTCCGAATGCTCATAAGCGCCCAGCAAAGCAGGCTCGCTGAAGGAATGGGGGCCCACATGGTGTTTTTCCAGGCAGGCCTGGAAGCGCTGCCGAAGCTCCGCATTGGGGATGATGATATTGGAAACCTGCAGATCTGCCAGGTTAAAGGTCTTGGTGATGGCTGTGCAGATGATGCTCCGCTCCTCCACATCTGCCCCCAGGCGGCCCAGAGTGGTGAAGCTTTCCCGGTCATAGACCAGGTCGTTATGGATCTCGTCATCGATGATATAGAGATCATGCCGCTTACAGAAATCCACCACCTGCTCCAGCTCCTGCCGAGTCCAGACCCGACCCACCGGATTGTGGGGGCTGCAGAAGATCAAAGCCTTTGTTTTCGGGCTGACTGCCCGCTCCATGGCCGCCAGATCCAGGCCATAGCCGCAGACGCCATCATGAAACAGAGGGGCATCCACGATCTTCCGCCCCTGCTTTTCAATGCTGGCATAAAAGGGACCATAAACAGGAGAGAGCAGCATCACTTCATCCCCGGGCTCCGTCAGGCATTCCACCGCAAAATACAGTGCGCTGACCACGCCGGAGGTATAGCAGATCCACTCCGGCTGAATCTGCCAGTGATGCCGCCGCTCCATCCAGGAGACCACCGCCTCATAATAGGCCGGGGAAAGCTGGCTGTAGCCGTAAACCCCATGCTCCACACGTCTTTTCAGCATTTCCGTAACACCGGGAGCTGTGGCAAAATCCATATCCGCCACCCAGAGGGGCAGCAAATCCGCTTTCCCGAAAAATTTTTCTGTTTTATCCCATTTCAGGCAGCTGCTGCCTCTGCGATCCACGATTGCATCAAAATTATACATAAGAACACCCTTTCTTCAGGCTGATTTTCCCATACAGGAAGGAAAGGGTCAAAAATCACCCCTTCATACTGCCAGTATAACGGAAAACAGCCTTTTTGTCACGCTTTTCCTACGTTTCATAAACAAATCAGGCTTTATTCTTCCTCCGAGAACAAGCTCCGGGGAGGCCCCCAAATTTGTCCTCTCCCGACCCGGTCAGGGGTTTGCTTTTGCGGAGGGAAAGTATTACACTATTGGCAGAACAAAGCGCACAGAAAAAGGAGGCAAACATGAATCTTCAGGAACTGTGCAGCAGGATCACAGAGCCCTCGGAGCAGGCAGCCGCTGCGGCCAGGCAGCAGTGGGACAGTGTGGCAAAGCCCCTGGGCAGCTTAGGCCTGCTGGAGGATGCGGTGATCCGTATCGCGGCTCTCAATGGGGAGAAAAACATCTCCATCCACCCCCGGGCGGTGCTGGTCTTCTGTGCGGATAACGGCGTGGTCCAGGAAGGCATCAGCCAGAGCGGCAGCGAGGTGACAGCCCTGGTTGCCGGGAATATCGCCAGAGGAGAAGCCTCCGTTTGCCATATGGCCACCCTGGCCGATGCAAAGGTGCTGGCCATTGATATGGGCATGAATGAGGCTGTCCCCGGCTGTCTGGACAGGCGCATCGCAGCCGGTACGGGGAACATCGCCCGGGGGCCTGCCATGCGCCGGGAACAGGCGGAGGCTGCAATTCTCTGCGGTGCAGAGCTGGTACGGGAGCTGAAAGCGCAGGGCTATCGCCTGCTGGCCACCGGAGAAATGGGCATCGGCAATACCACCAGCTCCAGCGCAGTGGCCTCTGCCCTTTTGGGGCTGGAGCCCGCTCTGCTCACCGGCAGGGGCGCCGGGCTTTCCGATTCCGGGCTGAAACGAAAAATTGCCGTGGTGGAGCAGGCGCTGGCTGTGAACCGGCCCGATCCCGAGGATCCCCTGGACGTGCTGGCAAAGCTGGGCGGCTTTGATATTGCCGCCATGTGCGGGGTCTTTCTGGGGGGTGCAGCCTATCAGCTGCCCATTCTGCTGGATGGGTTGATCAGCTGCGTTTCCGCTCTGCTGGCCTATCGCCTTTGCCCACAAAGCCGAAAGGCCATGCTGGCCAGCCATTGCTCTGCAGAGCCTGCGGCCAGGCTGCTGCTGGAAGCCCTGGAGCTTTCTGCCCCCATTCAGGCCGGTCTGCGGCTGGGGGAAGGCAGTGGCGCAGTCTGCCTGATGCCCCTGCTGGATATGGCTCTTTCGGTTTATGAAGAAATGTCCACCTTTGAACAGATCGGCCTCACAGCCTACAGCCATTTGGAGGGAAAAGCATGATCTTTCTTCTGACAGGGGGAGCTGCCTGCGGAAAAAGCAGCTATGCCGAGCAGCTGGCTCTGCGGCTGGGCAGCCCCCGCTATTATATTGCCTCTATGCAGCCTTATGGGGAGGAAGGGGAGCTGCGCATTCGTCGGCACCGGGCCATGCGGGCAGGAAAGGGCTTTCAGACCATCGAACGCTATACCGACCTGCAGGGGCTGGAGCTGCCGGAGAAAGATGCTGTTGTCCTGCTGGAATGCCTCTGCAACCTGACGGCAAACGAAATGTTTTCCCCGGAAGCAGAAGGAAGCGACTGCGTGGAACGGGTTCTTTCCGGGGTGGAAAGGCTGGCCGGGCAGTGCAGGCAGCTCATCCTCATCACGAATGAGATCGGCGGGGATGGCGGCGGCTACCTGGATCGCAGCGGAGAATACATAGAAGCCCTGGGCCGCATCAATCAGGCTCTGGCCAGACGAGCGGATCATGTCTGGGAGATGGTCTGCGGCATCCCTGTCCTCCGAAAGGGAGAACTGGTGTAGTCCGGACGCAGACAGCCCCAAAAACGCCACACGGAAGCAATGGCTTGGTTTGGCTTCCCCAAACGCCTAAAACCTGGCTGCTGCGGCAATGAGCAACAAAAGCCCTCCCCCTGCTGTGGCTACGGCCCACTTCGGGGCGGCTTGCCGCGAGAACGGCCCCCTCTTCTGAAGAGAGATTTACAGGCACCGGCCCGGGAGCCGGATCCTGCCCGAAAAGGAGAATGAGTATGTACTTCTTTCGCAGCATTGCCGCTGCTTTTTCCATGTTTTCCCGAATCCCCATGCCACAGGTAAAATGGGATGAAAAAACCACCACCTACCTGCTCTGCGCCTTTCCGCTGGTGGGCCTGCTCATCGGCGGCGCAGAGCTGCTCTGGTTGCAGCTTTCTCAGCTGCTGCAGCTTGGCGGCCTGCTTCGGGCGGTGGGCATCACCCTGCTGCCCCTGCTTCTCAGCGGCGGCATCCATATGGATGGCTTCTGCGATGTGCAGGACGCATTGGCCTGCCACGGCAGCCCGGAGCAGCGGCGGGAGATCCTGAAGGATCCCCGCTCCGGCGCCTTAGCCATCATCGGGGCGGCTGTCTATCTGCTGGCCTGGCTGGGACTGGCCTCTGAGCTGCCTGCGGAAGGAGAAGCAAGCCTGCTCTTCGCCCTTTCCTTCCTGCTCAGCCGCAGCCTCAGCGGGCTGGTCTCCCGCTCTTACCCCAAGGATGCAGGGGAAGGGCTGCTGCACATTTTCCGCAGAGGACAAAGCCAAAAAGCCCCCATGCTGCTGCTTCTGCTCTGGAACGTAGCCATTCTTTCGGCCATGTTCCTGCTGGAGCCTTTGCGGGGCAGCGCCATGCTGCTTGCTGCTGCACTCTGCCTGCTGCGCCTGCTCTTCCTGGCAAAGAAAAAATTCAATGGCATCAGCGGCGATCTTTCCGGCTGCTTCCTGCAATGGGCAGAACTGGCCATGCTGGCTGCTTTGATCTTAACAGAAAAGGTGGTTTCCTTATGATTTTGCTGATCGGCGGCCGGGCCTCCGGCAAACGAGACTATATCACAGCCCTGGGTTACCGGGAGGAGGACATCGCAGATGCGGTGCTGGATTCCCGGCCGGTGCTCTATAACCTGCAGGAGCTGATCCGGCAAAATCCGGCGCAGGCAGAAGAGCTGCTCCCGGCACTGCTGGAAAAAGAAGTACTGGTCTGCGATGAGGTGGGCCTGGGTGTGATCCCCCTGCAGAAGGAGGATCGGCTCTATCGGGAGGCAGTGGGTCGGCTCTGCATTCTGCTGGCAAAAGAAGCGGAGCAGGTGATCCGCCTGGTCTGCGGCATCCCCCAGGTCATCAAGGGCTGAGAAAAAGGAGAAGGCTATGGAAATTTATCTCATCCGCCACGGGAAAACCCCGGCCAACGAAAAGCATCTCTATTGCGGGCGCACAGATGTGCCTTTATCGGAACAGGGAATCTCCGAAGCAAAAAGCATCTGCTACCCCCTGCAGCCTCGCTTTGTCTATGTCAGCCCCATGCTGCGGGCCCGGCAGACGGCAGCCCTGCTCTTCCCCCAGGCAGAGCAGATGATCGTGGAAGGTCTGCAGGAGATGGATTTCGGCGCCTTTGAGGGGCGCAGTGCAGAAGAAATGCGGGAGGATGCGGACTACCAAAAATGGGTGGACAGCAAATGTCTGCTCCCCTGCCCCGACGGAGAGGATATCGCAGGCTTTGCCGAGCGGATCCGGCAGGCGCTTTATCCCCTGGTGCAGCAGGCCATTGCCGCCAGGGAAAAGGAGCTGGTGATCGTATCCCACGGGGGCAGCATCATGGCCGCCATGGCCAGCTATGCCCGGCCTGCTCAGGAATATTTTCACTGGGGCGCAGCAAATTGTGGCGGCTACCGGGCCCACATTCGGGAGGAGGACTGGGAAAAAAGCCCGGCCTTCGAACAATGGGAAAGCCTGGAAGCCACAAAGGAGAATGCGGAGGCATGAAAACGCTCTTTAATCTGACCACCAGCCGGGAGGATCTGGATCGTTACCAAAACGGGCAGGAGCTGCTGGAGATGCTGCAGGGCTTCGATGGGCTGGAGCTGATGCACTTTGAAGCGGACAGCAGGGGCATCATCCCCAAGGAAAAGGTGATCGGCCTGCATATGCGATTCCCTGCCTGCTGGCTGGATTTCTGGAGGCAAGATGAGGAGGCCCTGCTGCAGGAATTCGGCTCTTTGGAGGACTGCGAGGCCTGCTACGGCGGGCTGGAGCGGGAGACGCTCTGCCAATGGCTGCTGCGGGATCTGGAGCAGGCGCGGAACTATGATGTGGAATACCTGGTCTTTCATGCAGCGGAATGCAGCGCGGGGGAAGCCTTCACCCAGCGCTACCGCCACAGCGACGAAGAAGTGATCCGGGGACTCTGCGAGATTCTGAACCAGGTTTTCACAGAAAAAGACGGCCCCCTGCTTCTGCTGGAAAATCTCTGGCATTCCGGCTTCCGCTTCACAAGGCCGGAGATCACAAAAAGCCTGCTGGATGCAGTGAATTATCCCCGGACGGGCATCATGCTGGATACGGGGCACCTGCTGCACACGAAGCGCAGTCTGCGCAGCCCTTCCCAGGCGGTGGAATACATACACAGCCTGCTGGATGCCCACGGGGAGCTCTGCCAAGGCATCCACGGCGTACACCTGAACCTTTCCCTGAGCGGCGACTATGCGGAGCAGGTCATGGCGAATCCGCCCCGGCTTTCCCCGGACTATATGGAACGCAGCGGGCAAGTCTTTTCCCACATCTTCCGGCAGGATCAACACCGCCCCTTTCTCTGCCCGGAGCTGGAAGGCCTGCTTCGGCGCATCGCTCCCCAATATCTGACCTATGAATTCATCAGCGACAGCAAAGCGCAGCATCGGGAATTTCTGACTGCCCAGCGGCAGGCGCTGGCTGGCTTATATGCGAGCTTACGCTAAAGAAAGACCGGCGCAGCACCCCTATACAACAGGAACAAAAAGCAACCAAGGACATCCGCTCAGAGCGCTTTTGCTGTTTTCCCGCCCCGCCCCGAAAGCGGGGCTTTCTTATGCAAAGCTTTCAGCCGACGCAAAAGGCATTTTTCCTGCCGGTTTGCCAAAAGCAGCTTTTCTTCACCCTTCCTCTGCATTTTTCTTTGGCAGGCAGATTTATTCTCACTTGAGAAGGAAATCAAAGCCCATTTCCCGAAAAAGAAACAGTAAATTCCGAGAAAGGCAGGAACAATGGAAACGAAAAGCAAAACCGGCGCTGTGATCGTTGCAGCAGGAATGTCCAGCCGCATGCAGGCCTTCAAGCCCATGCTTCCACTGGCAGAGGATACACTGATCCGCACACTGATCCGGCAGCTGCTGGCGGCCGGAGCCAGCCCCATCGTGCTGGTGGTGGGCAGAAACGGGAAGGAGCTGACGGCCCATGTCTCTGATCTGCCGGTGGAGTGTGTCTGCAACCCGGACTACGCCAGCACAGATATGTTCTGCTCTGTACGCATTGGCATGGAGCAGATCCGGGGCCGCTGTGAAAGCGTCCTCTTCTCTCCGGGGGATTGCCCCTGCTTTTCCCCGGAAAGCGCAAATGCCCTGCTCCGGGAAATGGAAACAAGCCAATGCCCCGTCTTTATCCCCACTTATCAGGGGCGACGGGGGCATCCGGTGCTGCTCCGGCAGGAGATCATAGAACACATCCTTTCCTATACTGGCGAAGGTGGGCTGCGGGGTGCGCTGCAGGCCTACCCCGGGGAGCAGCATCTTTTGCCGCTGGAGGACCCGGGGCTGTGCATGGATGCGGACAAGCCGGAGGATTACCAGCGCCTGCTGGCCTACGCGCAGGCGCAGAAGGCAGCGCAAAAAGACAAATGCTAGCGCAGAATCGCAAAAATATAAGAAAAAGGGGAATCAAGCTATGCTGAATCGTGATCAGATTTTGGAAAAAAGTCGCGGCAATATCCATTGCTCCCAGATCGTCCTGGGGGAGCTGGCAGAGGAACTGGGCTATGATAAAGAGGAGCTTTATCGCATGGCCTGCCCCTTTGGGGGCGGCATGGGTCTGGGGGATACCTGCGGCTGCGTCACCGGGGCGCTGATGGCCATCGGCATGGCCTTTGGCAACAGCGAGCCCGGCAACGTGGAGCAGGATCAGCTCTGCCGGGAAAAGGCCAGCCGCTTCCAGGAGGAATTCACCCGCCTGCGCCAGAGCACCATCTGCCGGGAGCTGCTGGGTTATGATTTCCGCGACCCAGAACAGCGCAAAGAAGCCAAGGAAAACGGCGCAACTGCCCAGCTCTGCCCTGACCTGATGATGGACGCCATCCGCATCGCGGCAGAGATCATCCGGGAGGGCTGATTTTATGCAGCGCATCAGCTATACCCGCAGCATCTGCCCGGTCTGCGGCTGCCAGATCCCGGCACAGAGAGTGCAGGAAAACGGAAAGGTCTATCTGCAGAAAAGCTGCCCGCTTCATGGGGAATTCACCACGCTGATCTGGCGTGGCCCCGTGGATTATGTGGCCTGGCAGGGAGGCAGCCTGGATTATACGGAGCTGACATCCTGCCCGAAAAACTGCGGCATCTGCAGCAAGCACCAGCAGGGTACCTGCTGCGTTCTTTATGAAGTTACCAGCCGCTGTGATCTGGGCTGCCGCTTCTGCTTTGCCAATGGGGGGAATGGAGAAGACATCCCCCTGGAGCAGGCAAAAGCGGATATTTCGGCGATTGCCGGCCACGGCAGGCCGCTGATCCAGCTTTCCGGCGGCGAGCCCACACTGCGGGATGATCTGCCGGAGCTGATCGCCCACGCCAAGGAGGCGGGCTGCTCCTATGTGCAGCTGAACACAAACGGCCTGCGTCTGGCCAGGGATGAAGCCTTTCTGGCGGAATGCGCGAAGGCAGGGCTCTCCTTCGTATTCCTGCAGTTTGACGGCACCCGGGATGAGATTTACCAAAAGCTGCGGGGCCGGGCGCTGCTGGAAGAAAAAAAGCAGGCCATTGCTGCCTGCGCTAAATATCGCTTGGGCGTCACCCTGGTTCCCACGCTGGTGCCGGGCGTGAACACGGACAACATCGGGGAGATGCTGCGCTATGCCGTCTCTCTCTCCCCCACGGTGCGGGGCATACACTTCCAGCCGGTATCTTACTTTGGCCGCTACCCCCAGCCCCCGGCAGAGGAGGATCGCTATACCCTGGGTGATCTGCTGGCGGACATCGAAAGCCAGAGCCAGGGGCTGCTCAGCCTGAAAAACATTGCGCCCTCCCACTGCGACCATCCGCTTTGCGGCTTTCACGGCAGCTTTATCGCAGAGGAGGACGGCAGCCTGCTGCCGCTGACACAGCCCTCTTCCTGCTGCTGCCAGAGCACAGCGGAGCAAAACCGCAGCTACATCGGGACACGCTGGCAGAGAGGACCGGAAGAGGGGCCGGACACGCCCGAGGATGAGATGGAGGCCTTTTTGCGGAAGGCAAAGGAACGTGCCTTCACCGTGACCGCCATGGCCTTCCAGGATGCCTGGAATCTGGATATCGCCCGGCTGCGCCGCTGCAGCCTGCATGTCTACAAAGAGGGCAAGCTGCGGCCCTTCTGCGCCAATTATCTGAGCCTGGCGGAGGAAGCATGAGCGGCCTGCGCCCCGGCGGGGCAGAGCTGACACGGCAGCTTTTGGCAAATGTGCAGCTGCAGCCCGGGGATAGTGTGCTGGATCTGGGCTGCGGCAAGGGAGAAAGCCTCTCCCTGCTGCGGAAAGAATACCATTGCTGCCCCACGGGGCTGGAGCCAAACCCGGAGCATCGGGCGGCGGCAGAGGCAGCGAACCCCGGAATCCCGGTTCTGGAGGGGCGCGCGGAAAGCCTGCCCTTCCCGGAGCAAAGCTTTCAGCTGGTGCTGGCAGAATGCGTGCTTTCCCTCTGCGAGCCGGTGGAAACGGCTCTTTCAGAGATCAAACGGGTGCTGCTCCCCGGCGGTACCCTGCTGCTGAGCGATGTTTATGCCCGGAAGCAGCCCCTTTCCGGTGGCTGCGGCATGCTGCGACAGCTCTATTCCCTGCCGCAGCTGGAAAGCTTTCTGCAGCAGGCGGGCTTCTCCATTCGAAAGACAGAAAACGCCAACGCAGAGCTTCTGCAGATGCTGGGGCAGCTCATTCTGGAGAAAGGGCCGGATGAGGCCTATGCCTGCCTGGGTTTGGATGCCTGTGCCCTGAAGCAGGCCGGCCCCGGCTATATCCTCATCACAGCGGAGGCGATATGAAGGAATTGACTTTGGATCAATGGATCGGACTCCGCAGCGGCCTGGAGGAAAAGCTCAGCCCGGAAAGACTGGCCGCCTGGCAGCTGCAGAAGCTAAAAGCCCAGGCCAGATACGCCGTGACACACAGCCGCTTCTGGCGGCAGTTCTATACCGGGGTGGATTTGGAGCAGCCGGAGAGCTGGCCTCTTCTGGATCAGGATACCCTGCGCAGCGCAGGGATGGACATGCTCTGCCTGCCCCAGCGAGAGATCCAGCGGGTCTCTACCCTGCTCAGCTCCGGCAGCAGCGGCCTGCCCAAGCGGCTCTATTTTTCCCAGGATGACCTGGAGCTGAGCATCGATTTTTTCGCCTATGGCATGGCTACGCTGACCCAGCCCGGGGATCGGGTCTGGATCGCCATGAATGGCCCCGCAGCGGACAGCCTGGGGGATCTGCTGGCCCGTGGGCTGCGCCGCATGGGCAGAAAGCCCCTGATTTATGGGGAAATTGCAGATTTGCAGCAGGCCAGAGCTGCTGTACGGAAGGAGCATCCCCATTGTCTGGTGGGGCTTTCCCGGCAGATGCTGGCACTTTGCCGGGAAACGCCGGAGCTGCGGCCCCGGACGGTGCTGCTTTCTGCAGAAAATGTGCCGGAGGCTCTGCGGCGGGAGATTCAAAACACCTGGCAAACAGAGGTCTATGCCCACTGGGGTATGCGGGAGACCGGCCTGGGCGGGGCTGTGGAATGCAGCGCCCACGCAGGCTATCACATCCGCCACGGGGATCTCTTTCTGGAGATCATTGACCCGGAGAGCGGAGAAAGGCTGCCGCTGGGACAACGGGGGGAGCTGGTCATTTCCACCCTGAACCGGCAGGCCATGCCCCTGCTGCGCTATCGCAGCGGGGATTTTGCAGAGCTTTTGGGCGGGAGCTGCCCTTGCGGCAGTTCCTTGATCAGATTAGGCTATGTGGAGGGACACGAAAAATGAATATCGCTATCGCGACCCAGGGACAGGAGGCCCAATCCCTGATTCCGGAAAAGCTGGTGGATGCCGGCTATCTTTTCATCGTGGATGTGGAGGCCTTCGAGGTGAAGCAGATCCTCAGCGCGGTGAAGGAAAAAACCGATGTATATTTCGCCAAAGAGTGCGTAGAGCAGGATTGCGAGGCCATCCTCTGCGGGGAGATCGAGAAAGAAGCTTTCGAGATTCTGGCCAAGGCCTCTGTGAGCCGCTACAATGCCAGCGGCCACAGCGCTACCCAGGCTGTGAAGCTGATGAATGCCTATCAGCTGCCCCTGATCCGGGAATACAAAGGCGGGCCCGGCTGCGGCGGGGATCAGCACCATCACCACGAATAAAACAAAAGCAGCGCGGAAGAGGAAGCAATTCTTCTCTCCCGGCTGCTTTTCTTTTTCGTTGAAGGCTTCTCTGCAGGGGCAATTCCCAAAAACTGCCGGCAAAGAATTTTTTTGATCGACCCGCTTCAGGCACTTTGCGTCCGGAGTGCTTGCCGGGCTGCCACCAAAACAGTTTTCCGGGCAGGCCCCAGAGCCCGGATAGCGGCCCTGAACAGGAACAGCCGGGCTGCAATTTCTCCCGGCTGTTCCGCATTCGGATTCTTCAGCTATTATTCCCCTGCCAATACAGGCCGGGAAAGACGGGTTATGCCCCGTAGGACAGTTGGATGCCAAAAAATTCGATAACAAAATGCGCCTCTTCTATATTTGTTCCCGGGTAGGATGCAGCGGGGCGAAATTCCACCTGATCGATCCAGTGGCGGTATTCCGGCTCGCAGGCCCCAAACACCACATACTGACAGCAGCAGTATTCCAGCATACCCTTTTCATCCGGCTCCAGCGGAGAATTCTCCAGGGGCTTCTCAATATCAACGCCCAGGGAACCCAAATAGGCTGCGATTTTCGGAAAGGCAGCGCGGATCTGCGCGCGGTAATTCCGACAATAGGCACAATCACACAAGGAAGAGGGGCTGATGGAGGCATAATAAGCTTTTGTTCTGGCCACATCTGCCTGCATTCGGGCACACCTCCAATCCAACGACAGTGCCAGTCCAAAGCTGCCCCGCAGGCAGCGTCGGCTTTCCCCTGCTTCTCACAGCTTAGCCCAGCAGGAAGGCCTTATAGCCCCGGTAGGCCTCAAAAACATCGGCCTTGCTGGAAAGCTCCCAGGGCGCGTGCATGGAAAGAAGCGGTACACCGCTGTCGATGACCTGCATGCCGTAAAGAGCCATCACATAGGCGATGGTGCCGCCACCGCCCAGATCCACCCGACCCAGCTCGCAGGTATGATAGCAGACCCCGGCTTCGTCCAGGATGCGGCGCAGCTCCGCGATGTATTCCGCATTGGCATCATTGGCACCGGATTTCCCGCCGGAGCCGGTGAATTTGTTGAAGCACAGCCCCCGGCCCAGGTATCCGGCGTTTTTCTTCTCAAAGGCAGAGGCGTAGAGCGGATCAAAGGCCGGGCTCACATCAGAGCTGAGCATGCGGGAATTGGCCAGGCAGCGGCGAAGAGAGAGGGGGCTGCCACAGCCACAGCGATCCAACAGCTCCGCCACGGTATTTTCCAGGAAAAGGGAGCGCGCGCCGGTAGCGCCCACGCTGCCGATCTCCTCTTTATCGCAGAGGAAGCAGCAGGCAGTCTGCCGGGGCGCATCCAGCTCCAGCATGGCCAGCAGGGAGGTATAAGCGCAAACCCGGTCATCCTGCCCATAGGCCAGGATCATGCTGCTGTCCAGGCCTGCATCCCGGGCCGGGCCCGCAGGAACCAGCTCCAGCTCCGCAGAGAGGAAGTCCTCTTCTTCCATATCGTATTTTTCTTTTAAAATCTCCAGCACCTTGCCGCGAACCGCATCCTTTTCCTCATCCGCCAGGGGCAGGCTGCCAACGATCACATCCAGCTTCTCGCCTTCCACCACTTTTTTGGCGTTCTTTTCCATCTGCTCCTGAGCCAGATGGGGCAGGAGATCGGTGATGACCAGCACCGGATCCTCCGCTTTCTCACCCAGGCAGACCTGAACAAGAGAGCCGTCCTTCTTCGCGATGACACCGTGGAGGGCCAGAGGAATGGTGACCCACTGGTATTTCTTCACGCCGCCGTAATAATGAGTATCCAGATAGGCCATGCCCCCCTCTTCATAGAGGGGGTTCTGCTTCACATCGATGCGGGGGGAATCGATATGCGCCCCCAGAATGGCCATGCCCTTTTCCAGGGGATCTGTGCCAATGTGGAAAAGCAGCAGGCTTTTTTTCATATACTGAGCATAGACCTTATCCCCGGGCTGCAGGCTTTCCCCGGCAGCAATCACATCCGCCAGATCGCGGAAGCCCTTTTCTTCTGCCATGCGGATGCTTTCGGAAACGCATTCCCGCTCTGTTTTGCATTTCGTAAGAAAATCCTTGTAGCCGCCGCAGAAGCCTTCCAGCTGCTGCAGCTGTTCTTCGCTATATTCGTTCCAGGCAATTTTTCTTTCCATGGAGTTCTCCTTTACATACAGATTTGCAGGCCTGCCCCGGCTCCGAAAGGACTGCCGCGGGCAATCTTATGTTGCAGCTTAGCTTTATAGTAACAAATTCGCTCCTTTCCTGCAATATCTGACTGTTTCCCCGGGAAAAGACAAATATTTCTTTTGCAGTTCTGCGGCAGTGTGCTATAATAAAAGAGCTTTATAGATTTTCCAAAGGAGTGCGAAACATGATCAAAAGCATTAAAGTGAATTTGAATATCCTGGAATATATGCTCTATTTCTGGCAGGCCTCCAGCGAAAACGAAAAGGTGAACGAGGAGTATCTGACGGAGATCACCGCCCAGCCGGAAATGGCCACCCTCTATACGGAGGATTTCACTGCTGCTGACCTGCGGAAGGTACTCAGCGCCCTGACCAACCGGGAAAAGCTCAGCGACATCAGCGATGTGGCCTATAACTTCATGCGGAACAATATGTGGGTCATGGATGACATGGGCCTGCTCAGCTTCATGGTGGCCCCCATCAAGGTTCTGAATGTGGATGAGCTGGTGGAAAAGGTCAATGCCGCCAAGGACATCCCCTATGAAAACGTGGAAGTCATCTTCCTGCCCGGCACCACTGCGGATTATTTCATCCGGGAGAACAAGCTCTACATCAACTTCTTCAAGGTGCAGGCGGATATTTACGACGAAACCAACGTGACCATCGACGGCGTGGCAGTTCGTGAGTATATCGAAGCCAAGCTGCTGGAATTGGCATAAGAAACCACAAGGCAGGCCCCGGGGCCTGCCTTTTCTGCTTCCCCGGCAAATCCCTCCGGGCAAAAGGCCTGCAGTTTTTCGCTGTATCAGCGGCTGCTCCGGGATAGAAAAGCCGGGCAGGGGCAAAATGAAAGTGCAGGCATCGGTCTTTATTTCAGCTTTTGGGAGAAGAACAATGGAAAACACTTTCCAGCGCATCTATGCACTGATCGGGCGCATCCCATCGGGGCGGGTCAGCACCTATGGGCAGATCGCCCTCTTTCTGGGGAACCCGCGCATGGCCCGGGTAGTGGGCTATGCTCTGCATGTGGCTCCACCGGAGCTGCCCTGTCATCGGGTGGTGAATCGCTTCGGCGGGCTGAGCGAGGCCTTTTCCCCCTTTGGGCGGGAGAGCCACCGTCAGCTGCTGGAGGAAGAGGGCGTGGGCTTTTTGGAGAATGGCAATGTGAATCTCTCTGCCTTTCTCTGGGAAGGGCCGGAAGCAGAGGCAGAACAGGAAGGCTGAACAGAAGCAGCTGCGGATCCGGGATGGGCTTTGCGGCTGCTTTTTGTATGCAGCGGAGCTTCCGGGACTGAGCCTGTATTTTCTCTCGAAAAAGCCCGGCGCACAAGCACACAAAAGAGGACGCTATTTTCATAGCGTCCTCTTCTTTTCACATCAACAAGCTTCAGCTGCAGTTTTCCGCAGCAGATTATTCCTCAGCCAGCTTCTTGTAAGCCGCATAGCGTTCCTTGGCCTGTTTCTCCGCCTCAGCAAAGAGGGTCTTGGCATTTTCGGGGAAGGTGATATCCAGAGCAGCGTAGCGGGTCTCGCCACGGAGGAAGGTCTGGAAATCCAGGCTGGGTTCGCCGCTGTCCAGGGTGAATTTGTGTTCTTCCTTGGCCGGGTCGTAGCGGTAGAGCGTCCAGTAGCCCGCATCCACAGCCTGCTTCATTTCCTGCTGCACGTTGGCCATGCCGCATTTCAGGCCGTGGCTGATGCAGGGGGTATAGGCCACGATGAGGGAGGGGCCGGGATAGGCTTCCGCCTCGGTGATAGCCTTCACCAGCTGGTTCGGGTCGGCACCCATGGCCACGGAGGCCACATAGCAGTTGCCATAGCCCATCATCAGCTTGCCCAGGTCTTTCTTGGGGCTCTTCTTGCCCGCTGCCTGGAACTGAGCGCTGGCGCCCAGGGGGGTAGCCTTGGAGCTCTGGCCGCCGGTGTTGGAATAAACTTCCGTATCGATGACGAAGATATTCACATCCTCGCCGGTGGCGATCACATGATCCAGGCCGCCGAAGCCGATGTCATAAGCCCAGCCGTCACCGCCGTACATCCAGATGGTCTTCTTGGCCAGCTGATCTTTGTGGGCCAGAACCTGCTGACGCAGCTCTTCTGCTTCGCCGCTGAGGCTGGCTGCTTCCAGCTCTGCCCGGAGGCTCTGGGAAGCGCACTGAGAAGCGTTCAGTTCATTATAGGTTTCCTGCCATTTGGCGATGGCATCCTTCAGGGAAGCGGGGATCTCCAGCTCCAGCATACGGGCCAGCTGACGGGCAACCTTGTTCCGCTGCTGTTTCACAGCCAGCGCCATACCCAGGGAGAATTCAGCGTTGTTCTCAAAGAGGGAATTGCTCCAGGCCGGGCCGTGACCCTGCTGGTTGGTGGTATAGGGGAAGCTGGGCATGGGGCTGCCCCAAGCCTGGGAGCAGCCGGTGGCGTTTGCCCAGTAGATCTTATCGCCGAAGAGCTGGGTCAGCAGCTTGGCGTAAGGAGTTTCGCCGCAGCCCGCGCAGGCACCGGAGAATTCGCAGAGCGGGCGTTTGAACTGACTGCCCTTGACGCTGTTCACATCAAAGACATCCGCACGTTCCGGCAGGGAGAGGCCGTATTCCCAGACCGCCGCATCGTATTCCACCTGGGGAGCAGGGGTCATATGCAGGGCTTTGCCCTTGGCGGGGCAGACAGCCGCGCAGGAGCCGCAGCTGGTGCAGTCCAGATTGCTGACCTGCAGGGAGTAGAGCAGATCCTTGGCAGCGCCGCCCTTGGCGGGAGCGGTCTTGAAGCCGGCCGGAGCCTTGGCAGCTTCTTCCTCGCTCAGCAGATAGGGGCGCAGTACGCCGTGGGGGCAGACATAGGAGCAGCGGTTGCACTGGATGCAGGCTGCGGGATCCCAGACCGGCAGCTCCGTGGCGATGCCGCGTTTTTCGTAAGCCGTGGTGCCCAGGGGCATGGTGCCGTCCGCATAATCCACGAAAGCGGAGACCGGCAGGTCATCGCCCTTCTGTGCGTTGATGGGGCTGAGAATATCCTTGATGAAGGCAGGCCATTCTGCCTTGGGCTGATCCATGGCCGGGCCATCCTGTGCTTCCAGCCAGGCAGCGGGCACTTCCACAGGCTTCACGCCGCTGATGCCGCTGTCAATGGCCGCCATATTCATGCGGACCACATCCTCGCCCTTGCGGCGGAAGGTCTTCTCCACGGCATCCTTCATGTAGGAAACCGCCTGCTCTGCCGGGATCACATCCGCCAGGTTAAAGAAGGCAGCCTGCAGAACCATGTTGGAGCGATTGCCCAGACCCAGAGCGCGGGAAATGGCGTTGGCATCGATCACATAGAATTTGGCCTGCTTGGCGGCAAGGGTGCGCTTCACCTGGGCAGGCAGATGGGCAGCCACCTCTTCCGGGGACCATTCGCAGTTCAGCAGGAAGGTGCCGCCGGTTTTCAGCTCACTGACCATGTCGTATTTGTATAAGTAGGACTGATTGTGGCAGGCCACGAAATCCGCCTGCTTTACCAGATAGGTGGAAAGGATGGGATCATGGCCGAAGCGCAGGTGGGATTTGGTGATGCCGAAGCTCTTCTTGGTGTCGTATTCGAAGTAAGCCTGGGTATACATATCGGTGTATTCGCCGATGATCTTGATGGAGTTCTTATTGGCGCCAACCGTACCGTCAGAGCCCAGACCCCAGAATTTGCAGGCCACGCAGCGGCCGCCCAGATCCAGCGCCTCACCCACAGGCAGGGAGAGATGGGTCACATCATCCTGGATGCCGATGGTAAAGCCGTTCTTGGGGCTGACAGCTGCCAGGTTATCAAAGACAGCCTTGATCTGTGCCGGGTCAGTATCCTTGGAGCTGAGACCATAGCGGCCGCCCACAACCAGAGGCGCATCGGCCTTGTTGGCCAGAACCGCGCAGACATCCTGGAAGAGCGGCTCACCGATGGCGCCCATTTCCTTGCAGCGATCCAGAACAGCGATCCGTTTCACGCTGGCAGGCAGAGCCTTCAGGAAATGCTCGGCGGAGAAGGGACGATAGAGATGGACCTGAATGAAGCCCACCTTTTCGCCTTGGCGGTTCAGGTATTCCACGGTTTCCCGGACTGCGCCGGAGACGCTGCCCATGGCGATGATGACCCGTTCCGCATCGGGCGCGCCGTAGTAATTGAAGAGATGATATTCCCGGCCGGTGAGGGCAGAGATCTTGCCCATGTATTCTTCCACCAGAGCGGGCAGATCATCATAGAAGCGGTTGTTTGCTTCCCGGAACTGGAAGTAGACGTCCGGGTTCTGAACGGTATTCCGCAGGGTGGGATGCTCCGGATTCAGCGCTTCTGCCCGGAACTGCTCCACAGCCTGCCAATCCAGCAGCTGGCCCAGCTCATCGTATTCGATGGCTTCGACCTTCTGGATCTCATGGCTGCTGCGGAAGCCGTCAAAGAAGTGCATGAAGGGGATGCGGCCCTTGATTGCGGAAAGATGGGCCACACCGGCCAGATCCATAACCTCCTGCACGCTGCCGGAGCTGAGCTGTGCCCAGCCGCACTGACGGCAGTTCATCACGTCGCTGTGATCGCCGAAGATGGACATGGCATGGGTGCCCACGGTGCGGGAAGCCACATGCAGCACGCCGGGCTGACGGGTGCCGCTGATGCGGTGCAGCACCGGGATCATCAGCATCAGACCCTGGGAGCTGGTGAAGGAGGTGGCCAGCGCGCCGGCCTCCAGAGCGCCGTGGACCGCGCCGATGGCGCCGGCCTCAGACTGCATCTCTACCAGAGAGACTTCCTGGCCGAAGAGATTTTTCCGCCCATTGGCAGACCATTCGTCGGTCTTTTCCGCCATGGGGGAGCTGGGAGTGATGGGATAGATGGCAGCCACTTCCGTGAAGGCATAGGCGATATACGCCGCGGCCTCGTTGCCATCGATGACCATGGTTCTTCTTTTGTCCATAATAAGATACGCCTCCATTTTCCGGCGGGAAACCCGCCTGCTCTTTAGCCAAAGGCAGGGAAAAGCCTTCTTCCTGCATTTGGCTGTGAATAAGGATTGTGTATAAAAATAAAAGAAAACATAAAAACGAGTTTATTTCCCGGAAAGCAGGCTATAGGAATACAGCCTGTCCCCTTCCCTGCTGCCGAATCCGGCTGCGAAAGCCGCACTTCCGGCAGATGGGCTGACAGCAAAGGAATTTCCGAAAAAACTGCGGGGAATTTTCCCCTGCTTCCTGCCTTTACAGATCGATCTCCAGACCCACCGGGCAATGATCGCTGCCCAGGATCTGGTTATAGATGCGGGCCTCTTTGATCCGCTCCGCCAGGCGCGTGGAAACCACGAAATAGTCGATGCGCCACCCCGCGTTGTTCGCTCTGGCCCGGGCCCGATAGGACCACCAGGAGTAGGCGTCCCGCAGATCAGGATAGAGATAGCGGAAGGTATCCGTAAAGCCCGCAGCCAGCAGTTCACTGAATTTCCCCCGCTCTTCATCGGAGAAGCCTGCATTGCCCCGGTTCGTTTTAGGGTTTTTCAGGTCGATCTCCTCATGGGCCACGTTCAGATCCCCGCAGAGGATCACCGGCTTGTCCTGATCCAGCTTGCACATATAATTCCGCAGGGCATCTTCAAATTCCATGCGGTAATCGATGCGCGCCAGACCATCCTGGGCATTTGGACTGTAGCAGGAGAGCAGATAGAAGCCGGGGTATTCCGCAGTGATCAGCCGCCCCTCGTCATTGTGGCCGCCCTCAATACCAAAGACCACAGAGAGGGGTTCCGCCTTGCTGAATACGGCTGTTCCGGAATAGCCCTTTTTCACGGCGCTGTGAAAATAGCTGTGATAGGGCCCCGGGTCAAAATCCGCCTGCCCGGGCTGCATCTTTGTCTCCTGCAGGCAGAAGCAATCCGCATCCTCTGCCCGGAAAAAATCAGCAAAGCCCTTTTGCAGACAGGCACGGAAGCCATTTACATTCCAGGAAATCAATTTCATACTTGAATACCTCGACTTTGACCGTGATTTTTGCTAAAATAAAGCCAGCGGCAAGGCAGCCCGCAAGAAGCAGCTTGCAAAGGGCTGCGCTTTGCTTTTCAAAAAAAGCATACCGGTAATATGACCACAGGATTCAGTCATATTACCAGTATAGCACAAAGGAACAAATAAAGAAAGATAGAGGTTCAGAAAGATGAAATTGATGGTTGCCTCTGACCTGCATGGGTCGGCAAATTATGTGGAGCAGCTGCTGCAGGCTTTTCAGCGGGAAGAGGCGGATCGCTTGCTGCTGCTGGGGGATCTGCTCTATCACGGCCCCCGCAATGCCCTGCCCCAGGGCTATGAAACAAAGGATGTGGCAAGCCAGCTGAACGGCATCAAAGAGCAGCTGCTTTGCGTCCGGGGGAACTGTGATGCGGAGGTGGACCAGATGGTGCTGGATTTCCCCATTGATGCGGAATACTGCATCCTCTGGCTGGGCAAGCGCATGGTTTTTGCTACCCATGGCCACCGCTACAGCCCGGAGAACCCGCCCCAGCTGCGGCCGGGGGATATTCTGCTCACCGGGCACACCCACATCCCGGCCTGCCGCAAGGAAGCAGGGGGCTTCCTCTATGTGAACCCCGGCTCTGTTTCCATTCCCAAGGGCGGCTCTGAGCACAGCTATATTATAATGGAAGAAAATTGCATCCGCTGGAAGACTCTGAAGGGAGATACCTATCGGGAATACCCGCTTTAAACCGGGCTACTCCAGAGAGGGCGGGGTGATCATCAGCTCTTTTCCCAGGTCAGACAGCTCCAGGGCCAGGGAAAGCCGGGTATCCGGATCCTCCTTCAGCGCGGCCTGCAGCTCTGCCCGGAGCAAAGAACGATCCCGGCAGCTGATCCACAGCCGATAGCAGACATCGGTAAAATATTCCCCCACCCAGCCGCCGGCGATGGGCCGGAGCTGAACCAAATGCTGCTTCCCCTGCCCCAGCTCCTCTTCCCCCAGATATTCGAAGCTCTCTATTGCTGTGCAGCTGAAAGCAGAGGCCGGATCCAGCTCCGCGAAAAGGGAAACCGCCTGCTGCACATCGGGGACCTGATTGACGCGCCATTTTCCCTCTCCGTTTCTTTGGTAAAGCACATCCTCCACCAGGTAAAGCTCCACCTCTGTTCCCAGGATCGACCCGAAAAAGTGGCTGTTTTGCCCGGATTTTTCCCCGGAGAGCAAAAAATATTCCCGCTGCTCCCCTTCGGTGCTTACATAGCACTGGCTGGCAAAACGATAGCTGCCCCCGGCGGATAAGCTCTGCAGCAAAGCCTCTGCCTCTGCCTGATCCGGCGGTGGAGAGGAAAACAGCCCGGAAAAGATCCCGATCAGCACAGCAGCCAGCAGCACAAGAACAAGGCCAATCAGCAAAGTCCGTTTTTTCTTCATTATATATAGCAGCACCTCCCAAGGGCGATTCTGCTTCAGAATATGCCGCCGAAGAAAGAAATATGAAAGTTTTGGCCCCGTCCCGGCAGGTATTTATCTGACCGGCAAGAATAATAGAATAGTGGCTTCTATTACAAGAATCCACATAAACAGAAAAGAAACGTCCTCTCTCCCCGGAGAATGGACTTCGGCCCGGCTGCTTCGGGCCTGTATTTTCAAATATAAAAGATACGCATTCAGCAGAAAGGGGTGGTCAATATGAATTTCTGGCAGCAGCATCAGTCCGATAATATCGGCAAAATTCTTCTTGACGAAAACACCATACAGCAGCGTGTATCAGAGCTGGCGAAAGAAATCACCGAAGACTATGTCCGTATGGGCGCAGATGAATTGGTCACGGTGGGTATTCTTCGCGGCTCTGTTTTGTTTCTCAGTGACCTGATCCGCCGCATCGAATTGCCCGTGGATCTGGATTTCATGGCAGTCAGCAGCTATGGCGGCTCCACCACCAGCTCCGGCGAGGTCCGCATTATGAAGGATCTTTCCCATCGCATCCAGGGGCGGCATGTGCTGATCGTGGAGGATATTGTGGATACCGGCAGAACCCTGCAATTCCTGAAGAATTTGCTGGGCACCCGGCAGCCTGCCTCCCTGAAGATCTGCACCCTGCTGGACAAGCCCTCCCGCCGCCTGGTGGATATGGAAGCGGATTACGTGGGCTTTGAGGTACCGGATGAATTCGTGGTGGGCTATGGCCTGGATTTCGACGATGCCTGGCGGCAGCTGCCCTATATCGGCGTTTTGAAGCCGGAAGCTTATGGGAAATAACATAAAACAACACAAATACCCAAGCATAAAAGAGTGAACAAAGGAGATGAGCCAATGACCGGAGATATGATCGCATGGGAAGAACGTCAGGCGCTGACAGAACAGCTCCTGACCATCGCCAAAGCATTTGATGAAGAAGCAGAAGCTGCATTAAAAGAGAAAACCGGTCTCTACGCATTGATTTATACCGGCAAAGAGCTGGGGGGAAGCCTCTGGGAGGAGCCAAAGGCCCAGATCGTTTATGTCGGCCGCAATGGGAAAGACAGCATCCGCCATTGGCAGGAGGATACAGGGGTATCCACCGTGCGGCGCTCCCTTTCCGCCATGCTGCAAACCGCTTACGACTTGATTCCCATCCCCAAATCCGATGATCCGGATGACGAAGATCGCTTTGCCAACTATAAGCTGACTGCAGAAAGCGAAGAAAAACTCACGGCCTGGATGAAAGAAAATCTGCAGATCGCCTTCCTGGAAGTGGAAGAAGAAAAGCTGGAAGCCTGCTATCTGGGGCTGCTGGATTATAACACCCCGATGTTCAACTTCCAGAACAACCCCAACAACACCTTCGGGCATCAGGTAAAAGCCTATCGGCTCCGCATGTCTGAGATGGCAGCCACCCAGGCCTAATCAAACAAACAATAAAAAATCAGAACCCGCTGTTTGCTGAAAAGCTGCAGCGGGTTCTGTGCGTGAAAAATATAGTTTTTCTTGCCAATCCTATCCTGAAAAAAGAATTAAAAAAGCAACAAATAAAAGACTCTCAAATTGCAGGATAAATTTCCTAAAACAAATATTTCCTCTTATTATTCAAAATTAGGGGAAAGAATCGCCTTCGGCAGAAGCAATAAATTGACTTCCAGCTTAAATTTCGATATAATTAAGATTGCATGGGTAAAATGTGGACTAAGTGCAAACTGAGTACAGGTTTATGAATTTACCTCCCATTTTGCTCAATGTGAACTGTTAGTTTTTTAGTAGGTGTTTGAAAAATCTACTATTAGGAGGTGTTGTCTGTAGGCTGAAAAAACAAAGTTTTCTTATTCCTTGCACCCGTCACCCCAAAGACCTTGCGGCGCAAGCTGCAAGGGGCTAAAGGCTTCTGCTTTTCTCAAAAAGCAGAAGCTCCATGTAGGTATAATGAAACAAATCTGCATCACTATTAAAAAGAGGAGTGAAAAAACTGTGAGTAATCTCTTTAAGAAACACAGTTCCTCCCTGATGACTCTGTTCGTACTCGTTATGGCGATGCTCATCACCTGCGGCTATGCTCCCGAAGCTCTGGCAGCCGATCTGGGTGACATCACTCTGATTTCTGAAGATGTGATCGAAATCGAATATAACGAACCCGTTACCTCTAACGAACAGGCTCAGGGAATCTTTACCATCGAATACGATGGCGAAAAAGTCGAGTGGGAATTCCTGTCCTACTTCGATTTTGGTCCCTACGCTGCCCGCGGCGGCGTTGTCAACGTCCGCCTGAAGGAAGCTCTGGAAGTGGGCCAGCCCCGCATCCAGCGCCGCGAAGTTGACCTGTTTGCGGATACCCAGTCTCAAATGGGCCCCGCAGCAGCAGCCAAGCTGACTGTTAACGCCAAAACTGCTGAATTCGTTCCCTTCTTTGAAGAAATTCAGCGCGGCCATATGTCCTCCATGGATGCCTGGGGTTCCACCCTGGCCGGCAACGTGGAAGCCACCGGCAGCAAATGGTCTGACAACAAAAAAGCTGACGTCAGCTTCTCCTCCACGCCCAATGACAAGATTCGTCAGTATACCACTGACTACATCACCAAGGCAGTGGGCGAAGGCATCAACGGCATGGTTGGCCGTTCCGAATATCTGAACCTGCCCGCCATGGAAGCCGGTCTGTGCATGCACATTGTTGGTGCTGAACAGTCCGTCTACGAAGATCCTGCATACCGTGGTCTGTATGTCTACGGCGAAACCGAAGACACCTACAGCCGCACCGGTATCGCCGGTTCCGTTGAGAAACCCATCCTGGTCACCACCGCTGACGAAGTTATGCGTCACGACAGCGAAGTGCTGAACGATGACGGCACTCCCGCTCGTGTGAACGACGACTTCTTCCAGCTGGGCGAAGACTTCCTGCGCCTCTACTATCAGTTCGGCGTTGTGGAAGGCAGCCTGCGCTTCCCCGTTGGCTTCTTCTCCGCAGAAGATACCTTCCGCTATGACCTGCAGCTGGCTGAAGCTTATGAAGCAGCCAAAGCCGCCGGTCTGTGGGCTGGTACCAAAGCCATCGAAAGCCTGGAGAACTACTATGTTTACGGCGTACTGACCCACTTCGAGATGATCCCCGAATCCGCTGACGGTTCCTGGGGTACCGATCGCTTCCCGGTCAATACCCGTGAAGAGCTGCATGATTACGATGAAGCTCTGTACAATGTCATCGCTGGTATTCATGGCCGTTATCACTGGTTCACCGGTAACAACAGCCAGTCCATCACCAGCAATGACTTCCGCAACGATGTTCTGAAGAACAGCCATCCCTGGTTCTGGCAGAGCCAGGTCGATAACTACAGCGCTGAAGGCGAACGCGCAGCTCTGGGTATCGAACACGTGGACATCATTGCCGACAACATGCTGGAAATCAAATTCGACCGCGAAATCAGCACCATCACCCCTGCAGCCGATGCTGCAAACTGGGAAGTCACCATCGATGGCAAAAAGGTCGAAGGCATTTCCATGCAGGGCGGCTATGTCTGGCGCACCATCACCCTGCGCATGCCCAACGGCACTGTCCTGGACAATGGCAAGCCTTACGGCAAGGACTTCAAGGGCTTCACTGCTGAAGACATTGAAGAACGCAAAGTCTCCAACGGCGGCTGGATCGCTGATGATGAGCAGCCCGGCGAATACGCTCTGGGCTACGGCGAAATGGTCACCCTGGAACAGGCCATTAACGAATACGGCGCCGGCGCAGTCGGCAAAGTTGAAGTCAAGTATGTCGGCGCTGAACCCATTCTGGACTGGGCAGGCAATGCTCTCTCCAACGAAGCTGTTGAAGCAAACTTCAACCCCTGGATGGGTACTGTTTACCGTTCCCCGCTGACCGGTATCTACATCTATGCTGACTCTGTTGCCAGCGAAGAGAGCGTTAAGGTTGCAGCACACCTCTATGACTCCTCCCTGGTCAACAACAGCACCATCCACTATGATCTGACTGCCGGCGGCGAAGATCTGCCGGAAGATATCGTTGGCACCGTGACCAACGGCGCTGGTTCCATGCAGAACAACTCTGACCGCAATGCGGCCAACAAGCTGGCTGCCAGCCCGATCCTGACCGAAGGCGTCACCTATGACAACCCCGGTCAGAGAATCGCTGACGGCGCTACCAAACGCGGCGGCGGCATGCAGCTGATCGGTGGCTACACCTATACCCACCATGCAGCCATGCAGCCCACCCACCGCAACCAGATCAGCAATGGTTTCCATGTCTGGCTCTATGTTGAAGGTTGGGGCGGTACCACCTTCCAGGCTGACGAAACCATGGTTGAAAAGAATGCTCAGATGACTCGTTACAAGAACGAGAACCTGGTCTACCATGAAGGCGGCCACGGCATCGACTCCTTCACCAGCGGCAACGGCTGCTACGGTATGGACATGTATAACGACATGACCGCTGCCTGGCTGACTGCTGTTGCTCCTGAAAACGGTCGTGCCTGGTGGAATGAAAACAACACCGAAGGCGCTTACCTGCGCAACCGCGGTGAATACATCTCCACCGGTTCCACCTTCTTCCACAGCACCATGCGTGAACAGTTCATGGGCATCAACGATGGTACCTGGACGCCCATCAACACCCGTGAAGAACTGTTCCGTTATGAACCTTATGGCTTCGAACTCTTCAAACGCCTCTTCTTCAACGGCGACCTGGGTCTCTGGTACACCGATGAAGAAGGCAACTCCCACATCGGTGATCCGGAATACCGCGTCATCCCCGAGGACTGGGAAGTTCTGAAGGAAGCTTATCCGGAACGCTTTGGTGACTGGGACAGCGTTGATGACCTCATCGCCTGGGCCTGCACCATCGCT
>JAFSHU010000084.1 GCA_017440145.1 Bacillota bacterium
CCTTTTAGCATTGAAATCTGAATTCACCACCTGACGAAGTTCCTCTTCAGAAAAAATTTCTTCAACAGCATAGTCGACTTTAAGACTATTTCCTTTTGTAAAATTACTATTCCACTCCCGCTGCGCTTTCGCCATCGGGCTGTTGTTGCTCCCCAGCAGCACGCCGCCATAGGTCTTGTCATTCCACGCCAGCAGCGTATCCTGATCCAGAATCCCATCCTCGCGCAGGGGCTTGCCGTTCTGCCCGTAAAAGCCCAGCAAATTCAGCTTCTGTTGTTCCTCCGCGATGGCTTGCCTGCCGGTAAAGACCTGCTGGGCTCCTGCGTCTGCCCTCAGAAGCACTTCCGCCAGGTTCTTCTCCACCTGCCGGGAGACATAATCCTGCTTCCCGCTGCTCTGCGGCAGGCTCCGCGCACCGATCCCACTCTGCTGCCCCAGCGTCGGCCAGCGCAAACAAAAAAGCCCCCGGCTCTCACCCATATCAGGGGAAAGCCGGGGGGTTTCTTGTGCGGAAAGATAGCAGGGATGGCTAATGAAAAGGAGAATCTTTATGGTACGCCAGCGTGCAAACTGAGAGGAGAGCGAATATGTGCATAAACACAGATAACCTGACCAAAGCGGGAAAAATCCTACTCCCCATACTCATATTTATCTGGCTACTCCCTTTTCTAATCGTTCTTGTTCTTGGGATCAGCTTCTGGATCATAGAATACCCCTTCAAGCAGCAGCTCTTCGAATGTCCTCTGCCGGCGGAAACGATCCTTCTGGATAAGATGACCGATGGTGGCAATATCGACGGTGGCAGCAGTGATCGCCAGGATTTCATCGCCATCATCCTGATTAAGAGTGAACTCTCCCAGGAAGAGCTTCAAGACTACTATGCGGAGCAGCTGGAAGATGCCCTTGGCCCAAAACGATTGAACCCTTTCTATAATCCACCCAGCGGCGTCCTCCTGGATGTCAGCCCGGCGCTCTCCCCGGATTATCGCCCCGAGTACAGCATTGTAGACTTTCATTTCCAGTTCATGGAGCGCGAGGAGGATACGACCAACCTATATTACGTTTCTATTTTTTCCTAATCAATGACCAAGAAAATCACGCATATAAGGAAGATATTCGTAAACAAAGTCGCTATATCTGATAGCATCATCACCACTACCATTATAAACAACAAAAATAGCCTGCCAATCCTTATATGATAAATTTTTCAAATCAGCTACCGAATCAGCATACCCCCGGCTTATGGCTTCATTTGCCAACACTGCTCCTATGGTCTGAATATTAAAATGATCATTGGAAGAAAGCCGAAATTGCAAAAGCCAATCATCTTCTGGTAAGCTGGTTTCAATTCCCTCATCCTTCATCTTACCCCATGCCGCTCTTGCAGTATGTGGAAAAATTGCTCCTAAACCCATGGAATGTGTACCCAAAATATTTTTATCAAAAATTTGATACACAATCTCCTTTATATTTGGATTTATTTTCCCCAAAGCAGTAGTAATATTAGCAAGCCAATCAGGTATGCTCTGCGTGTATTGCTCTTTCAAAATCACAGAGGCAATCACCTCCGCAGGGATGTTAAATCGTGATGCTGTTTCCAAAATAGCATCACGATTTTTATCAATGGCAGCGAAGGCATTATTCATTCGGATATCTGCCGCAAAAGCAATAAGATTTTTCATTAAGTCAGCAGAAGCACCGATTCCTGCAAAAGGACGATTTTTACTAACGGCTTCCCACAGGTCAACAGGTGCAGACTCCGGGTATTGCCGATCAATGATCGCATTCAATCGTTCAATAGCCAGCTCTCTATCCGTTTTTCGTTCTCCTTTCTCCCACTCCCGCTGCGCTTTCGCCATCGGGCTGTTGTTGCTCCCCAGCAGCACACCGCCATAAGTCTTGTCATTCCACGCCAGCAGCGTATCCTGATCCAGAACCCCATCCTCGCGCAGGGGTTTGCCGTTCTGCCCGTAAAAGCCCAGCAAATTCAGCTTC
>JAFSHU010000085.1 GCA_017440145.1 Bacillota bacterium
AAAGGGGAAGGCAAGCGATTGTCATTGCGAGGAAGTTTTTGCTGCGGAGATATATAATATCTCCCAGCAAAACGACGTGGCGAATCTCTCGGTTTCCCGGCGAAGCCGGGAAACCTTTCAAAAAGGAGCTGTCGCCACAGGGCTCCCTGCGCCTGGTGCGCAGACGCTCCTTTTTGCCGCCTTCGTATGGGGGTTCTGCAAAAATTGCCACCTTGCGAAGCTGGGCTTTGCTGGCGCAAATCCTCAGCTTAGCTGCCTTGCAATGACGCAGGGTGAAAGTTTCCCCTGTGACCAAAAGTTAAAGTTTCCTGGGTCCCTTCTTTTCAAAGAAGGGACGGTTTACCCACTTCGAAGCCCTTTGATACACATGGGAAAGCCCAATAAAAATACCCCTTGCCAAAGACATGAAAGGAGCGAAGCCCAATGAAAAGACGAATCCTGTGTATCCTGCTGCTGTTCTGCCTGCTGCTCTCCGCCTGCGCCGGGGAACAATCCCCCGCTGAAGCGGAAGCCCCGGAGGAAAGCCAGCCTGCTGCCATTGATCGGAGTCAGCTGGGGCAGAAAATCGCCCTGGTCAGCACCGGCCCCGGCTTCGGGCTGGGCATCTTCCCGGAAGAGGAGCAGGAAAACATCATCCCGCTAAACTGGGCGGAGCAATACCCCTGGACGCCGGAGGAGCTTGTGGATAGCCTCCAGCCCCTGTTGAAGAACGAGGATGTGGGCGCGATCATCTTTGACCCGACCATCGAAGGCATGGATCTGGCCCTGGAGGAGGCGGCGAAGCAGCGGCCGGAGCTGCTGCGGATCCTCTGCCTTTCCAGCAGCAGAATGGAGCAGCCCACGGCCCCGGCAGAGCTGCGCCTGGAATTCGACGCTGCCGCCCAGGCCCGCCGCATCGTGGAAAAGGCGGAAAAGATGGGCGCGGAAAGCCTGGTCTATTATGAATACGGGGAGCAGCTGGACGATGCGCTTTATGGGGAGATTCTGGCGGCGCTGGCGCAGACCTGCGGAGAGCTGGGCATTCGCCTGCTGCCGGAGATCATCCCCTATGCCATGCGCCACGATGGCCACCAATTCGTAACAGAGGATATTCCGGAAAAGATCGCCCAATACGGCGAAAAGACCGCCTTTACCAGCAGCGGATCGCGGCAGTCCTCCATCCTTGCCGGGGTTCTGGAGCATGGGGGGCTTTACCTCGGCACCCTTTTCCCCAGGCCCTCGGCCGCTTCTGCCATGGAGAGCATCCGCAGCAGCACGAGGGAGGATGACGAAGCAGCAGGGACTTTCCCGGAGGATATGATCGCTGCCCGGCAGCAGCTGCGGGAAAAGGGGCCGGATGGGCGCATCGCGGATTTCCCCATCAGCTATCTTGATCTGGAGCTGCGGGCGGCCTATGAATACGCCAAGCTCTGGCTGGCCGAAGAGGTGCCGGAGCAGGGCGTGGATAAGGGGGCGCTGCTGCGCATCATGGAGGAGATCAGCGGCGGCTATTGCTATGTGGATTTCGCCCAGGAGGATGGAGAAGCCTCTGAAAGCCACATCCTGTATTACATGGAGCCGCAGCTGGTGGAATGGGAGTAGGCCGGAACGGAAACAGTTATGAGTTATGAGCTTAGAGTTATGAGTTGTGGAGGCGAATCAAAGGCAGAGCCTTTGATTCGCATGGAAAAGGGGAAGGCAAGCGATTGTCATTGCGAGGAAGTTTTTGCTGCGGAGATATATAATATCTCCCAGCAAAACGACGTGGCGAATCTCTCGGTTTCCCGGCGAAGCCGGGAAACCTTTCAAAAAGGAGCTGTCGCCACAGG
>JAFSHU010000086.1 GCA_017440145.1 Bacillota bacterium
CAATTACAGGTGGTGGTAGAAAGCTGTACCTAAAATGCAAAAATCTGCAAGCTATCACAATGTAATAACTTGCAGATTTTCTTGTCCCGTACCAGTGTTACCCCCATGGTTCACAAATTGTACCTATAAGAAGTAACCCTTGGGAGATCGGATTTTTTCTATCTGCCATTTTCCGCCGGCCCTTTTTCCGCAATGCCGGTGCCGAAAGGACGCTGAATATGGGGAGTTTCAGGATATTTGGGCTGCTTACTTGACCTTTGAATTGAATTAAACTATAATAAAAAGGATTATGTACTCCTTTTGGGCTTAAAATATTTGTGGAGGACCCATGGTCAAAATACGCGGCAATCTGAATAAGCAGGATTTGAATCAGCTTGGGCAGGCGAAGGTCGTTGAAACCAAGCCGATTTACCATGGAATCACAACCCAGGCTCCGGAAAAAACAAAGGAAGGCCCCAAAAAGAAAGTTTCTGCACACAAATTCTTGATTACGGTTTGCCTGATTCTTTTGTTGCTCGGTGTCGGCTGGGGAATTTATACCGGCAGCTTTTCGATGGGTGTAGTTGCTGTCGATGAGCTGACAGCAATCCATGTGATTATGAACGTTAATAGTACCCCGCAGCAAATTCTCACGAATGCTTCAACCATTGAGGAGTTGCTCAATGAACAGCGTATTCTTTTGGATGAAAACGATTACTTAGGGCAGGAATTGGATCAACCTCTTTATGATGGGATGACTGTTTGGCTGCGCTTAAGCGTGCCGATTTCTGTTTTGGCAGATGGTGAGATTTATTCTTTGGAAAGCCAGCCCATCACGGTGAAAGAAGCCCTGGAGCTGGCCGGGATTAAGCTGGGGCCTATGGATACGGTATCCCTGCCCCTGCTGCAATATATTTATACCCCAACGGATATTGAGGTAAAACGTCTTCGGGTGGAGACCATTACTGTGGAGGAGGCGATCGAGCCCCCCGAGGTGGAGCAGGAAAGAACCTATCTGGCCCCGGGAAGCTCCACCGTGGTTTCGGAAGGCCGCAAGGGAAGCCGGCAATGCACCTACGAAGTTACATATGAAAACAACGTCGAAGTTTCTCGAAAAGAGCTGGACGCCAAAATTATCCGTGAACCGGAAGAGAAGATCATAGGGGTTGGCCCCTCGGCATCTGCTGTTCTTGCAGAGCTGGATGCAGAAGGAAATCCCGTCCTTCATACGGCGCAAACGGAAGATGGAGCCACTTTCTATTATAAAGAGCGGTATGAAATCGAGACCACGGCCTATACCTGGACGGGGAACACTACCTTTACCGGAACCTGGCCCAAACGAGGTACGATCGCGGTGGATCCGGAAGTCATCCCATTGGGAACCAAGGTTTATGTCGTTGGCTATGGCTTCGCGACGGCAGAGGATACTGGCGGCGCGATCAATGGCAAGATTGTTGACCTTTATATGGATACAGAGCAGGAATGCCTCAGCTGGGGGCGGCGTGATGTTGTTATCTATATTTTAGCGGATTGATTATGTACGATATTCAGATGATAAAGCAAATTCTCCAGGGAATGGGTGTGAACCCGCATCGCCTTCGGGGACAAAATTTTTTGATTGATCCCTCTGTCGTGGAGCGCATCCTGGATGCAGCAGCTCTCTCTTCGGAGGATGCTGTTCTGGAAATTGGCCCCGGGCTTGGAGCATTGTCTCAGCGCCTGGCGGCCTGTTCCGGGCGGCTCTTATTGCTGGAAATCGAATGTGCTTTTGCGGAACGGCTGAAGGATATTTTTGCATTTGAACCTCAGGTAGAAGTATGCTGTTTGGATGCGCTTACTTTTGACTATGAAGCCTATTGCCGGGAGCATAATATCTCATCCTATCACCTTGTGGCAAATCTTCCCTATAACATAACCACTTCGCTGCTGCAGCATTTTCTTTTGGCCGGGGGGCCCTGGAAACGAGCTACGCTTATGCTGCAGAGAGAGGCCGCCCAGCGCATTTGTTCGGGTCCGGGACGGGAGAATGGGCCGCTTTCTCTGCTGACACAGTATTGTGCAGACGCCCGTTTGCTGTTTGTTGTCCCACCGGAGTCCTTTTACCCGGCACCGGCAGTGCATTCTGCTGTGATTCAATTAAGCCGCAGAGAAACGCCATCGGTTGATGTAGACTTGGAGCCCCTGATGGCCTTGGTAGAAGCGGCTTTTTCTCAGCGCAGAAAGCAGCTGGCGAATACCTTGAGCGGCGCCTATCAGCGACAGGATGGTATGCGTTTCAGCAGAGAGCAAATCACAGCGGCTTTGCTTGCCTGCGATTTGAGCCCCAGTATTCGTGCAGAGCAGATGGATCTCCCCGCATTTGCGGCTTTATTAAAACACTTGCAGGCAAAATAGAATGCCCTTTTGTGCATTCTATTTTGTCTTGTTTTTTATTGGGGAAGAAGCTGCTTCACTTACCTGCAGCGCGTTTTCCTTTAGAATAAGTACCCGAAATAACTTCGTTATTGGCCTGGTATATTATTAGTTTGTAAGAGAATCGGCGAAAGGAGCCTGACTATGCTGCCCTTGGAACAAAGATTGCACTCATATGAGCCACTGTGGGGCTCCTGGTATTTGGGGCGGCGATTGTATTCCGGCAGTGGCTCCGCGGTTTATGAGCTATCCCGGCAGCGGCTGGATAAGACGCTTCGGTCCGTAGTAAAAGTAATTCAGATTCGGGGCTCGGAAGAAGAGATGGCTGCACAGCTGGCCAAAGCTGTGGATGAGATCGAGCGGATGGAGAGGCTTCGGGATTGCCCCTATATTGTTGCTTATTTGGAAGATATGATTCTGCCCTGCAGAGATGATCGGGGTACGATTATTTCTTATGATGTGCTGATCCGCATGGAGTATCTGACCTGCCTGGCGGATGATATTCGGGATGGACATGATTTTTCGGAAAAAGAAGTGAGGGATTTGGGGCGCCAAATTTGCGTCGCTCTGGCAACGGCTCACAGCCGGGATATTGTCCACCGGGACATCAAACCGGGGAATCTGTATCGCAGTGAGGATGGCCGTTTTTTATTGGGAGATTTTGGGGTTAGTGCCAGTGCCGGAGAAGAAAGCTTGCTCCAGACTGTAGCCGGAACAACAGCCTATATGGCTCCCGAAGTGATTTTGGGGAACTATGATCGGCGTGCGGATTTTTATTCGCTGGGCTTGGTGCTTTATCAGCTGCTGAATGGGAACTTTTTGCCCTTTATGGATGAGAATTCCACCTATAGCCAGAGGGAAGCTGCCATCCGCAAACGGAGGCAGGGAGCTAAAATTCCATCTCCTAAAAATGGGAGCGAGCTTTTGAAAAAGGCACTTGCGAAAGCAATGGCTTTTGATCCGGAGCAGCGTTTTTCTTCCGCAAATGAAATGCGTTTTGCCTTGGAGGGGCGACGCCTGAAAAAGAAAAAGGCGCCCTGGCTTCGAACTTTGCTCGTTCTGGTTTTGTGTATTGCCTCCGGAGCTGCGGGATTTACGGCAGGGCAATATCTTCTGCCTCAGCAGCTTGCTGAGCCTTTGGCGCAAGGCACCGATTTTTTTGTCAGCGGTATCGATGAAGAAGAGACAGTGGTTATCAGTACTTACGAAGTGATTCTGCAAGATTTGACCTGGGAAAAGGCAAAGGTTTATTGTGAATCCAGAGGCGGTCATCTGGCCACCATCACCTCCCGCAAAGAAGAGGCAGAGGTTCTGGCTTTGCTGGATGAGGCCGGATTGGAGGCTGCCTGGATCGGAGCAAACAATTTGAATGCAGCCAATGGATTTCAATGGCTGACGGGGGAGAGATTCTCTTATGCAGCCTGGGGAACCAATGAGCCCAATAATGCGGGAGAGGGCGAGTATTACCTGATGCTGATGAATCGGCAGAGCGAGGGTTGGGTGTGGAATGACTCTCATAACAATGGCCTGGAAGTTTTCGACCGTAGCAAAGTGGGTTTTGTATGTGAATGGGATGAGGCAGAATGAGAGAGCAAACTTTGGATACAAGCTATCTGGCGCGGCAAGCAGAGAAATGCGAAGACAATGATGACCTTCTGGAAATCCTCCGCCGCAATGAACAGTATTATCTGAACTGGAAAAGCTTTATCAACGCGGCACTGGACGAAAGCGGACTGAGCTACCAGCAGTTCGCGCAAATTTGCGGAATCAGCAAAAACACCTTAAAAAAATGGTGCATTTCCGGCGGCGCCCCCAGAAGTCGCTCCACCTATATTAAAATTGGCTTTGGCCTGGGGATGACGGAAGCGGAGCTGAACCGCATGTTGGTTCGCTATGGCGGCTATCATGGGCTTTATGCCAAAGACCTGTTTGATGCAGCCTGTCTGTTTACATTGAAAAAAGGCGGTTCTTATGGGGATGCCCTTTGTCTGTATGATCGCTGCAGCAGCAGGGAAGCCGATCCGGGGCGGGAGGAAGAAACGATCAGCCTGCATGGTCAGTTGTTGAAACTCGACGATGCAGCGCATTTTTTGCAGTTCGTGCAGGAAAATCAGGATCTGTTTGCCATACAAAGAAGCAAATTGAGCCAGTATATCCGGGATTTCCTCCATATGCGTCAGTGGGAATTGGCGATCATTGAAGGACGCTCCTTCAGCCTGCATGCCTGGGCAGAGGCAATTGGTTTACCGCCGCGCTTTGAAAAGATTTTGTCTTCGCTTTATCAGCATGGGAGCATTCCCCGGAGGGAGCAGCTTATTGCCTTGGGGCTGTACCTCGATATGACGCCGGATAGCCTGAATACCATGTTGGAGCTGGCCCATATGGAAGGTCTCTGCGCCCGCAACCGTTTGGAATGTGTTCTGATTTATGCTTTGCACAAAATTGATATTTTGCACCCGGACCTTTCGTTTTCCAACGCACAGCAGCTTTTGCAAATCACCCGGGATCCAGAGCTGAAAAAGGCTTGCAGTTTTGTGGTTCGGGATTATCTGGAAAACAGCTATCACAGCTCAGAAGAAGAGACGCTGAGCGTTGTGGAAAGCATTCATTCGCTGCTGGCAGAGCTGGATCTGGAAGAGGCGACGCAGCTTATGGAGCTGCTATAGCGGAAGGTCACTTTCAGAAAAAAGCCGTTTGCTGCTGTGATACACTCATGGCAACAAATGGCTTTTCTTTTGGGGGTGAGAGTATGCGGAGCTTCTGTTCCGGGTTTTTGTTGGCATTCATTTTGCTGCCTCTGCTTTTGTTTTCCCCGGAAAAGGCAGACAAAGAAACTACGGCGGGCACACCAGTACGGGGAGTTGATCTGGATTGGGAAAAAACAGATATGCCTGAAACTGAAGCGTCACTTACCTTATCCACGGGGCAGGGACAAGTGGAGAAAAAATTATATTTTTCCCAGAACAGCGAAGGCCTGGCTTATTTTTTCCCGAACGGAGATATTTTTTGGCAGCAGAAGGCCTATGATGGAGAAAAGCCAGGAAAATGGATTATTGATTCGCAGCATTGCAGGCTCCGGTATTATGATGATGCACAAAAAGAGTGGGTGATTCTGGAGGATCCGGAGTCTTTTCAAGGAAGGGAAATGCTTTTTATTTCTTTCGATTCCGATGATTTTATTCTTTCACCTCCCTTTGCTTATGAGGAGATTGAAAGGAGCTGCCTGAAGGAAATTCCGAAGCTGCATGGTAGCCTATATTTGGAACGGCTTGAGAATGACAAATGGGAAATTGGCCTGACCTGGCCGGAACAGGAAGCGGGCAAATTTGTTGTGCGCCACTGGTGGATGCTGGCATCGGAAGCTCCTTTGATTGACTGGACAAACCCGGCGATGGAAGAAATTTGGCCGGTATATCGTTTCACCGGTGAAATGCGCTGGTGCTGGTACGGGATGTATCAACAGACTCCGGACAGCTACAAACCGGGTGGCGAAGGGATATTCTTCCTGAACCCGGCCAGCTATATCCCATGTCGTTTTGTGCTGACCGGAGGTTCCCGCGCGGCAGAGGATCTGGCTCTGGCTATGCTGGATCTGATCCGACAGAATTATACGGAATCCGGCTATGTGCCGACCTCCACCGGCAGCAACTGGCTGGAGCAGGAATATGGGATCGGGGCATTTTATTTTGATACCCGCTGGAATACAGACCTGGCAGAGGCCTATCTGCTGGCGGGAGAAAAGTTTGCCGTGCGGGAATTCACGCACACCGCCTTGGAATATGCTGATTTCCTTTGTAAACACATAGAAACCCATAGCTTTTCTCTGCCGGGAATGAAGCAGGGAGTTCTGGTCTCTGATTATGGATGGAGGGATTCTTCCGTCAAAAGCCATTGCTCGCTGAATCATCAGCTGGCTGAGGCGCTATTTCTATATCACACGGGGGTTCCGTATTACATTTCTGTGGCCGACCTTTTGCTTTTGGGTATTGAGGAAAGCGGCCTATCCTGGATAAAAGAGGACGGGGATCTGCAGTATGGGATTCGAACAGACGGCAGCTTTATTGGAAAGGATTATCCTGCGCTCACATATCATGATCTATCTAACATGCAATCCTATCTTGAAAAGAGTAGAGGGGATCACTCAAAAATGTTGGATGAATTAATTCGTTCTAAGGCAAAATGGATGGAAGAGCAGGGGATAGCCCTTGACAGCAGATAAAATAAGAGCAGGGAGGCTTCGTTCCAAAGGAGATCCCTGCTCTTGTTTTACTTCATAAAAAGGATGTGCTATAATATATATACAAATATTGGCCAGAGACGGCTTTATATATTATGAGGTGGAAATGAAAATCATCTGTGCACCGGGCGCTTTTAAAGATGTTTTAACGCCATTTCAGGCAGAAGAACAAATCTCCAGGGCTTTTCGAAAAGTTTTTCCTCAAGCTAAGCTCATCAGCATGCCTTTGGCAGACGGAGGAGAAGGGACAAATGAGGTCTTATTGGGCCTGCGGAATGGCAAACGAATACAAGCGGTCACAACGGATGCGATTGGCAGAGATATCATCGCAGAATATATTTCCCTGGACTCCCATACTGCCGTAATTGAGGCAGCCCAGGCCATTGGTTTTTCCCAGCTGCCCCAAGCGGAGCTGAATCCATATAACACCAGCTCCTGGGGAGTGGGGCTGTTGATTCGTCATGCGATTACCCAAGGCTATCGCAGAATCTATGTGGCTTTGGGGGATTGCATTGTCAATGATGGCGGGATCGGGGCGATTGCGGCACTGGGTGGACGTTTTTTGAATGCACAAGGGCATACTTTGGCTCCTACAGGAAGAAGCTTGGGGCAAATCTCTTCGATTGATGTTCAGAGTATTATGGACTGCTCTGCTGTGGAAATCGTTGCTTTGTGCGATGTGAAATCCCCCTTATTGGGTATTCCGGAGGCAAGCTTAGTCCATTCATCCGGCAAGGGAGCCTCACAGAGACAAAAAGAGTTTCTGGAAGCAGGGATGGAAAACTATTGTACAAAGCTGGAGCTGCATTGCGGACGGAAGATTTCTGATCTTCCCTGGGCTGGGTCCTGTGGTGGACTCGCTGCAGCTTTACATATTTTTTTGCAGGCGGAGCTTCGTTCGGGAATTGAGACGATGCTGGATTTATCGGCTTTTTCTTATGCAATGGATCAAGCGGATTTGCTGATCACTGCTGCTGAAGAAGTGGCCGGTCCTTATAGCCCGGGAAGGCTTCTTCCCGGATTATATCTTTGCTGCAAAGAGAAAAACATTCCCATCATCATGTTGGTCGGATCCTGGAATGCGGAAGACAGCAGCTATTTTCAGCAGGATTTGGCCATTCCGGTTCCAATAAGCAGGGGCTATGCGGTTTCCAAAGAATCTTTTGTGCAATCCCCTGATCTGTTATATCAGGCTGCCGAGCGGGCAGCCCGGCTGCTGTATTTGGGTATGCATTTATGATATAAGTTCATCGATGCCCAAAAGAACGGAAAGCGATACATGAAAATAATCTGCCAAATGAAAGAGCAGATCCCATTTGGGAATTTTTTCCCGGAAAGCCAGGAATTGATTGCGGATGTGGATATATCAAAGTGTTTCACGATATCCTGTTTGGAGATGTTTTCTTTTTCCATCAGCTGCTTTAGGCGTGCTGCGAAGCGTTGATTATCCATTTATGATTTCCTTTCCGCTATAATGCATTTTATTTTGGGGAAAGTTGTAAATCAACAAGCATGTTTTAATATTATAATTTATGAGGAATTTCGTCAATAGTCAAATGAATTCTTTCACCTTCAGGTAAATTAGAAAAATTATTGCTACAAAAATAAGAGAGAACCCGACTTGAAAAGCAAACGTGCGAAAAATAAACTGTCAATAAGGAGTAGAACTCTGCCATGAAACTTGGTTTTTTCCCTGATGGAATCTTTTTTGATCTGGATGGCACCTTGTGGGATTCAGTAGCTGGGATTGCTGCTTCTTGGCAGCGTTGCCTCGCCCGTTATCCGCAGTTTAACATTCATTTTGATCTAAACGACGTGCGCTCCTGCATGGGCCTGTGCATTGATGATATAGCTCATCGCCTTATGCCCCATTTGGAAGAAAATCTCCGCATGCATTTGATGGAGGAATGCCTGGAAGAAGAGCACCGGCATTTACGCGAAGTAGGCGGAGAAATCTATCCCCATGTGGAAGAGACGCTGCTTGCTTTGAAAAAAAGAGCTCCCCTTTTTATCGTCAGCAACTGTGAGCAAGGTTATATTGAAAATTTCCTGGAAGTCAGCGGCTTTGGGAGCTGCTTTCTCGATCACATCAGCTTTGGGGACAGCAAACAGCAGAAGGGCGCAAACACGCTTGCTTTGATAAAAAAATACGGATTGAAACAGCCTGTTTTTGTGGGTGATGCTCTGGTGGATCAGCTTGCGGCAGATGAGGTTCAAATTCCTTTTATTTGGGCCGCCTATGGCTTTGGAAAAGTTGAGCATTATGATTTTGCGATTCAGGAATTCTGCGATTTATTGGCACTTTTGGAGAATTGAGCATGGTCGGATGGAACCCTTGGCATGGCTGCCACAAAATCTCCTCCGGCTGTCTGCATTGCTATGTTTATCGGATCGATGCTCAGCATGGACGGGATGCTTCCATCGTTTTTCGTACTCAGGAGTTTAATCTGCCCGTGAAAAAGAAGCGGGATGGCAGCTATAAAATTCCCCCAGGCGAACAGGTTTGGACTTGTTTTTCTTCTGATTTCCTGCTGGAAGATGCAGATCCCTGGCGGGATGAGGCCTGGGCGATGATGAAAAAACGAGCGGATTTGCAGTTTCTTTTCATCACGAAGCGCATTCATCGGTTTACAGAAGTCCTGCCTGATGATTGGGGAACAGCTTATCCGAACGTGCATATTTGCTGCACTGTAGAAAATCAGGATATGGCAGAGACGCGTCTGCCGATTTTCAGAAGTGTGCCCATTGCCAGAAAAAGCATCGTTTGCGAACCTTTGCTTTCTTCCATTGACTTACGCCCATACCTGGGCCCCTGGGTGCATCAGGTCCTTGTTGGGGGAGAGAGCGGCCCGGATGCCCGGGTTTGCAGATACGATTGGATTCTTGACCTGAAGGAGCAATGCCGGGAAGCTGGTGTTGCGTTTTGCTTTCGACAGACCGGAGCAAAATTTTATAAAAACGGAAAGATCTATCAGATTCCAAGAAAATACCAGTTTTCCCAGGCGAAAAAGGCTGGCTTGGATTTCTTTCCCACTCCAAAGTAAAAAATAGAAAAAGCAGCAGAAAATGAAAAATTTTCTGCTGCTTTTCTTTTCACCTAAAAAAACCACCCGCTATGCTGGTGGAGAAAAAAGCTTAAGCATAAAAACCTCCGTTGATAGATCGAGTCGGTGGCAGCCGAAACGAAAGCAAAGGAGGTTTTTATTCCCATATGAAATTTTTAGAGGCAAAGGAGTTCCTTTGAGGAAAGGAATAAATTTTCCATGCCTTCTTCTTTTACAAGTATTGTGTCCTCTATGCGAATCCCACCCCAGCCGGGAATGTAAATCCCCGGTTCTATGGTGATAAGGCTATTGGCGGGGAGCAGCATTTGGCTGCGGGCACTGACGAATGGCTGCTCATGAATATCCAGCCCGACCCCGTGACCCAGGCTATGCCCGAAATTTTTTCCATAGCCCTGGGTGGTGATATATTCTCTGGCAACCGCGTCCAGTTCATCTCCACGGATCCCTGCTTTCACAGCTGCCTCCGCACGCAAATTTGCTTCCAGGACGATTCTGTAAATTTCCTTTGCCCTTTGATCCGGAGTGCCAATATATACCGTACGAGTAATATCTGCGTGATAGCCTTGATACATACAGCCGAAATCCATGGTGAGGAATTCTCCATTCTGCAAAGGCTTATCGGTAGCCTGGCCGTGGGGCATGGCGCCTCTCGGCCCGGAAACCACGATCGGAGGGAAGCTGGATGAGCAGCCCATTTCATGGAAAAGACAAAAAAGCTGCCATTCGATTTCTTTTTCCGTTTTTCCTGCTTGAATGAATTCACAAACAGCAGAAAACACCTGATCGGTATATCTGCAGGCCTGCCGGAGGAGGGAGATCTCCCACTCGTCCTTCACCACACGAAGCTCCTGGAGAAGGGAATCCGCAGAAACAAAAGATAAGCTTGAAGCACAGGTATTTTGCAGGCTTTCATAAAGATGATAGGGGATGTGCATCTTTTCGAAGCCCAGAGTCTGCGCCCCCATTTCCTTACAGAGCATCACCACCGCCTCGGGAAGTGGGGGTAAATCCCCCCGGTGGGTGAGAACCTCATAAGATTTGCACTGTTCCGCTGCTTGCTCAGTATAGCGGCTGTCCGTTATGAAATAATTTTTCTCCCCGCAGGATTTGCTGCTGATCAGCAGATAGGAATCCTCCCCGGTAAAATCGCTTAAATAACGAACATTGGCAGGATCCAGAAGAAACAAGGCGTCAATTTTTTGAGCAGACATTCGTCTGCGCAATTTTTCCAAGCGAATCTCAATCGCATTTTTTTCCATGGATTCTCTCCTTAATCGAGTAAAATAAAGCATATCCCGTCTGTTCATATCAGACGGGATATAAATTTCAGCTGTGGGAAGAGGTGAATTCCCCTTGGGCAAGATGGTAGCTTGTGCGGAATTCCTGAGGGGACATTCCGATGACGCTTTTAAAGGCTCTGGTAAACGCAGAATGGCTGTTATAGCCCACCTGGATGGCAATATCCACGATTTCCATATCCGTTGCGCTCAGCAGTTCCCGCGCTTTTCCCATGCGAATTTGGCGCAAATATTGCGCGGGGGACATCCCTGTCTGCTGCTTGAACCAAGCGTTGTAATACGTTACATTATAATTTTCCATCTCCGCCAGGAAGCTGACGGTGATCGGCTCATCATAATGATCCTGAATGTAGCGCAAAGATTGCGTACTTCGATTTTCCATTATTTTGCTGTAAAGATAATAATACAGATAATAGATTGCGCTGCTGTTCGGGTTTGTGGTGAGCTCATTTGTGATCAGCTCTACGATGGGTTTCAGCTCTTTGTGGATCGGAAAAATCTGTGGGACAGAAAGGATCTGCCGATCCTGGCGACCAAGCAGGGCCAAGGGCACATCAATCACAATAAGACCGCTTTTGCACAAGCACTGATGCTCCGTGGCAGGTGGAATAAGACAAAGCTCCCCCGGTTCAATATGGTATTCTTTGCTGTCCATCCACATATGCAAAGCTTCCGTTAAGGGGAGGATCATTTGCGGATGATCGTGTTCATGGCGGCAGCGGCACTCATTGATTATGTGAAAGTCGATCCGGTTCATCATATCGCCTGCCTTTTCAGGAAGAAAAAATTTTTTCGCCAGGGTAATCCCTGAGATTTAGTATAGCAAAATTTGTTTCTGAGGGGAACTCTATTTCTCATTTTATGTGATTTTTGGTAAAAAACAGAGAAAAAGTGAAACAGTGCCAGTAGTATTAAAGATAAATTGTATAGCAAAATCACAGGAAAACAGGTTCAGAGAGAATCCACTGTAAATGAATCCGTGCATGGGAATACGCTCTCAGCAGAATAGAATTTTGGGGATCTGAAAGTAGAAAAGCTTTACTCGAAAAGGGAACATTGTTATTTTTATCGCGTCTTAAATATTATAGTTAAGATTTGATTAACAAGCAGTGTTTCACATTGACAGCAGTCCTGAAACATGCTAATGTACTACTGTACCATATATTATAGTACACCAATCTAGTTAAAGGAGACTAGTTATGAAAAAATTGCTTCTGATCTTACTTGCTCTGGCTCTTGTGTTCAGTTTTTCCGCCTGTGGAGAAGGGGAAAGCAACGCATCCGGCTCTTTGGTGGATTCTGAGTTCGTTTATGTACCGGAATATTTTTATCTTGAAGAAGATGGTCTGGAAAGTCTTCAAAATATACATTATCATGATGGGATGCTGTATTTTTCCTCTTATGGCGTGGTTGGCACTCGTGAGCCTTCCGCAGAAGAACTGGAATGGAACAATGGTGTTGTAGAAGAGTGGATGACAGAGCAATATGGCACCATCTTCTATAAAGCCAACATAGATGGAACCGGGCTGACAAAGCTGGAAGGATTTAAGCCGATGCAGGTTCCGGAAGGAATGTCCGGTGATGCAAGTATCAATTCCTTCACTTTGGATCAGGAAGGGAATATTTGGGTAGCCGAAAATCTTTATCTCTATTCTTATGATGAGAATGGCGAATGGCTGGATGGCGGCGAGCAGTATTTCCTGCGAAAGCTGGATCCTACGGGTGCAGAAATCAGTCAGATCGACCTTGCGCCTCTCACTGAGCAGATGGAGTGGTTTTATATCAATGGCCTTTGCGTTGATAATGAAGGCTATGTTTATATTGGCTGCGAAAATAAAGTTTTTGCACTGGATGCTGCCAGTGGATCTACCGTTTTTGAGCTTTCCCTTGCTGAGGGAGAATGGATCAACACGATGGTTCGTATGGGCGGCGGCAAGGTTGGCATCAGCATGTATGGTGCGGAAGGCGGTTACCTCATAAAAGAGATCGATCCTGCCACCAAAGCTTTTGGGAAGACCTATGAATTGCCGATGAATGCCTATAACCTGTACAGCGGCGGCGGTGATTATGCTGTTTATTGCTCGGATAACTCCTATCTTTATGGTGTGAACCCCGAAACTGGTGAAAGCGTTGCGCTGCTGAACTGGATCGATAGTGACATTAACAGCAATGATATGCGGAATGTAATTCCTCTGGATGATGGGCGCATCGTCTGCATCAATAGCAGCTATGATTATGATGAGAACGGTGAATATATCGGCAAGCAGGAGTTTATCGTTCTGAGCAAAACGCCGGCCTCCGAAGTTCCGGAAAAAACCATTCTCACCATGGCCACCATGTGGCTGGATTACAATATTCGCACCGCTATTATTGATTTCAACAAGACGAACCCGAATTATCGCATTCAGGTGATCGATTACTCCCAGTATAACACGGATGAAGACTATGAAGCTGGTCTGACCAAGCTGAATACGGAGATCATCACGGGCAATGTTCCGGATATTCTGGATACGACATCCCTGCCGGTTCAGCAGTATGCGGCAAAGGGCCTGCTGGAAGATCTTTATGCCTATATTGACAGCGATGCAGAGCTTTCCCGGGAAGCTCTGGTTCAGCCTGCGCTGAAGGCGATGGAGACCGAAGGACATCTTTATCAGGTTTCCCCCTCCTTTAGCGTAAACACTCTGATCGGGCACCCGGATATCGTAGGCACGGAGCCGGGCTGGACCTTTGATGATCTGAAGGCTGTTATGGCAGCTCATCCGGAAGCAAGTGCCTTCTCTCCCTACGTAACCCGGGATACCATTCTGTATTACAGCTACATGTTTAATGAAAATAAATTTGTGGATTGGAAAACCGGAACCTGCAACTTTGAATCCGAGGATTTCATTTCCATGCTGGAATTTGCTGCAGGCTTCCCGGAAAGCTATGAGTGGTCTGAGGATGATAAGTATGTTGATGAGGCAGAATTGATTTCTCAGGGGAAAATTTTGCTGACCTTCTACAGTCTGTATAGTTTTGATGACCTTTACAGCAGTGCAGCACGTTTTGGTGGGGATATTACTTACATCGGCTTCCCCAGCTCTGATGGCTGCGGCAGTGTTTTGAGCATAAGCAACAGCCTGGCGATGTCCAGTGAATCCAAGAACAAAGAAGCTGCCTGGAGCTTTATCCGCACTTTGTTTACGGAAGAGTATCAGCAGCGGGATGCCTGGCAGTTCCCCACCAACAAAGCTGTTTATGATAAGCTGGTGAAAGAAGCCATGACCAATGAAACCATGACCAATGGAACCCATGTTGTTGAAAATGGCTATGAAATGATCCAGCCCAAGTACACCATGGTTGATTCCAGCGGCAACGAAATTGAAGTATACGCTATGACCCAGGAGCAGCTCGATCAATTTGAGGATCTGCTGTCCCGGATCGATTCCACGGTAAGTTATAACACCAAGATTCTGGAGATCATTCAGGAAGACGCAGCCCTTTTCTTCAATGGGCAGAAATCTGCAGAAGAAACCGCGAAAACCATTCAGAGCCGTGTATCGATTTATGTAAACGAGTAATCGTGATGCAGCATCTGAAATACGCTTTTTGATTGAGGATACACATGAAAAAATCACGCCGAAAGATGTATATTGGACGAGAACGGCTGGTCAGCATGATGATGCTCTGGCCCAGTCTGATGGGGGTTTTGATTTTTTTCCTGCTGCCATTTTGCGTGGTATGCTACTATTCCCTTATCGATAGCCCTTTGCGTCATAATTTTGTGTTCCTGAAAAACTTTGCGGAGATTTTACAGAACTCGTCCTTTCTTTTGGCGGCAAAAAATACCGCTACCTTTTCGATCCTTGCCGTTCCTCTGGCAGTGGTGCTGGCCCTGGGGCTGGCACTGCTGCTGGAGGCGCGTATCCCCGGAAAAAGTCAATTCCGTACCTTTTTCCTGAGTCCGATGATGGTTCCTGTTGCCTCGGTCGTGTTGATTTGGCAGGTTTTGTTCCATTACAATGGTGCGGCGAATGAATTTTTGTCTCTGTTTGGCATGCAGGCCCTGGATTGGTTGAAAAGCGATCATGCCCAAATCGTGGTTATTCTTCTCTTTTTGTGGAAAAACCTGGGCTATAACATGATCTTGTTTATGGCTTCTTTGAGCAATATTCCCCATGATTTGCTGGAGGTTGCCGATATCGAAGGCGCCTCGCCCTGGTATAAGTTTACGCGCATTAAATTAAGGTACCTTTCTCCAACGATTTTGTTCGTTGCCATCCTGTCTCTGATCAATTCTTTCAAGGTGTTCCGGGAAATCTATCTGCTCACAGGCAGCTATCCTTACGAAAGCCTGTATACTTTGCAGCATTTTATGAACAACACCTTCCACGCCTTGAATTATCAGAAGCTAAGCGCGGCGGCTGTCTTGATGGCCATCGTAATGGTGGTGATTATCGCAATTCTGTTTATTGCAGAAGATCGCTTCGGAAAGGACGTGGAATAATGAAAAGGAAACATTATTTCAGCCGAGGCACATTGTTTCTCCTTGCTGCAGGCTTTGCGATTCTTTTCCTTTTGCCGACTGTTTTGACCTTTACCAATTCACTGATGTCTCAGTCGGAGTTATCTTCCAACTATGGTGTGATTTTTGAAAGCCTGAAAGACAGCACCAAATATGTATCGGAAGATGTGAATTTGAAATTCATTCCGGATAAAGTTACGTTCAAGCAATTTTTTACTGTGCTCCTGGCCAGTCCGGATTATCTGCTTAAATTTTGGAATTCTGTTTTGCTTGTTGTTCCCATTGTGCTGGGCCAGGTCGGCATTGCCACGCTGGCGGCTTATAGCCTGATGCGGTATAACAGCAAAATCCGCAAATTGATCTTTTTTGTCTATGTCATCCTCATGCTCATGCCCTATCAGGTGATGCTGGTTCCGAATTATCTGGTTTCCCAGTGGCTTGGGATCCTGAATACGCGCTGGGCAGTGCTTTTCCCCGGATTTTTTGCACCGTTTTCTGTCTTTCTTTTGACGAAATTTATGAAGCGCATTCCCAGCTCTTTGATTGAGGCTGCCTTCATTGATGGTGCCACTGAATGGCAGGTATTCACGCAGGTTTGCCTGCCGCAGTGCAGAAGTGCAATTTATTCTATCGCCATATTGGTTTTTATTGATTACTGGAATATGGTGGAGCAGCCGCTGATCCTTTTGGCTGATGAAACAAAACAGCCTCTTTCCGTCTATTTGTCCACCATCAATACCGGTGAGGTAGGTGTAGCCTTCGCAGTTGCGACCATTTACATGATTCCGCCGCTGCTTTTATTCCTCCACGGCGAGTCTTATCTGGTTGAAGGGATTACACATTCTGGTTCCGTCAAGGGTTAAGGAGAAAAATTATGTCCGAACAAGATCAGGTCCAAAAACGTGCTTGGGTAAAAAATGCTGCCATTGTTTTTTTGGCTGTCATGCTGCTGCTTACCCTTTTTTCCAATACCATTTTGAATCATTCTTTGCCGGAGGTTGCTGTTCGATACGCGGAATCCGGCAGTATCAATGCAAAAATTCGGGGAACGGGTACGGTAACGGCAAATCAGAGCTATGAAGTCAGCATTCCCCAAACTCGCAGAGTGGAATCTGTGGCGGTGCAGGTTGGCGACCCCGTACAGGCCGGAGACTTACTCTTTACCCTGGCGGATAGTGAAAGCAGCGAATTGGAAGCCGCCAAAGCAGAGCTGGATGCCATGGTTTTGGCCTATCGGCTTGCTTTGATTGATACCTCGTCCAAAGATTATGCACAGGACGATCATGAAATCGCGCAGCTGCAAAAGAAGCTGCAGGAAGCGCAGACAGAGAGCGCTGCCCACTATGTTTCCGATGCAGAACTGCAGCAGGCCAAAAATAAGGTCACTGAATTGGAAGCAGAGATCCGGGAACTCACTGCAGAATTGGCTGAGCTCGGAGAGGGAAGCGGGGGAAATCTTGCGGAGCTCAAGGAACAGAGAGACCAGCTTCAGCATGAATTTGATGCGGCAGAGATCGCGTATCGGGAGGAGATGGCTGCTCTGCGGGAAGCTGCTGAAGCAGCCCGGGATGCCGATCTTGCCCTGGGTATTTCATCCGGTGGCCCTGTGGAAGTGTATATGGCGGCTCTGGCCATCACCTATGCCAAGGCCGGCATGGATGAAGAATTGGACGCTACCGGTTTATTAAAAACAGCTGTCGCAGCTGCATATACGGAAATCACGCAGCTGGAAGGAAGTCTGGCTGCGGTAAAGGATAAAATTAAGAATGATACCTCTGACGAATATGAGGATGTAAGCGAGGAGTTGCAGGACGCTCAGCTGGAGCTGGAGGAAGCAAACACGGCTCTGGAGCTTTTGAACGAGAAAAAGGAAAAATGGCTGCTTGCTGATGAAAGTGCGGAGAGCTATCAGGAACAGCTGAACGAAAAGCTTTTTGCCCTGGCTGAGCAAAAAAAGCAGGACAACAAGGAGCAGCAAAAGGATTCCCTGAACCTGGCAGATCAGCAGAAAAAGATTTCAGAGCAGCAGCAGAAAGTAAACGAGCTGCAGGCTGATTCTGTTTCCGGCACTGTGGTCGCGACTGCCCCCGGGGTTGTGACGGCAATCAATGTGACGGCCGGCAATGAAACGATGCCCGGAGAAGCCATGGCTGTGATCGAAGCGCAGGATCTGGGCTATAGCCTGAGTTTTCCTGTTACCCTGGAACAGGCTAAAAAAGTGAAAGTTGGGGATCAGGCAGAGGTTTCCAATTACTATTGGGGGCCCAGCATCACGGCAACACTTACTTCTGTGAAAAACGATCCGGAAAACCCCGGTCAAGGCAAAGTTTTGAATTTCCGCTTGGATGGGGAAGATATTAGCGCCGGAATGCAGCTGACGTTGGCCATTGGGCAAAAGAGCGCAAATTATGATGTGATCGTTCCCAATAGTGCATTGCGTACGGATGCCAACGGAACCTTTGTTTTGCTGGTAACCGCAAAGAGTACCCCCCTGGGGAATCGCTATTATGCGAATCGGGTAGACGTAAATGTCCTGGCTACTGATGATATCAACAGCGCAGTATCCGGTGGGATCGCCAGCTATGATTATGTGCTCACTACCTCCACCAAGCCGATTGAACCCGGGCAAATGGTCAGATTGATCGAGAATTAACATCGAGAAGGCGCTATGAAAGATTTTCATATAAAAGATTTTCTTCTGAAGAAAAAAATATATTGTATCCTTATTCTCCTGAATGCTTTGTGCCTTTTGGCTTTCAGCATCTTCTCTTTTGCTTATGATGGGCTCTCCCGGCAACTCCTTCATGAGCATCAAGCAGAGATTTGGGCAGGGGAAAGTGAAGAACGCTATGCGCAGGTCAGTTGTTTTTTGCCAGCAGATTCTTCTGTTACAGTAGAGGATATTGCTGCCTTCCGGCAAAAAGTGGATGAAAAGCTATTGGAAGTTTCTCTGGAGGCAGAAGAGGGAAAAAGCCTGTATATTGATGCTTACAGTGGAGAAGCTAAGCTGAATTTGAAAAATGGGGACAGACTTGCAAATGTCCATGCACTGGGCGTAAGTGAAAACTATTTTTTCTTCCATAATCTGTTTTTGCGTTCCGGCAGCTATTTAACCAGCTGGGATTTGATGCAGGATCGGATTGTTTTGGATGAAAACACAGCCTGGAATTTGTTTGGTTCTTTCGATGTTGCAGGGATGGAGTTAAGTATTAATGGCAAGCCCTTTGTGGTGGCCGGTGTTGTAAAACGCGATCAACATAAGGTAAGTAAGCTGGCCGAAGAATCAACACCATCTGTTGTGTATCTGGATTATAGCGTAATTGCCGATCAAGCGCCGATTCGCTGCTATGAGCTCATTATGCCGAATCCCATTTCGGATTTCGCCTTTTCTGTGGTGAAGGAGAATTTCCCAATAGGGGAGAGGGGAGCAGTTCTGGAAAACAGCAGCCGATTCCGGGTTCCCAGAATTGCGGATCTGTTTTTCGACTACGGAAAACGTTTAATGCAAACGGATGGAATCATTTATCCCAGCTGGGAAAATGCAGCCAGGTTGCTGGAAGCTCGAATGAGCTGGCTTTTGCTGCTGGCTGCAATCTCTGCCATCCTCCCTTTGTGTAGTATTCTTGTAGTAATGGTAGTTTTATATAGACGCTTGCATCTATATATAAAAGAAAAAATTATGGACCGCCGCATAGCGGCATAAAGGAAACTTATGGCAGAAGTTCGTTTGGAAAAGCTATGCAAGACATACGATAAAACGGTAAAGGCCGTTCAGGATTTTTCCTTGACCATTTCCGACAGGGAGTTTGTTGTCCTTGTTGGGCCTTCCGGCTGCGGAAAGTCCACCACCTTGCGGATGATTGCCGGCCTGGAGGAAATTAGCTCTGGGGAGCTTTATATTGATGGGCAGCTGGTAAACGATGTCCCACCCAAGGAGCGGGGAGTCTCCATGGTTTTCCAGAATTATGCCCTGTTCCCCTACATGACGGTATTTGATAATATCGCGTTTGGCTTGAATTTGCGCAAAGAACCGAAAGCGAAAATTCGGGAGAAAGTATATGAAGCGGCAGAGATCCTGAATATTACGGATTTGCTTCAAAGAAAGCCAAAGGCGCTTTCCGGTGGGCAAAGACAACGCGTTGCGATTGGCCGTGCCATTGTCCGGCAACCAAAATTATTTTTGATGGATGAGCCATTGTCCAATTTGGATGCCAAACTTCGAAACCAAATGCGCACAGAGCTTATCAAACTGCGGCAAAAGATGGATAGTACCTTTGTGTATGTGACACATGATCAAACCGAGGCAATGACGCTGGGAGATCGGATCGTAGTGATGCATGAAGGCCGCATTATGCAGGCCGATGCGCCGCAGAAAGTATACAAAGCCCCGGCAAATCGTTTCGTAGCTGGATTTATTGGAACACCACAAATGAATTTCCTTCGTGCGCAGCTTATTTATTCAGAAGCCACATGGAAAATTCGCCTGGTGGATAAAAATATCGTTTTGCCGGAAAGCTTTCTGGATCGATTTTTAGAAAGCCCAGAGCCAGGGCAGGATGTCATTCTGGGAATTCGACCTGATACTATTCGCGTCACAAGCCCGGATTCGGATCAACTGAGTGGAGAGCTGGAGTTTTTCGAACTTCTTGGCAGCTCTATGAATCTACATATACGGATTGGAGCAGAAAAAGCTGTTATATCAACACCATCTGAAGGTTGTCAAAGCTATATAAGGGCGGGGGAGAAAATCGGAATCACCTTCCCATTGGAGGCCATTCATTTGTTTCATCCGCAAACCGGCACAGCTTTGATGAAATAAAGCGAAAGAGCCACTGCAAAAAGCAGTGGCTCTTTCCTGCATATATTAAGAAAGCGTTGATTTTATGATAGTCTTTGATGCCCGGTGTTTTGAGAAGGAAAAACAGTTTATCGAAACATCGAAATCCTTATGAGGAGAGTTGTTTATTTGGGGAAACCCTCTGGGGAATGGCTTGTTTTTATTATTATACATAGAATCAGCATATTCGTCAAGTACTTTTGCATAATATAATATTTTAGTGAATTTTTATTTGATAACTGCTTGTCATATTCTCTTGATGGAATTATTTATTGTATTTTACAATAAATAACCGCCCAAAGAAGAAGTTTTCTTTGGGCGATTTTTTATTATTTGCAACAAAAAATTAAATTATATCTTTTTCTTATGCTTCTTTACTTAACGCAGGCAGCTCCTGCTTCCAGAGCTTCACGATTCAGGGGGATCAGATGGGCTTTTTTCTCGCCCAGCTTGTGCTGCAGGGCCTTGATGACGGTTTCCGGCTCCACGCATTTGGTGGCTTCGATGTAAGCGCCCAGCATAACGATGTTTGCAACCTTCGGATTGCCCAGCTTCAGAGCAATGGCACTGCAGTCGATGTAATAGGCATCCACATCCTCACGTTCCACCTTGCGGTCGATGATGGAGCTGTTCACGAAGATCTTGCCGCCGGGAACGACGCTCTTTTCGAATTTGTCCAGGGAAGG
>JAFSHU010000087.1 GCA_017440145.1 Bacillota bacterium
GCCCTGCTCCTTCAGGGATTTGCCCAGAATGGCTTCGGTGGCAATATCCGCCAGACTGTAGCCGGTGGCCTTGGAGAGGAAGGGGACAGTGCGGGAGGAACGGGGGTTCACTTCGATGACGTAGACGTTTTCCTCTTTATCCACGATGAACTGGATGTTATAAAGACCCACGATGCCGATGCCCAGACCCAGCTTCTTCGCGTATTGCAGGAGAATGCCCTTGACCTTGGGGGAGATGCTGAAGGAGGGATAGACGCTGATGGAATCGCCGCTGTGAACGCCGGTGCGTTCCACCAGCTCCATGATGCCCGGGATAAAGACGTTTCTGCCGTCGCAGATGGCATCCACCTCGACCTCTTTGCCGATGATGTATTTGTCCACGAGAACGGGCTTGTCCGCATCCATTTCCACGGCGTTTTTCAGGTAATGCCGCAGCTGTTCTTCATTGCCCACAATCTGCATGGCTCTGCCGCCCAGAACGAAGGAGGGGCGCACCAGAACCGGGTAGCCGATGGCATTGGCGGCTGCCACACCTTCTTCGATGTCCGTCACTGCCTTGCCCTGGGGCTGAGGGATGCCCAGAGAGAGCAGGAGCTTTTCGAAGAGATCCCGGTTTTCCGCCCGGTCAATGGCTTCGCAGTCGGTACCGATGATCTTCACGCCCCGGCTGTGCAGCGGTTCCGCCAGATTGATGGCCGTCTGCCCGCCCAGGGAGGCGATGACCCCTTCCGGCTGCTCGAATTCGATGATGTTCATCACATCCTCCGGGGTGAGCGGCTCGAAATAGAGCTTGTCCGAGGTGGTGTAGTCTGTGGAGACCGTTTCCGGGTTGTTGTTGATGATAATGGCTTCATAGCCGGAATTTTTGATGGTGCTGACCGCGTGAACGGTGGAATAATCGAATTCCACGCCCTGACCGATGCGGATGGGGCCGGCGCCCAGCACGATGATCTTTTTCTTCTCCGTGAGGAGGGAGCGGTTTTCTCCGCTGTAGGAGGAGTAAAAGTAGGGGATATACGCCCCGGTGTGCAGGGTATCTGCCATGCGGTAAACCGGCATGATGCCCTTTTCCTTCCGCAGGTCAAAGATGCTGCGTTCATCGCAGCCCCAGAGCCGGGCGATGAAGGTATCGCTGAAGCCCAGCTGCTTGGCGGCTTTCAGCGTTTCCAGATCCATCTTTTGCGCCTTCAATGCTTCTTCCATTTCCACGATGTGCTGAACCGCTTCCAGGAAATAGGGGGTGATCTTCGTTACCTCGTGCAGCTCTTCCACGCTGCAGCCCAGTCGCAGCAGCTGGGCGATGGCAAAGATATTGTCATCCTTGAATTCGCTGACGTAGCTCAGCAGCTCTTCCCGGCTTCTGTTATCAAATTTGGGCAGGTGGAAATGGCAGGCGCCGATCTCCAGGCTGCGGACGGATTTCAGCAGGCATTCCTCCAGATTGGAGCCGATGCCCATGACCTCGCCGGTGGCCTTCATCTGGGTGCCCAGGGTGTTGGAGGCTTCGGAGAATTTATCAAAGGGGAAGCGGGGCAGCTTCGCCACAATATAATCCAGCTGGGGCGCGGTGGCGGCTGTGGTATTGGCGATGCCGATTTCCTCCAGTGACATGCCCACGGCGATCTTGGCTGTGACCTTGGCGATGGGGTAGCCGCTGGCTTTGGAGGCCAGGGCAGAGGAGCGGGAAACACGGGGGTTCACTTCGATCAGGTAATATTCGCTGGAATTGGGGTTCAGGGCAAACTGAACGTTGCAGCCGCCTTCGATCTCCAGCGCTTTGATCAGCTTGATGGCGCTGTCATTCAGCATCTTCAGATCATGCTCGTTCAGGGTCAGGATGGGGGCCACCACGATGGAATCCCCGGTATGTACGCCCACGGGATCCACGTTTTCCATGCCGCAGATGGTGATGACATGGTCATTGGAATCCCGCATCATTTCGAATTCGATTTCCTTAAAGCCTTTGACGCTCTTTTCGATCAGAACCTGATGCACCGGGGAGAGCTTGAAGGCGTTGGTGCCGATCTCTTCCAGCTCAGCCGGGGTATTGGCAAAGCCGCCGCCGGTGCCGCCCAGAGTGAAGGCCGGGCGCAGCACCACCGGGTAGCCGATCTCTTCCGCAGCGATACGGGCTTCCTCTAAAGAATAGGTGATTTTTGAAGGAATGGTGGGCTCCCCGATGGACTGGCAGAGCTCTTTGAAAAGTTCACGATCTTCGGCTCGCTCGATACTGCTGCTGCTGGTACCTAAAAGCTCCACAGAGCATTCCTTGAGAACACCCTTCTGCTCCAGCTGCATGGCCAGATTCAAACCGGTCTGCCCGCCGATGCCCGGGATGATGGCATTGGGGCGCTCATAGCGCAGGATCTTTGCCACATATTCCAGGGTCAGGGGTTCCATATAGACCTTATCCGCGATGCTGGTGTCCGTCATGATGGTGGCCGGGTTGGAGTTGCAGAGCACC
>JAFSHU010000088.1 GCA_017440145.1 Bacillota bacterium
AGCTCATCCCGGATGGAGAAGGTGAGGCGTGCGCCGGGATCGGTGTACTCGACCCAGCCCCAGGTGTAATCTGCATCGGCAAGAGCCTTTGCAGTGATGTCCTTCAGTTCTTCGCAGCATGCGCAGAGATTGGCGTATACGCTGTGACTGTGGGCAACGTAGGTGTCCAGAATGGAATGGAAGCCGGCTTCCACGGAAGGACGCAGTGCGGCGAGGCCATCGATCTGCTGGGTATTCTTTTTGGCTTCTTCGCTGCCTGCCTTTTCAACATCGGCAAAATCGGCGGGATTGCTGTTGTTGTAGAAGGAGCGCAGCTCGGCATAGTTCAGCACGGCGTATGCCTTGGCGGGGGTGATGTCCTTCAGGCAGTAGCCCGAAGCCTTAATGGCCATCAGACCGTCCGCAAGCTTCACGGAGGTATTGCCGCCGCCGCCCTGTACATAGTCAGCACGGGCACCGACAGAGCCCGAAACGCGGGCAAACTCGGACAGCGCCGAAGCGTTGTTCTCAAAGAAATTGCTCATGATGTATGTCCTCCCAATGATGCTGCATATTGGCTGTGAAGCATTATAACGATTTTTTCGTGTGCTGTCAATCGCGGCTGTTTGATGAATGCGTGTCATTTTGGGCATTTTGATGGTAGGCGTTGCGAAGAAGCGACGGCTGTTTTATAATAAGAAAAACGGTTTTGCACGGGGAACGGAAACGATCCGAATGAATGAGCGTAAAGGAGCAAATGCGCGTGCTGGAAATCAAGAATCTGGAAATATCGTTCTTTGACGGGAAAAAGCAGATCCGCCGCACAGACAGCGTGTCCTTCGAGGTGCGCGAGGGAGAAATTCTGGCATTGGTGGGGGAATCGGGATGCGGAAAGAGCATCACGGCGCTCTCGATCCCGGGACTGCTTGCGCGGAACGGACGGGTGACGGGCGGCGAAATCCTGTATCGGGGACGCGACCTTTTGAAGCTGTCCGAAAAAGAGCTGGATGCCGTGCGCGGGCGGGAGATCGCCATGATCTTTCAGGACATCATGTACAGCCTGAATCCCGTGTTCACCATCGGCAATCAGATGATCGAAGGAATGCGGAAGCATTTGGGCTATTCCAAAGCACAGGCGCGGGAGGAAGCGATTCGGCTGCTTGAGCGCGTGGGCATTCGGGAAAGCGAACGGGTGATGAAAAGCTATCCGCACATGCTCTCGGGCGGCATGCGCCAGCGGGTGATGATTGCCATGGCGCTTTCCTGCAAGCCGCGTATGCTGATTGCGGACGAGCCGACCACCGCGCTGGATGTGACCATACAGCTTCAGATCATGCAGCTGCTCAGGAGCCTGCGGGACGAATACGGCATGTCGATTCTGCTCATCACGCATGACATTGCACTCGTGACCGAAATGGCGGACAGGGTGGTTGTGATGTATGCGGGGCAGTGCGTGGAACAGGCGGATACCGAACGGCTGCTCAAAGCACCTGCCCATCCCTATACCCGCGCTCTGCTGGCCGCCATTCCCGACATAAAGCACGACAAGTCGCGTCGGCTGTATTCGATTCGGGGTGCGGTGCCTGAGAATTATCAGGATATGACGGGATGCCGCTTTGCGCCGAGGTGCGAGCTTGCGGATTCGTGTACGAAGTGCGGCGGGTGGCACACGCTCCCCGACGGGCGCAGGGTACGCTGTGATCTGGCGGGGCAGGAAGGATGAATGTTAAAGGCCTTTCTTAGGGAGAGTGCCTCTGGGGAGACGGACAATCCCTCAGTCACCTTTAACCGCCCATCTCGCTTTGCGGGACGGGTACACTCGGCAAATCTTCGATTTGCTCTCGTTAGTCGGCTGCGCCGACCTCAGGTGACAGCTCCCTTTGCACAAGGGAGGCTTTCTTCTTGCTGCCTGCTAAAATTTAAAGTTCTTTGAGCCCCTTTCTTTCAAGAAAGGGGTGGTTTAAAGCTCTTCCTACACGCCCCGGTTCAGATGGCCCTTGGTATATTCCTTGACCAGCTCCGGCATGCGGCGCTTGGCCTCCTCGAAGCTGTAGAGATCCGTGGTGGCTTCCCGGTAAAGCTGCAGCAGACGCTCTGACCGCTGCTGGGGGTAAAGCCGCAGATCCAGCACCACCCGGCTGATCCCGGCGGCGTAGAGCTGGGGCAGCTCTTCCAGAAGGCAAAGCTCCCGGGAATTGAAGACATGCATACGGCAATCCTTATCGCAGCGGATGGGGAAGCTATAGCCCTTTTCATCCTTGATGAAGAGGTTTTCTTCCCGTCGGCAGGGCTGGCTGCAGGCCGTGCATTTGCCCTCCTTGCAATCCCGGCCGCCCAGCACAGCGCCGAGCAGACAATACTGGCTGACCATCAGCTGCAAAGGCCCCTGGGCAAAGACTTCCAGCTCTCCATCAGCTGCATCCAGGCTCCGCAGCTGCTCCAGATTCAGCTCGGGGGAAAGCAGCAGCCGGCGCACATTTTGCTCTGCCAAAAGCTGGCAGGCCTGGCTGTTGAAGATATTCAGGCCGCTGCCGGCATAGATCTCCCCTTCCCAGCCGGTTTTCCGGGCCAGAACGATCTGCCCCAGGTTGTTTACCACCAGGGCGCGGATCCCGGCCTTCCGCCATTTGTAGAATTGCTCCATCCAGCCAGCCTCCTCATGGGGGAGGATGATCTGGGGCAGATAGGGGATCAGGCGGCTGCCTCTTTCCGAAAGGAGAGCCTGCAGAGAAAGATAATCCACCTTGCCCCGGCCGGACCAGCCCACTGCATCAAAATAAATATCCTGCATGCCCAGTCTGGCAGCAGCCTGGGCCTTTTCTTTTGTATCCACCAGAGCCACCGGCAGAGGCAGGCCGGAAACCTTTTTCTTCCCACCGCGGGGCTTCAGCTCTTCCCGGCTCTTCTCCAGAAGGGCCCGGTCAAAGCTGCGGACATCCTTCGCCCGGCGCTGGGCGAAGATCTCCTCCACCAGCTGGCGGCGGCACTGATTCGGGATGGAGGTGGGCAGCATGGCCTGCGCATAGACCTCCCCGCTCAGCCGACCGATGGTATAGCCGGTGCCGCCCAAACGACCCAGCTGCGCAAAGGCCACTTCCATGGGCTTCTGGGGGTTCCGGGCAGGCTCCACCACATAATCGCTCTGCACCTCTGCCTGATAGCCCTCCTCATCCCAGGCGCGGATGAAGAGCTTCTCCCCGGGCATGGCCTGCACCTCAAAATGCAGCTCCTTATCCTTCAGATGCTGATAGCTCAGCTCCGCGGATTCCATCAGGGGGGCATCATAGGTCTTGAAGACCCGATCCCCCAGCTGGCAGCGGACGCCGGGCAGCCAGACGGTTTCCCCGGCCGGGGCGGAAAGCACTTCCTGCCCCTCCTGCCAGATATGCTCCACGGTGCAGCCCTCCCGCTGGCCGCTGACCCAAACCTCGATGCCATCCCCTCTGTGCAGGGGCTGAGCAAGCTTCAGGCAGATGCGATCCCCTTCCATGGCCGTGACCCGACCCAGGAAAAGCCCCCGGTTATTGGGGCGTTTGAAGCTCATCAGGGAGGCGCCCGGGTTGTTCAGCCAATAGCCGCTGCTGTGATCCCGGTTAAAGACCTGGGTCAGCTGGCGCAGATCCTCTGCATCCGGGCTGAAGGGCAGGCCCTGATCCAGCTGGGCCAGAGCCTTGGCATAGATGCGGCTCACGGTAGCCACATATTGGGGCCGCTTCATCCGGCCTTCGATCTTCCAGGAGGCCAGCCCCACCTCATGCAGGGCGCTGAGCTGCTCATAGCCGAAAAGATCCCGGGGGGAGAGCAGATATTTCCCATCCACCAGCTGCTCCGCAGGGTCGCCGTATTCATCACAGAGCTGATAGGCCATGCGGCAGGGCTGGGCGCATTTGCCCCGGTTGCCGCTGCGGCCGCCCACCATGGAGGAAAAGAGGCACTGGCCGGAATAGCAGACGCAGAGCGCCCCATGGACAAAGGCTTCCATCTCCAGAGCAGAGCGTTCCCGGAAGCGTTTCAGATCCTCCAGGGAAAGCTCCCGGGGGAGGATCACCCGCTGGATGCCCTTTGCCTGCAGCAGGGAGGTCAGATCCGGGTTCATCACCGTCATCTGGGTGCTGGCATGCAGGGGCAGCTGCGGCAGAGCCTTATGCAGCAGCTGCAGCAGGCCGATATCCTGAATGATGACCGCATCCACACCGGCGGTATAAAGCTGGGAGGCATAATCCAGCATTTCCACCAGCTCCTGATCGGAAACCAGGGTGTTCACCGCCACATAGACCTTCACCCCATGGAAATGAGCCAGCTCCACGGCCTGGGCGATCTCTTCTATGGTAAAATTATCCGCAAAGGCCCGGGCAGAGAACTGCTTCCCGCCCAGGTAAACCGCGTTTGCGCCATTGGCGATGGCAGCGCGAAGAGCCTCCATGCTGCCGGCAGGCGCCAGTAATTCAGTCATAATCTTCTCCGTTCGATTCGTTCAGATAGCTTGAAGGAAAAACAGCAGCCCCTTCCGGATCAAGGATCCGGGGCTTGTTCAGCGGAAGCCTTGCCGCCTTTGGCAGCAGAGCAGGGGGAAGGGACTAGAGGAAGCATATAGGCGAAAATCAGGAAAGGGGGAATCCCCGAAAAGAAGGGGTACAAAAAGTTTTCGCCTTTGCTTCTGTATCTATTCACCCAGTGCAGGGGCTTAATTGCGTTTGAAGCGGGTCAGGCCGGAGCAGCAGAGCACCTCCACACCGGCAGCCTCCACCTGATCCAGGAAGAGGTTGATGCCCAGGCTGTCAGAGGGCATATGCCCGGCGATGACCACGCTGATGTGGGCTTCCCTCGAGACCTCGATGGTATCCTTGCCTGCGTGCATGCAGAGCACAGTGCCCACGCCGGCCTCGGAGAGCAGCTTGTAATACTCCTTGGGGCCGCCGGTGCCGCCGGTCATATCCACAAAGACCTTTCCGGCGCTGCGATCCGCACAGCCGGAAACGATCATAGCCGGGTTGTTTGTCTTAGCCGCCAGCTCATATTCGGGGATGGAGCGGAGCAGCTTGCAGACATCGCCCACGGTTTCCGGGGCTTCTTCTTCCATCAGCCTGGTCAGGAAGGTATTCACCTGGTTGTCGCAGGGGGTATGTACGCACATCATGTTCAGCCCCAGCAGACGGGCAGCATCCACCGCCCGGTTGTAATTGGAAACGCCCACGCTGGTCTCCACTTCCCGGCAGCGCCCCTCCAGCAGGGATTCCGCCACATTCAGCTGCACGCCTGCCCCGGCAAAGGCCAGCGGCTGCAGACCCATGACCCTGGGCAGATTCAGCAGAGCGCGCCCCTCCGGATGATGGGCCAGCACCAGATCGATGCCTGCGCCCTTTTCGTTCAGGCGATCCGCCAGCAGCAGCTCGCCCAGCTCCATATCCACACCGGCGATGAGCTTGCGGATCTCTGCATCCGGCTCTCCGTTCAGGATACGGGTATCCCCATAGGGATTGATGAGCTGATCCCGGTCAAAGAAGGGCTGCTCCTCCGGATCCAGCTTTTCAAAGGCCTTTTTCGCCTTCAGCAGGCATTTTTCTGCGGCAGCACGGCCACGGGGGTCAGCATCCATGCCCATTTCAATGGCCAGTGCGTAAAGTTCCTGTAATTTCATGGGAAAGCCTCCTTTTTTCTCTGGGATGGGGGCAGAAAGCGCTTCTGCCCGGTTTCCGCTGATGCGGGAATTCGGGTAAACCGCCGCTTTTTCTAAAAAAGTGAGATTTTGGGCTTTTTAAAACC
>JAFSHU010000089.1 GCA_017440145.1 Bacillota bacterium
GGAAAAGCAGAAGGAGGGCAAAAAGCGCATGAAGCAGGTGGGCAATGTGGAGATCCCCCAGGAGGCCTTTATGGCTGTGCTGGAGGTCAAGGATAACTAAATCCGAAATTTATATTGTATATTTCGAAGGAGGACGCTGCCGCGCCCTCCTTTTTGTTTGCATTTTTCAGGGAAATCAGCTTCTCATATTGCTTTGCTCTGGAAAGACATGCTATACTATTGTCAGAGATTTCCGTTTTATGGCGAAGGGGGGCAGAAGCATGAGCGGTGTGGAGAGCAAAAAAACCTTAAAAGAGACAGCACTGTGGAAACAGCTGAAGAAGGCAGATGATGCCTTTGTAACTGCGGTGGACGCAGTTTGCAGCTATGGGATCAATCTTTCGAAGAGCATCATTCGGGTTTTCCCGCAGTTCACACTGCATGATGAGACGCATATCGTCAATGTCTGCGAGTGGATGGCAAAGCTGCTGGGGGATAAACTTGAATGCCTCAATCAGCGGGAGCTGGCTATACTGCTGATGTCTGCCTGCTGCCATGATATCGGTATGTCGGTTTCGGCATCGCAGAAGAAAGCATTGGAAGAGCAATTTCGGGAAGAAGCCGGCAAAACCGGCTTAACTGAGGATGAATTGGGCCGCAGAATGCGGGAATATGTCCGGAAGCATCACCATGAGCGGGTGGAGCTTATGCTGGACGACTTGCAGTGGCCGTTGGCCTTTTTCAGTAGGGGAGGCTATATCACAAAGACTTATTTGATCGATCTTTGCAGAAGCCATGGAGAGAATCTAACAAAAATCGATGATAGCGATCGGAATTTTGACCTTGCGCTTTGCGCGGTTTTGCTGCGGCTGGCAGATTTTCTGGATTTTGACCCCAGCCGGGCGCCGGAAAGCCTGTTTAAGCATATGGGGCTGGCGCAGCCGGAGGATGCCGAACAGGAATATAGCACGAAACAGTGGCAAATCAACCAAGCCGGTGTACTGGAAGATCCGGATGGCGGGTTCATCGTCTATCGGGCAGAATTTGATGATGCCAATCTGTATCAGCAGGTCAGTGTATATCTGGATGATGTGGAAGAGGAGATCAAAAAATCCGACGAATACCTGTATCAGCACGCATTCCGAGAGGAATTGAAAGGATTCTCTCTTCCCAGGCAGATCATCCGCAAGGTGAAGACCAACGGCTTTGATGCCGGTAGCTTCCAGCTGAACATGGATCAGGACGGCGTACTGACGCTGCTCAGCGGCGAAAGCCTCTATGAGGACGCGGGCGTCTTCGTGCGGGAGCTGCTGCAGAATTCCATCGATGCAGTGCTGCACCGGGTGAAGGCAGAGAATGGTTTCAGCAAGGAAGATGGCAAAATCCACATCCACACCTGGCGGGATGCGGATGGCTACGATTGGTTCCGCATCACGGATAACGGCATGGGCATGAGCAAGGATAAGATTCAGAAGTATTTCCTGAAAGTGGGGAAATCCTTCTACGAATCGAAGGAATACAAGGATTCCGTGGGGGAAGCCGGGGCTTCGGCCATCAGCCGCTTCGGCATCGGCGTGCTCTCCTGCTTTATGGCCGCCCCGGAGAACAACCAGCTGGAGCTCAGCACCCTGGAGAAGGGCAGCCCGGCGGTTCGCCTCAGCGTGCCCAGCCTCCACGGCTATTACAAGCTGACAGAAAATAAGACGGGCAGCAAGGTGAAGCCTGCGGACATTCCCCACCCACCGGGGGAGAGGGCAGAAGCCTACCGCAGCGAGCCCGGCACCAGCATCTGCGTGCGGACGAGCCTCTACCGGCTGGGGAATTACCGCTCCTTCCGGGAGATCATCGACAAATACCTCTGCTTCCCGGAGGTGGAGGTGCTGCATGTGGATGAAACGGAGGATGAGAAGGAGAAGAAATACCCCACCCAGCAGCAGCTGATGGATGCGGTGCATGCTCTGAACGATGAGAAAGAGAAAAAGATCATTGAGTATGTGCATCCGATCCCGGATGCGGTGTTGGAGGAGTGGAAGAAGGAAAGCCCGAATAAATCGTGGAAGTGGAAAAAGAAACCGGCCATTGTTTTTAAATATATCCCTTTGGATTGGTACTCTGACAGTGAGAACCTGACGGGAGCTTGTATTGGTGTAACGCCTAATCTTTGTGACTTTTTTTCTATAAGAGTTTCGAAAAGAGGATTAGTGGTTTCTTTTTTCGGGGGACATCCTAAATTTTCAAAAACGTTTGTATTGCCTTGGATATCTTTATCTGAAGAAGAAGCTTTTCTTTTTAAAATGGGGCGGGAAGAAGGGGAAGTTTCTTTTTTTTCTTATAATGGTGTTCTTGCAGATATAACAAAATTCTCAGAAGCCAGCAATATGGTTAATCTTTTTTGTCTTTTCCGAGAAGAGTATCGCCCTAAAGTTGATCTGGGACGAAATGAAGTCAATAAATTGCCACTGGAAGCAGTTTGTACCTTGTATATTTTCGGAGAAATTTTGGGAGAGGGCTTGTTTGGCTACATGTTTTTTCCTTTGGACAGGCTGGAGTATCCGCTTTCGACAGAAAAAGAGATAATCTATTTGCTAGAAAAGCATCCAAGCTGGGAAATCATATTGACTTTTCTGATATAAATGGGCCGCCAATGTGGAAAATGAAAGAAATCCTCTCAAAAGAATGGAGAGTCCAATTAAGCGAATACGAAGTTGAAGATGTTGAGGAAATTCTTGTAATGGCTGCCTTAAAGCAGCATTTTGCTGTTTATTTTGATGGGAAAAGAATATTTATCACGAATGAAGCCCCCAGCTCTGAGACGGAGAACTTCCCTGTTGGTTTGTTTTACCGATTTATAGATGGGGATTCCCATTTTGGCTATATCAAGGATTGGAATTACTATAACAAAGATCACCCCTTCTCCCAATGGCTGATCAAAAATCAAGAGGAATTGCAAAAACAGCTCCCCGAAATTTATGAGCGAATAATCAAGATCATGCTGTATGGGAAATCTTCGGGAAAAGTCAAAGAGGGCATCAACCGGGAATTGAAGTGGATTCAGGAATATAAAGGCAACTTCTTTGGGGTCGATGATGATCTTTTCCTACAGGATGAATACTTTGGTTAAGTGAAGAGCAGAAGATAACATACCTCAGGCCGGCGCAGCTCTGCGCCGGCCTTTCCCATTTCACCGGCATCCCACGGGCCGCCCCCGGGCAGACATATTTTCCCCCAGCTCCCCATATACATGGCCTATAAGCCTGTTATGGGGGTGCGCGGGAAAGTGCAAAACTACATTCGCGACCGAGTCCTGGAGCTGAGCAATTACATCATTGAAAGCGGCGCCACTGTGCGCCAGACTGCCGAGCGCTTCGGTGTGAGCAAGAGTACGGTACATAAGGATGTGACCGAACGCCTGCCCCAACTGAACGAGGCTGTGGCAAACCGGGTGCGCCGGGTGCTGGATAACAACAAGGCCGAGCGGCATCTGCGCGGCGGGGAGGCCACCAAACGCAAATACCAGGCCCCCCATGCGGACCCGGATTTTTAATGAAAGAGGCAAGGCGTTTTGCGGCCTGCTGCGGCTCGGGGAGCGCAGAAAGGCCGAATCAAAGGGGGAGGAAAAGAAAAGGGGGAAGGATATGTCTTTTCAGGTAAACAAGGGGCCGAAGAATCTGGAGGCGCTCAGCCGCAGCAGGGCTCTGCCCGGAGGGCGGGAGCTGGCTGTGCAGGAGCAGGCCGGGATCACGGGGGAACAGGCTCAGGAAAACGCCCCGGGGAACGCCGCAGGAAACGCCGCGGGGAATGCTGCAGAAAGCCAGCCGGAAGCAGCGTCCGCGCCCCAGGAAGGAGCTGCCATGCCGGATGATCGGACGGCGCTGGATATTCTGCTGGAGCAGGCCGGCGTCACCCCGGAGGAAGGGGAAATCCCCCAGATGGACCCGGGGCTGGAGCTGGGCACCGGCTTTTTGGCGGTGAACGTCACCAGCGGCGGTGGTCTGCTGCCCATCGAGGGGGCTGTGGTCACCATCACCACCCAGCAGACTCTGGGGCAGCTGGTCTGGGCCCGGGCCATCACCAACAGCAGCGGGCAGATTTTGCCTGTGGCCCTGCCTGCGCCGCCCAGGCTCTTCAGCCAATACCCGGAAACCCCCCAGCAGCTGGCTTTCGGCCGCTACAATGTGTATGTGCAGGCCCGGGGGATGATCCCCAATCTGCGGCAGAATGTGGAGATCTTTGACGGGGTCACCTCCATCCAGAATATCGACCTGACGCCCAATGCAGCCGGGATGACAGAGGAAAGCCTGAACCGCTCTGCGGATGGACAAAATGAGAAGCCCTGAGGAACGGTGCAGATACGGGTCTGCGCTGAAAGAGTGAAGATTTCCTGCTTCTCCCAAGTTCGGAGCGATCTTCGCGCCCGGAACTTCCTGAAAGAAGAAGGGTTGTAAAGGGGGAAAGTCCCCACTTTTTTTAGAAAAAAGTGGGTCAAAAAACACCTGTTTTGGGCTTCCCCTTTGGGAAGGAGAAATGGATTGTTGTCGCGGGGCGGGCAGAATGGCAAGATGAAAAGCCCTGAGGAGCGGCGCAGGTAAGCGGCTGCGGACGGGTCAGATGAAAATACGTGAGGAGCAGCGCAGGCAAGCGGCTGCGGATGGGCAAGATGAAAAGCCCTGAGGAGCGGCGCAGGGAAGCGGCTGCGCTGAAAGAGTGAAGATTTCCTGCTTCTCCCAAGGTCGGAGCGATCTTCGCGCCCGGAACTTCCTGAAAGAAGAAGGGTTGTA
>JAFSHU010000090.1 GCA_017440145.1 Bacillota bacterium
CCTCAAAGAATTCAAGGACTTTTTGCAAATTCGCTTACGCAAATTTGCGTTCGCTTTTTTGGCTTGTTTACTGTTCAGTTCTCAAAGACCGCTTCGTTTCTCTCGCGTTGCTCATTTGCAACGCTTGATTATCTTACCATATCCTCGCTCGCTTGTCAAGCACTTTTTTCAAGTTTTTTTCGCGGCCTCCCGGCCTTTTCAACCTGAAACACTGCTTTACCTCGGTGTTTCTTCTCAGATTCACCGGCGCTCACGAGCGAGCTTGTTTATATTACCACGCATAATTCCCAAAGTCAAGCCCTTTTTTCACTTTTTTCGCCAAAAAATGCGGTATTTTTTCCAGCAACCATTTGTGCTGGCCTTTTCCATAAAAATCTATTGCATTTTCATATATATTCCCTACAAAAAATGGGCAAGACCCCTTTGAGTCTTGCCCATCTCTTTTCTTCCCAATTATCGAATCTCCGTGCAGCCCATATAAGGAACCAGCACTTCCGGCACCTTCACACTGCCATCTGCCTGCTGATAATTCTCCAGGATCGCCGCCACAGTGCGGCCCACAGCCAGACCGGAGCCGTTCAGCGTATGCAGGAACTGCGGCTTCCCGCCTTCAGGACGGAAACGGATATTGGCCCGCCGCGCCTGGAAATCTTCGAAGTTGGAGCAGGAAGAAATCTCCCGGTAACCATTAAAGCCCGGCATCCATACTTCCAGGTCAAAGGTCTTCGCAGAAGAAAAGCCCAGATCCCCGCCGCAAAGTGCCACCACGCGGTAAGGCAGACCCAGCTTCTGCAGCACATCCTCAGCATCCGCCGTCAGCTTATCCAGCTCCGCGTAGCTATCCTCAGGTTTCACGAATTTCACCAGCTCCACCTTATTGAACTGATGCTGCCGGATCAATCCGCGGGTATCCCGGCCCGCCGCACCCGCTTCCGAGCGGAAGCAAGCGGTATATGCAGTATAATAGATGGGAAGCTGTGCCCCGTCCAGAATCTCCCCGGCATAAAGGTTCGTCACCGGAACCTCTGCCGTGGGGATCAGATAATAATCCGTTCCTTCAATATGGAACATATCTTCCTTAAACTTGGGCAGCTGACCCGTTCCCTGCAGAGTCGTGCTGTTGGCCATAAAGGGCGGGAAAATCTCTGTATAGCCGTGGGAACCGGTATGCAGATCCAGGAAGAAATTGATGACCGCGCGCTCCAGCCGGGCGCCCAGACCTTTGTATACAGTAAAACGAGCGCCGGCCAGCTTGCCTGCCCGCTCAAAATCCAGAATATCCAGATCCGTACCAATATCCCAGTGATTCTTCACCTCAAAATCAAAGCTGGGCTGTTCGCCCCAGCGACGCTGCTCGATATTGGCGGCATCATCCACGCCCTCCGGCACAGATTCATGGGGAATATTGGGGATGTTCAGCAGCTGTTCTTTCAGGGCATCCTCCACCTCAGCCAGGCGCTTGTCCAGTGCTGCGATCTCATCCCCCAGCTGACGGGCCTCTTCCATCAGGGCCGTGGCGTCTTCGCCGTTCTTTTTCATCAAACCAACCTGCTTGGAGGTGGCATTGCGCCGCGATTTCATCTCCTCCACCTGTCCCAAAATGGAACGGCGTTCCTCCTCCAGAGACAAAAACCCATCCAGGGATATTTTTCCGCCCCGCTTCGCCAGGGCATCGATCACGACCTGCGGATTCGAACGCACAAATTTCAAATCCAGCATAGCAACACCTCCTAAGTATGATTTCTTATTATAATACGCAGCCCAACATTATTCAATACTGAATGCAGAATCTCCGGGAGAAGATATACAAAAAAACCCCTGCCGAAGATTCAGCAGGGGTTTCCATATGGTGAGCCATCGGCGACTCGAACGCCGGACACCCTGATTAAAAGTCAGGTGCTCTACCGACTGAGCTAATGGCTCATAGCTATTGTTTTTAAGTGGCTGGGGTGGCAGGATTCGAACCTACGAATGTCGATTCCAAAGACCGATGCCTTACCGCTTGGCTACACCCCACTAAGAAAAAATTGGGGTGGATGGTGGGGATCGAACCCACGAGTGCCGGAGCCACAATCCGGTGCGTTAACCGCTTCGCCACATCCACCATGACGCGAGGATTATAATACCAAAAACGAAGCAGAATGTCAAGCGCTTTTTTCTTTTTTTCCCTTTTTTTATTTAAAAGATCAAGATTTCCTTAATATCAGGGCTTTGAGCAGGAAGGAAATCCATCATGTAAAACGAAAACTTTAATATTACTTATTATATCATAATCCGACATATTCTCCCATGCTATGAAAAAATCAAGAATCAGAGGTCACATATGGTACGCAAAAGGCGCAGCCCCAAAAACCTTATCGGAAGCATTTTAGTCCTGCTCATTTTGGCTGTCTATTTTTTTGCCAACCCGGCAGATACACAGGATAGCGGGGAAGGCGGTGATATTCCCACCCTTTCCGCCGAAAGTCCCGACGAGATCCAGGGTGATCTGCTGGTCTCCTTCATCGATGTGGGGCAGGCCGACAGCATTCTGGTGGAGCAGGGCGAGCAGACGCTTCTGATCGATTGCGGCACCAAAGATGCCGGCGAACAGGTGCTGCAGTATCTGGAAGCCCGCTCCGTAGAGGCTCTGGATTATCTGGTGCTGACCCACCCCCATGAGGATCATATCGGCGGCGCTGTGGCCGTCCTGGATGCCGTCCCTGTGACCCAGGCCTATATGCCAAACAAGCCGCATACCACCGCAACCTATGGAAATACTCTGCAAAAGCTGGCCGAAAAGCAAGTAGCCGTTACAGCAGCCCAGGCCGGAGATTCTTTCTATGTGGGCGAAGCACTGGTGGAGATTCTGGGCCCCGTCACCATTTACAGTGACCTGAATGATTGCTCTGTGGTGCTCCGCTTAACCTATGGAGAGAACAGCTTCCTCTTCACCGGCGATGCGGAAGCAGCAGCGGAAGAAGATATCCTCAAAAAGGGTTCGAAGCTGGCAGCCGACCTCCTTAAAGTTGGGCATCACGGCAGCGAGACCTCGTCCTCACAGGCATTTCTGGATGCCGTATCCCCAAAGATCGCCGTTATTTCCTGCGGGGAGGATAACGAATACGGTCATCCCCATGCGGATACCCTGAATCGTCTGCAGGCCCTGGGGGTCACCGTCTTCCGCACAGATCAGAAGGGTACTATCCAGGCCGTCAGCGATGGCAAAGAAATTACGATGTATATGGGGAAATAAATATGACACTCCTTTCTATCGATCGCTTTGAAGGAAACTGGGCCATCTGCGAAACGGAAGCTGGCACAATGCTCCGCCTCCCCCGGGAAAAGCTGCCTGCCCAGGCAAAGGAAGGCGATTTCCTGCGGGAATGCGGCAGCGGCTATCAGCTGGATGCAGAAGCAAGGGCCGCAGCGGAGCAGCGGAATGCCGAGGCGCTCCGCAGGCTTTTTTCCAGCTCACAAAACAAATAGCATCTTTATCTTCCAAAACAAATTCTGGTGTTCAGGCTATGAAAGACTCTCCCTTTGCTCCGCTCCCGGATTTGTCCGCAGCGGATACAGCTGAAAATCATAAAACAAAGACAGAGAAAGGAAACAGCCTTTTTTCAGGCAGGGCTGTACTTTTGCTAATCGCTTTTCTTTTGTTGTCCTTTACAGCTGGCTATCGCTATGGTCAATTCTCTTTGAAGCAATCCCAAAATGCCCTTCGCATCGAAGATGGGCTGCAGATCGCTGTTCATGTTAAGGGAGCAGTAGCCCGTCCCGGCGTATACCTGTTTCAGGCAGATCAAAGAGTGGCAGATGCAGTACAAACTGCTCAGCCTTTGGATTCTGCGGATCTGCACCAGCTGAATCTTGCCGCCTATCTGCTGGATGGAACGCAGATTCAGGTTCCGTATAAAACAGAGCAAAGCAGCAGCTTGCTGAATATCAATACCGCCACCGCAGAGCAGCTGGAAAATCTTCCCGGGATCGGCCCCAGCAAAGCCAGGGATATCCTGTCCTACCGGGAAACACACGGATATTTCTCCTCCATAGAGGATCTGAGCCGGGTCAGCGGCATCAGTACCTCTCTGGTTGAAGAGCTACGGGATTGGGTTTGCCTTGAATCCGCATAGCAACAACGGGATGCAAAAGCCCTGTATTCCTGTCTTTCTGCGAAAACGCTTTCTCAGCGGCCTCCTGCTTGCCTATTGCTGCGGTGTCCTTCTTTGCAAATGCTTTTCCGCAGCATACAGCACTGCTCTTTGTCTTCTGCTTTTGGCTGCGGCCTTTCCCTTGCTCAGTCTGCTGCAACACAGAGACTGTCGCCCATCTCTGCTCCTTTTTGGGGCAGCGTTGGGCTTTTTCCTTTGTTCCCTCCAGCTTGATGCAGAAAAAATCTGGGAGCAGCAGCCCCCGGGGCCCTTGCTTCTGGAGGGCCGTGTCCTGGGCAGCACCCAAAAAGATGCCGAGGCCTACCGTCTCAGCATCTTCATATCCTCTGTGGATGAGAAGCCCGGCGCCTGGGGAAAAGCCTATGTATACGGAAAAGGATGCTCCCCCGCTCCGGGCAGCATTCTGCAATTCAGGTGCAGAAAAAGCACAATCCTCCCGGCGGGAAACGCAAATGCCTTTGATTACAGGCAATACCTGTTGAATCAGGGCATTGTCGGCAGCTTTTCTCTGGAGGAGGACGGCCTGGAGCTCCTGCAGCCGGGCTCACCCTGGCATCCCGCGGCATGGCCGGCCTGGCTGCACAGTCGGCTGGAGGCCAGCTTTTCCGGCTTGGAGCAGGAGCAAGCCGCTTTGCTGCGCGGGGTCTTTCTGGGGGATAAGGAGGAGCTGGATGATCGTCAGGAGTCTGTTCTGGGCCTGAGCGGCATTGCCCATGCCTTTGCTGTATCCGGCCTGCATGTATCCTTCGTGGTATTGCTGGCAAACAGCCTGGCGGGTGCCGGGTATCGGAAGCGCTGGCAGCGGCTGCTGGTTCTCATTCTGTTTCTGCTCTTTTATGTTTCTTTGACCGGTATCCGCCCGTCCATCCTGCGGGCAGTGGGCATGACTCTGCTCACCCTGCTGGGGCAGGCCCTGGATGAGCCCATTGACCTGATCAGCACGCTCTCCATAACCGCGCTGTTTTCCCTGCTCCGGAATCCGCTCTGGCTGATGGACGCAGGCTTTCAGCTCAGCTATGGAGCTGTTCTCGGCATATATGTCTATCAAAAGCACTGGTCAAAAAGTCTTTCTTTTCTGCCGCGTGCAATCCGGGAAGCCTTTTCCACCGGCCTGGCAGCCGCCAGTCTGACGCTTCCCCTGAGCGCTCACTATTTTTATCACATTTCCTGGTTAGGCATCCTGCTCAGTCCTCTGGCGATCCTGGCAGCAGGGCTCAGCGTTTCTCTTTCCATGTTTGCTGCCTTTTGCGCTCTCTTCTCCACCTGGCTGGGCAGCTTTCTGCTGCAGGCAGCAGCCTGGCCCATGGAGCTGTTGTATCACCTGGCAGAAAAGCTCTCCGCCCTGCCTTACGCAGCCTCTCTTTCCGGGGCGATCCCCTGGCCAATAAGCCTGTCCTTCCTGCTTCTTCTGCTCTTCCTGCCCCGCATTCTTACCGCATTTCAAAAAAGCCGGGGAAAAGCGCTGTCCTCCCGGCGCATATGCACCGCAGCCAGCCTTTTGCTGCTGCTTTTCTCCATTCTGCCCCTGAGCTGGAGCAGGCCGATCCCCAAAACCACAGAGATCGTCTTTCTGGATGTGGGCCAGGGTGATGCCACATTGATCCTTACAGAGGATGCGCACTCCATCCTGATCGATGGCGGCGGCTCCCCGGAAAGCGGCACAGTGGGTCAACACATTCTCCTTCCCTATCTGAAGAGCCGGGGCATAAAGCACATTGACTTACTGATCAGCAGCCACCCGGATCAGGATCATATCGACGGCCTGCTCTCCGTTTTGGAAGAAATCGATGTGGAGCTGCTCGGCTACAGCGCTTTGGCAGAAAGCAACAGCCAGCAGGAAAAGCTTCTTTCCCTGGCTCGGGCGCAGCAGACCCGGCTTCTGCCCATCCGCAGCAAAAGCATAAAGCTCGGCGAAAGCACAGAGCTGCTCTTCTATCCGCCTTTGGAAAACAACACTGCGGATGACAATGCGGCTTCTCTTGTCTGCATGCTCCGCTGCCGGGGCGCAGACATCCTCTTTACCGGGGATGCGCCTGCAGAAGGGTTGAAAGAACTTTCCCAACACTATGATCTGCAGGCAGATATTCTCCATCTGCCCCATCATGGCAGCATCAGCGGCTATTCTCCGGAATTCTATGCCGCTACCGGCAGCAAAATCGCCTTGCTTTCCGTGGTCCGGGAGAACAACTATGGTCATCCGGCAGATTTGGTGGTAGAATATTGGCAGGAAAGAGGCTGTCTCTACCGCACAGATCTGCATGGTGCGGTCACTGTGCAGATCCACGATGGCTCCTTCCAGATCACAACAAATAACGAAAGCGATGACATATGCGGAATCTGAAAAAAGCCCTGTCTCTGGGGATGCTTTGCCCCATCTATCTGTTCTACGGCAACGAAGGCCTGCTGATGGAGGAATTTATCGAAAAAATCGCCGCTCTGATCTCCCCGGAGGGACGGGAATGGGATCGGGAGCTTTTCCATGGGGATGAAAGCGACATCAGCCAGATCCTGCTTTCTGCCAACAGCGGCGGCCTCTTCAGCCAGAGAAAATTGATCGTGGTAAAAGATGCCCCCTGGTTTCAGACGAAAAAAAAGAGCAGCGGCACTGCAGAGCCTGAGCAAAAGCAGGAGAACAGCAATGACAACAAACTGGCAGCAGAGGCCCTGATCGCCTATGCACAGGATCCAAATCCGGATGTGGTGCTGCTGTTTACTTCTCCCACAGCCAATAAAGCCACCCGCCTGGTCAAGGCCATCGCAGAGGCTGGGCGCGTAGTGGAATTCTCCTCTCCCCAGGGGATGGAGCGGGAGCAATGGCTTGCCGCCTACCTGAAAAGAGCCGGGAAAGTCCCCCAGCGGGGTGTCTGCGCCTATGTAAGCCTGATGGCCGGGGAAGGCCTTTCCGCTCTGCGCAGCGAGGCAGATAAGTTGATCCTTTACTGCGACAGGCAGACGGAAATCCATATGGAGGATGCGGAGGCCATCGTCAGCAGAGGGGCTCTGGCCGGGGTCTTTGAGCTGACGGACGCAGCCGCCGCCCGGGATGGGAAAGGCACCATCACCCTTTTGCGCCGTCTGCTGCAGCAGGGGGAAGCCCCCTATACCCTCATCGGCATGCTGGCTGCCCAATATCGCAATATGCTGGCGGTCTGGGATATGCGTCGCCGGGGCTTTTCTCAGGCAGAGATTCCTTCCGCCCTTGGCCTCCACCCCTATGTAGTCAAAAAATGCTGGCAGGCCGGGAACCATTACAGCGGCCGCCAGCTGCTCAATGCTCTGGAAGCCCTGCTGGAAGCGGAAATCGGCGGGAAAAGCGGCATGGGCAAAATAGAAGCCCTGCTGGAAGTGGCCCTGCTGCGCATTTGCGCCATATAAAGAAAGGAGTGCCGCAGAATGATCCCTTCCCTGTATGTCCATGTCCCCTTTTGCCTGCGAAAATGCAATTACTGTGATTTTTATTCCCTGCCCCTCTCCGCAGCCGGAGATTTGTTTCGGGAATACCCCCGCCTGCTGGAAAAGGAGCTGACCCTTTGGCAGAGCCGGATAGAGCCGGGCAGCTTCTCCACGGTTTATTTCGGTGGCGGCACCCCCTCCCTGCTGGAGCCGGAAACCATAGGGCATTTCCTTTCCCTGCTGAAAACTGAGCAGGCGGAAATCACATTGGAAGCAAACCCGGAAACCCTGGATGCCCAGCGCCTGTCGGCCTTCCGGGAGGCGGGGGTAAACCGCCTTTCCCTGGGTGTGCAGAGCTTTTCTCCCCGTTTTCTGGAAGCGATGGGCCGGGGGCACAGCCCGGAGCAAAGCCGCCGGGCCATCCGGGATGCCCGAAAAGCAGGCTTTGGGAACATCGGCCTGGATCTAATCTTTGGGCTGCCCGGGCAGAGCCTGGAGGATTGGGCCCACGAGCTGGAGGAAGCTCTGGCTCTGGAAACAGAGCATATTTCCCTTTATGGGCTCACGATCAGTCAGGATTGTCCCTGGGGGAAGGCGGGGCTTTCTCCGCAGAATGATGACCTCCAGGCAGATATGCTGGAGCTGGCCACGGAAAAATTGAACCGGGCCGGCATCCTGCAATACGAGATCGCCAATTTTGCCCGGCCCGGCTTTGCCAGCCGGCACAACAGAGCCTATTGGCGGCGGGAAAACTACCTGGGTCTGGGCCCGGCAGCGGCGGGCTGCATCCGTAACCACCGCTGGAACAATGTATGCGACCTGCCCCGGTGGGCAGCTGCTGTGGAGAAGGGAGAGCTTCCCCTGGAAGGGGAAGAACTGCTTTCCATGGATCAGGTGATCGCGGAAGCCATGTTCCTGGGCCTGCGGCTTCTGGAAGGGATCAACTGCCTGGATTTCGCTGCACAATATGGCCTGGATCCCCGCAAACGCTTCAAACGGGAAATCTCCCGCATGAAAAAAGCCGGTCTGCTGGAGGAAGACGAAAACCAACTTCACCTGAGCCGCCGGGGAATCCTGCTGGGGGACGCTGTTTTTGCAGAATTTGTTTAAGCCTATCCGCGCAGAAGCCCCCTCTCGCTTCTGCCTCCGGCATGCTCCTCACAGAATGCGACAAAAAAGCCTCTTCCCAAAAGGAAGAGGCTTTTTCATGCACTTATACAATTTGCCGAGCGGAAAGGCTTATCCGCCGCCGAAGATATGGATCATCTGCACATCATCCTCATCGTGGATCACCGTGGAGGACCAGGCTTCATCCCGAACAACCTTGCCATTGATCTTCACCACGATATCCTGAAAAACAAAGCCGTTTTCATCCATCAAAGAACGAACCGTCAGGCCTTCTCGATACGGGTAATCCCGATTGTTCAGCTTGATCATATTCCCTCTCCTCTCCTTTTTTTATTTCCGCTTCTTTCCCGGATTGTGAAACAGGGCAGCCGCAGGCGTCCAGTTTCCCCCGGGAGAGCAGAATGTGCCTGCGAATCCGGGTTGCCATCACGCAAAAGGCCCAGACCAGGCTGATACCGATCGCAATGGCCAAAGCAGCCTGTACGGTTTGGGCGCTGTAAATCTTCGCCTGCGTCCATTCCCCGCGCACCGCAAAGCTCATGGTGCGGTAAAGACTTCCCCCGGGGATCAGCGGAACCAGGGAAGGGATAAAAAAGACCGGGGCCGGCGCCTTCAAAATACGGGCCAGGATCTCACCGTATAAAGAGGTAATGCCGGCAGCGATCAGGCTGGGCACAAAAACACCCTCCCAATAAAGCCCGCACAAAAGATAGCTCCCCCAGCCAATCAAGCCGCCAAGACCAGTTGCCAGCCACAAGCGGGAGCGCAAATGAAACACCAAAGAAAAGCTGAAAGAGCCCAAAAAGGCCATTGCCAATTGCAGGATTATTGTGTCTGTCATAATCAACCTCCAATCAGCCACATGGCAGACATCACACCGCCGGCCAGACCGGCCGCGCCCAGCAGGCTTTCGATCATGCGCGTCACGCCGGAGATCGTATCCCCCACCAGCATATCCCGGAGGGCATTGGTAAAGCCCAGCCCCGGAATGAGCAGCATGATGTCACCGATCATAATCATATCCGTATGCAAAGCGGGCACAACAGAACCCAAAAGGCCAAGCCCCAGACTTACGAAAAAGGAGCAGAGCAGGTTGAATACCACGGTGTTTGGGCAAAAATCACCCATTTTTCTCTGCAGGAAGCAGATCAGCCAGCCAAAAAAGGCAGCCACCAGGCCATCCAGAAAATTCCCGCCAAAAAATACGGCAAAGCAGCCCGCACCCAGGATCCTTCCCGTATAAAGCCAGCTTGCGGGGATGGGCTGATCCAGCTGATTCAGCTCCTGCCGCAGTTCCTCCAGGGAAAGCTGCTCTCTGCAGCAGCGGCGGCTCAAGGCGTTCAGGCGCTCCATCTTGATGAAATCCGTAGGCCCGGAAGCAGTGATGCGGCGGGTCTGGGTCAGCTCGATCCCATCCGGAAAATTCAGCGTGAGCATAATATTTGAGGTAATCACGAAGATGCTGACCTTTGCCGCGCCATAGGCCTGGCCGATGCGGGTCAGCGTATCCTCCACCCGGTAAATCTCCGCACCGGTCCCCAGCAGCATCTCGCCATAATCCAATAACCAATGGAGTAAGGTATGTCTTTTTTTTCGTTCCATGCTTTTCTCCATCTTCTCCGCAATGTATTCAATTTCTTTATTATAGCACCAATCCCCCGGATTGGGAACCTCAATTTACCACAAAAGAGCAGAAGCAGCCTGCTGTGGACAGGCTGCTTCTTGCTTTTCTTGCTCAGAGAAGTATCAACTGAATCAAAACTTACATGTTTTCATATTTGGCATATTCTTCACCGGTGGGCCAGTAGCCTTCTGCCTTCAGGTAAGGACGGACGGTCTGAACCAGCTCGGGAATATCCATGCCCAGCTCGATGAGTTTTTCCAGCTTGACGGTGCCGTTGGGGGTCCAGCCGCGGCGGAGGTAAACAGCATCCACCAGCTGTTCAAACTGATCGATACGGTAATCCATGATGATCTGGATCTTCTCTTCCACGGATTTGCCGCTCACATCGATGCCCTGTTTGTCCAGGATCTGTTTGTCGTAGCGTTCCTCGCGGGAGAGGTATTCTTCCTTGGTGATGGGGCCAAGGGAACGAACCGGCGGGAAGTCATTGGCACGCTGGCCGGAACCCATGCGCAGGATGAAGCAGCGCTGGAAGGTGTAAACGCGCTCGCTCTGCTGCACCATGGAAGCCTCGTCCAGACGTTCGCCCAGAACGCCTTCGTAGATGTCGAAGTAGTTGCGGACGTGGCCCGGGATCTTGGCAGGCTCAGCTTCGTATTTGTTGTCCAGCGGGGTGACGTCGTTCCAGGGCAGCTTGCAGAGACCCAGCAGGCCGAACCAGGTACGGAACATGGGGAAGTAATGCAGAGCTTCTGCCTTATCCTCGAAGGTGGGGATCTGGTTGTTGACCATATCCATGAAGATCAGCCAGGCTTCGTCGTGCTGCGCGCCCTTGTTGCAGAGTGCGTAGCCGCCCTGCTGTGCCAGGGATTCCTTCATCAGGTATTCGGAGTATTCCAGACCCTTGTTTTCCATGGCGAATTTGTTCATGTAATCCACCTGTTCCTGGGTCATCTTCACCCAGGGACGGCCGTTGGTGTATTCGCAATCCGGGTCGGTGGAATAGTAGGGCTTACCAACCGGCCAGTCAGCGATCTCTTCCCGGCTGATGGTGGGAATGCCTTCGATCTTTTCCCAGCGCTGGGGATGTGCCACGAAAGCGGAGTCATTGGCGGCGCCGGGGTTGGAGAGCGGCGTGCCCTTGATGCTTTCCATGATGGCCTTGTCGTCGTAATTTTCGTCCTTCAGATATTTGCAGTCATCCAGATCCGGGTTGATCACATTGGTGAGGACCACCTTTTCTTCCGGAACGGGGATGGCATTCCAGGTCTTGCCCTGGAGCATATATTCGTATTCGGGAGCAACTTTGCCGAAGCGTTCCGCAAAGATGCGCTTCTGATGACGAATGCCCTTGCCGACGATCATGCCGAAGCCGTCACCAGCCACCATCTGATGCATCAGCTCGTTCAGGGTATAGCCGTTGCCCCAGCGCATATCCAGACCTTCGGTATCGTCCAGGGTATAGAGACCGCGCTGGAAGCATTCCATAGCAAAAGCGGTCATGGTGCCCATAGAGATGGTGTCCAGACCATAGGTATCGCAGTAGAAGTTGGCTTCCAGGATCCAGCGGGGATCAAAGACGCCCACGTTGGAGCCCAGACCACCGGCGTTTTCGTATTCGGGGCCGTCTACGCAGACCTTGTGACCCTTATAGGCACCGGTGCGCAGCTCAAAGTTATCCGCAGCCTTGGCGCAGCTCATGGAGCAGCCGTACCAGCAGCCGTCGGGAACATTCTGGGTGATGTATTTTTCGATAAAGACCTTGGATGCGATCTTGGGAGTTTCCGGATGCATACCATACTGGTAGTTATGGGTCGGCAGCAGGTCATATTTGTCCATGACCTCGATGATGTTTGCCGTACCGATGTGGCGCATGCCGTTCTGGCGGTCATCCAGCAGGGACATTTCCTTATGCAGACGGATACCGGCAGCATTGATCAGACCGGGTTTGACCGGGTTGTTCAGGTTGGCATGGGTGCCGGAGTATTTGATCACAACAGCCTTGATGCGTTTGTGACGGAATACGGTACCGATGCCGCCGCGGCCGGCCTGTTTCAGGCGCAGGCAGTTGCGGCGTTTGTCCCAGAAGGTGAAGTTCAGGATGCCGATGTAGGAGTTTTCGGCAGCACGACCGCTGCTGATGACGGAAATATTGGGTTTGTCTTCTTCGTTATCAGCATACATCTCGGTGAGCTGTTCGCCCAGAATGTGGCTGTCGAAAGCTTCTTCCGGAGCAGTTTCCACAGAGATGGTGTGCTTGTTGCCGTCGATGACGATGATCAGTTCTTCCTCAGCCTTACCCTGGAGCTCGATTGCGTCAAAGCCTGCGAACTTCAGGAAGGGGCCGAAGTAGCCGCCCACGTTGCTGTCCACCGGCAGATGGGTGGTGGGAGAGATGCAGCAGACCAGGGATTTACCGGCGCCGGGATACTGGGTGATACCAGCCAGCGGGCCGGGGGAGATGACGATGTCGTTGCAGGCGTCATTCCACTGGGTATCCGCTTTTACGGCCTTCCACAGGTGATAGAGGTCAAAGCCCTTACCGCCCACGAATTTCTTTTTCATATCTTCGCTGACAGCCTTTTCACCGATAATAATGCCATTAGGGCCGGTGACGCTGGCGGTCAGGGGATCCTGTGCGGAAGTATCAAATTCACCGCCCACGCTGATATACAGGGTACGGTTGTTGTAGCCGCGCTCAATGGTGGTGGGCTCATAGCTATAGGTAGCCAAAACCTTATGTTTGGCCTGCATGGCCATGATTTCCTCATGGCTGCCGATGTGATGGCGATAATTGTTATGCACGCATTCAACCACAGTGAAATCCTCCTTTATTCCGCTTCATCGACCAGAGTCAGTGCGCCGTTGGGGCAGACCTTTACGCAGGCGCCGCAGGCAACGCATTTGAACGGCGTGATGAGGTCATCATGATAATACATATAATCCCGGACGCATTCGCCCACGCAGATCAGGCAGCCCACGCATTTTTTCTTATCGATACGAACGATGCCGTTCTTATCCCGGGACAAAGCCATGGGAGAGCACATATCCATGCAGGCGCCGCACTGATCGCAGACCGCGATATTATAACCGGTTCCCGGGTTTTTAAAAATCCGGATCGCGCTTTTCGCGGGATTCTCTTCTTTGAACCACAGTTTGGAGCAGGCCAGCTCGCAAGCGCCGCAGCCCTGACACAAAGTATAGTCCACTTTCAGCTTTTTCATCGATTTACCCCCTTCATTGATAAAAAAATCTTTCCGGAAATCTAAAAGAAACTTGCCTCGCCCCATGGTGCAGCTTCGGGCGAATCAAACTTTGCATCAAAGACACACAGAAAAACCTGCCCATGCTTACAGGGGTACCCCATAGGCATAAGCAGGCTCCTTTGCAATGACATATACAGTCGGCGGGCCGTGCCGTTACCAGCAGCAGCCTTATCGTTTTTGCCCACCAGCGACCTGGCCGACAAAACTCGGAGCGATCCGCTATCTTTCTACGCTAAGAATAGCATAGCCGCAGAATTTTTGCAACACCTATCGGCAGATGGAAATGATTCCCCGGGCCTATCTGGCGAGAATCAGCATAGAAACCAGAAAAAACGTATAGCCTTTTTCAGCAAAATAAAAATCAAAGCCCCTCAGCAGGAAGGCCCGCAAAAACGGCGAAGCTAAAAAGCACAAAGCATTGGGGAAGGAGTCTGCGCATGGATAAAACACAGACCGAGATCTATAGCCGGCAAATGCTTCTGCCCGGTCTGGGCCCGGGCGGGCAGGAAAAGCTGCTTTCGTCCTCCGTTCTGCTCTGCGGGGTGGGCGGTCTGGGCTCCCCTGCGGCACTGTATCTCGCTGCCATGGGCGTGGGTCGGCTGGGTTTGCTGGATGGGGATGTGGTCAGTCTCTCCAATCTGAACCGGCAGCTGCTCTATACCCCTGCGGATTTGGAGCAGCCCAAAGCCCTCCGTGCCGCCGAACGCCTGCAGCAGCAGAATCCCCAGCTACAGCTGGAAGCCTACCCGGAATATCTCAGCCAGGAAAATGCCGGGCGCATTCTTTCCGGCTACGATCTGATCCTGGATTGCCTGGATAATTTCGAGGCCCGCTTCATTTTGAATGACGCCTGCATCGAGCTGGGCATTCCCTTCATCCACGGCGGCGTATATCGCCTGAACGGGCAGATCATGCCCATCGTCCCCGGGAAAACGCCCTGTCTGCGCTGCCTTTTCCCAAAGGGCTACCGCTCCGGCGCGGCGGATAAGGCCATCCTGGGCGCCACAGCCGGGCTGATCGGCTCTATGCAGGCCATGGCCGCCTATAAACTGCTGTTGAGCATAGAGGAAAGCCCCGCCATGCTGGTCTGGGACGGGGAGCAGGGGACCTGCCAACGAGTGGAGCTCAGCCCGGATCCGGATTGCCGCTGCCGGCAAGGAAGCTCAACCGGAAAAAGTTTACTATAAAAAGTCCTTTTTAGCAACTTGCACAATTAATCTGCTTCATCTAAGAAATACTTGACTTTATGCGTTTTTCTGCTATGATAAAAGTGAAAGAGAAATCTTTCTGGGGTTTGCATTGCGCAAACGAAAGCCG
>JAFSHU010000091.1 GCA_017440145.1 Bacillota bacterium
AATCCTGGCAGATGGCCGTCTGCTGTGGCGGGTGGTGGATAATCTGCTGAACAATGTTCTGAAATACACCCTGAGCGGAACACGGGTCTATATTGATGCCTTTTCTCAGGGGAAATTTGCTTTCATCACGATCAAAAATGTCTCCCGGGATGCGCTGAATATCAGCTCTGATGAGCTGATGGAGCGCTTTGTCCGGGGGGACAGCTCCCGGAATACGGAAGGCAGCGGTCTGGGCCTGAACATCGCCAGAAGTCTCACCGACCTGCAGGGCGGCAGGCTTTCCCTGCACATTGACGGCGATCTTTTCAAGGCAGAGCTGAGCTTCCCCCTTTTGCTGCAGTGACCTGATTTTGATTTTACGGCCCTGACCCTCGCATTTCCCCCACTTCCCCCACGAAGTCATTTGCCTGCTTTGGTTTGCTTTCCTCCACAGTATGCATGCCGATGGCAGAAGCTGTCAGAGCCGTGTGCAAAGAGCCCTTCCGAAACGGATGGGCTTTCTGCTTTTTATGGGGCTTTTGGGCGGCTTTTTCCTTTGGGAAGGGATTGCCTGCCTCTTTCGCGAATAGCTAAAGAAAGGATTTATGAGGCGGATTCATTTGCGTATAGCGACTGGCGGGAGGGTCTTATGCCCAGTTTGATTTCTGCGATGCTGCGGCAGCAGATTCGTTTGTTTAAGCCGATTCTTACGAATTTCAGCACCACGGCTTCCCGCAATCTGCAGGAGGCCCTGGGGGAGCTGGGCGCAAAAGCTCTGGGGGATAAGGTGGAGTTCCGGGAGTTTCACATCGGGGCTGTTCCGGCGGCTCTGGCTGTGCCGGTGAAGCCACAGCCGGGGGATCAGCGGGTCGTTCTGTATCTTCATGGCGGGGGCTATGTGGCAGGCAGCATCAAATATGCAAAGGGCTTTGCCGGTGTGTTGGCGGCAAAGGCTGGTCTGCGGGTTTTGTGCATCGCCTATCGTCTGGCGCCGGAAAATCCTTTCCCCGCCGCGCTGGAGGATGCTTTATCGGCTTATGAATACCTGCTGGCAGAGGGCTGCGCGCCGGAGAATATTTTTCTCATCGGGGAATCTGCCGGGGGCGGGCTGCTTTTTTCTCTTTGTCTGCTGCTGAAATCTTTGGGGCGTCCCTTGCCCGGGCGTCTGGTGGCCCTTTCCCCCTGGACAGATCTGAGCCTGAGCGGGGAGAGCTACCGAACGAAGCGGAAGGAGGATCCCTGCCTCAGCATGAAGGAGATCGAAGGCTTTGTTCATGCTTATGCCCCGCCGGAGCTGCGGGATCCGCTGGCTTCCCCCTTGTTCGGGGCGCTTTCCGGCCTGCCGCCCTGCCGCATCTATGTGGGGGAGGATGAGCTGCTGCTGGATGATTCCCGCCTGATGGCAGAGAAGCTTTTGTCTGCCGGGGTGGAATGTAGGCTTCATGTGGAGCCGGGGCTGTGGCATGCCTATGTGCTTTTCGGTGTGCCGGAGGCGAATGCAGCATTGGAAGAGATCAAAGTCTTTTTTGAGGAAGGTTTTCATGGAAAAACGAGCTGAAGGCATTTGGATGAAGCTGGATAACGCAGCCAAGATCTACCCGGCTGCCATGCGTCGGGATTGGACGGCCATCTTCCGCTTCTCTATGAATTTAACGGAGCCTGTGGATCCGCAGGTGCTGGCAGAGGCGGTTCGGAGCACCCTGCCCCGCTTTCCCAGTTTTTCCGTACGCTTGCGCCGGGGGGTCTTCTGGTTTTATCTGGATCAGAACCCCGGGGAGCCGGAGCTGCAGCAGGATGTGGCCAATCCCTGCGTCCGTATGAAGCTGCGGGAAAACCGGCATTTCATGTTTCGGGTGCGCTATTATGATACCCGGATCGCGGTGGAGTTTTTTCACGTGCTCTGCGATGGCACCGGCGGTCTGTGCTTTACCAAAACCTTGGTGGCAGAATATCTGCGCCTGAAATATGGGGCGGAAATCCCCCGTGGGCGGGAGATTCTGGATTGCCGGGAAGCGCCCCGGCCGGAGGAATGGGAGGACGCTTTTCTGAAATACGCCGGGAAGCAGACCCGCTCCCGTCAGGAGCCTGACGCTTATTTTCTGCCGGGCATTTCCGAGCCGCCGGACGGGATCCATGTAATCACCGGGATGATCCCGGTTCGGGAGGTACTTTCCCGCTCCAAGGCTTTGGGTGTGACGCTGACGGAATACCTGACTGCGGTGCTGATCCAATCGGTGGATGCCATCCAGCGGCGGCATGTGCGGCGGGAGAGCCGCCTGAAACCGGTGAAGGTCTGCATCCCTGTGAATCTGCGGGCCTTTTTCCCCAGCCCCACCCTGCGGAATTTTTCTTTTTTCGTGAACCCGGGAATCGAGGCGCGGCTGGGCGCCTGCAGCCTGGAGGAGATCGCAGCCCTTGTCCATCATCAGATGGGGCTGGAGGCCACGGAGAAGAACCTGCGAGCCCGTTTCAGCGTGAATGTGCGTTCGGAGCGGAACCCTATCCTGCGGGTGACGCCGCTGTTTTTGAAAAATCTGGTGATGCGGGCGGTGTTTTACCGGGTGGGGGACAGAAAAACCTCCACCACTCTGACCAACCTGGGAAGGGTAGAGTTGCCGCAGGAAATGGCCAGATATGTGCAGCGGGTGGATCTGGTTCTGGGGCCGCTTTCCCGGAATCGGGCGGTCAGCGCGGCCATTACCTATGGGGATACGCTGTATTATACCTTTACCAATACCATGAAGAACCGGGAGCTGGAGCGGGAGTTTTTCTGCCGCCTGGTGCAGCTGGGGATTCCGGTGAAGGTGGAAAGCAATGAGCAGTGGAGCGAGCGCTGAGCGGAAGCTGTTTTGAAAATCAGGAAAAAGGAGAGGGCTATGTCCTATTGTGTAAATTGTGGTGTGGAGCTGGCAGAAAGCGAGAAATGCTGTCCGCTCTGCCAGACAGAGGTAGTGAACCCCAGGTCACCCTGGAAGGAACCCAGCACAAGACCATATCCGCCCCGGCTGGAGCGGCTCATGAAACGGATCGACCGACGTTATCTGGCGCTGATCCTGGGGGCCTTTCTGCTGCTTCCTGTGTTCATCACTTTGCTTTGTGATTTTTTGACCGGAGAAGGGCTGAGCTGGTCGCTTTATGTGCTGTCTGCTTCCGTGATGCTGGCGGTCTGGATCCTGCTTCCTCTGTGGGCGAAGCAGTTTCATCTGCTGAGCTTCCTGGCTCTGGATGGGCTGGCGGCTTTGCTTTTTCTTGCCGTGGTAGAGCGGCTTAGTGAGGGAAGCTGGTTTTTGCCGTTGGCAGCCCCCATTACGCTTTGCTTTTTTTCTGCGCTGCTGCTGCTGGTTTGGCTCTGCCGCCGCAGCCCGGCCGGACGCTGGCTGAGCCGGATCGCCCTGGGGCTGCTGTTTTGCTCTGTGTTTTGCCTTCTGGTGGAGTTGATCGTGGCGCTGTATCTTTCTCATCAGCTCGTGCTGAATTGGTCTTTGTTCGTGCTGCTGCCCTGCCTCATCCTGGCGCTGGCTGCCCGGATTCTGGACAGCAAGCAGAAGCTGAAGGATGAGATTCTGAAGCGGATGTTTTATTGATCTGCCCAGCTGTGGCAGGCTTTTCGGAGAGAAGAAAATCCCCTTCCCAAAATTGCGGAAGGGGATTTTTGTGCTTTTCGTTTGTGCGGTGGAAAAGAAAAGCCCCGCTTGGCGGGGCGATGCTCTCTTCTATTTTCCCTGCTGGCAGCGGCAATTCGGATCGGGGCTCAGCTCTACACGCTGGCAAATGCCCTGCTCCCCATCCCAGACCAGCATGGCGGGGACTTCCTCCATTCCCAGCAGCAGCTTGTAGGCGGCCATGGCCTGCATAGAGCCGATCAGCCCGGCTGTGGCGCCCAGGATGGCCTTATCCGCCGCACCGGAGCGGTAGCCCTTTGGGAAAAGGCAGCGCAGACAGGGCGTTTTCCCGGGGACGATGGGCATGATCTGCCCGTTCA
>JAFSHU010000092.1 GCA_017440145.1 Bacillota bacterium
ACTTTCTGCGCCCTCCCGCCGGACGCCGCTTTTCTTTCTCCCACCGCCACCCTCAGCCGTTTCCGGGCCGCTGCCTGCCCCTTCTCTTCTTTTAGTTCCCCTGTTTCTTCGCTGCCGCCAGCAGCAGAGCCAGCGCAGCCGCAGCCCGCATGGCCGGGTCTTCTTCCCCGGCGCCGGGTTCCGCCTTCGGCAATGCCCCAGCCGCCGCCTCAGCTCTCTCCTCCGGCAAGGCAGGCGCTTCCATCTGCATCAACGGGGCAGCGCCCAGCCCCTGCAGCTCCGGGGGAGAAGTCGCCATCGGCCCGCCTGAACTGCCCGCAGCAGCGGGGCTTGCCTGTGTGCTGCGGATGCGGGGCAGCAGCTGCTCTGCATCCGCCATATCCAGCGTCTCCAGCACCCTGCGGAAAAGTCCCAGTCTGGCCTCATCATCCGCCTGATAGGCCGGGTCGCTCAGAGCCAGAGAATAGGCCTGCAGCGCCTTGTTTTTGTTCAGCTCCTTATTTGCCAGGGATTCCACCGCAGAGCCGCAGTAGATCACATCATAATCCCCGCCCAGATCGCCGGGATCCAGTCGAAACAGCTCCTCTGCCGGGTGATCCAGCAGGCGAAAGGCTCGTTCCTCCCGGAGGAACTGTCGGTCCATGGCAATAAATTTCCGGGCAATGGGCAGCATGATGTCCTTGATCACCGCGTTGACCACGGTTTTGAAGCGCAGAGAAGCATTGTTGTCTCTGGTCATGGTTGTGGTTGCGGTTTCATTGGCATAGCCCAGACCCATGATGATGTCGTAGCAGCCGGTGGCATCCTGCATATCCTGCTTGATGCCGTTTTCGTTGGCAAAGGCATCCGCAGGCAGGCCCTGCAGGTTGATCTCCTGCACATCGTCCATATTCTCCACCTGCAAAACGCCGTTCTGCCGCCAGATCAGGTCGGCATTGCTGAGCCCGCAGCCCTTCCGCAGCTTCCACATGCGCCGCAGAGACATGGAATTGTAATCGATGCGCTGGTTGCGGCTGGTGTTCAGCTCATCCTGCAGCCCGGCCAGGATCTCCGGCACGCCAATGCCGTAAAACTCCCCGGGTACCGGCACGAAGCAGCACTTATCATAGGGGTATTCCCCATGCCAAAAGGGATTTTCCTCATCCAGTGCGCACTGGCTGCGCCCCAGAATCACCACATGCCGCTGATCCTCCCAATAATGATGCACCAGATAAAGTCCGGGTTCCTCCGGGTCTGTCTCCTGCTGTTCTCCCTCCGGATCTCCGCTTTCCAGCTTTTCCCAGTCAATGTGAAATTGTCCCTGCTCCTGCAGATCCTCCAGCTGGCTGCGGCTCATGAATTCCCTGTGTCCCAGGTAGCGTGCATCCTCGATCTCCTCCGCTTCCGGGTCGATGAAAAAATCATCCAGAGGAATGGCAGAGACCATCGGGTCATCATAGATCAGCTCCCGCTCCGTCTGCACCCGGGTGCTGCGATAATGCAGCGCCTGTCCGCTTTGATCCAGCAGGGGCTTTCCATCTGCGCCCAGCAGCTTTTCCTCTGCCGTTCTGGCCCGGCGCAGCAGGCGGCTGCGAACCTTCCAGCCGGTATAGGTCACTGCCGTACCGTATACTACCAGGGAGCCCATCACCTGCTGGCTGATGAGCCGCGGCAGATCCATGCGGTCATTCATCTGCCAATCCAGCAGCATCTGCACATTGGCAGCCTGCTGCCGATCCTCACCCTTTCTGGGCAGCGCCGCCACATAGGGCCGGGAAGCAAACAGGCTTTCTCCCACCCTTGCCTTGATCACCTCACACTGCATAAAGGTCTGGGGGACGAAAAGATTGCTGCCTTCCCGCTTTCGTTCCGGCTGGGAGCGGTAGCGCCGCTCCCAATCCCGCCACTGTGGGCCGTATTTGCTGTCTCTTTCCTGCTCCGCCCTGCGGATGCGTGAAATGATGTTTTCCAGTTCCTTCTTTTCCATAAGAACCTCCTTATCGCTTTCTTTTTGAATTGCTTTCTTTTTGAATCGCTTTCTTAAAACACACGGCAAAGCATTCTGCCAAATTACCTGCCGAAATCTTCTGCGCCTTTTCTTAAATCCTTTTCTTAAAGCCTTTTCTTAAAGCCTTTTCTTGATGCACACCGCAGAAGCAGCTGCCTGAATCCACTTCTCAGGGCCGAAGCCCGCTCTTCATCCGGCCTTCCCCCTCCGCAGCTCTGCTGCTTCTAATATCCCGTGGTGGAGCAGCTCCCGTAAAAATCCCGCCAATCCGCCTCCTGCAGCAGGGGGCCGTCCGTACGCTCACAGCAGACAGAAACCGCAATGGCCATGGCCATTACGCAGTCATCGTGACAGCCCGGCTGCGCATTGCTGTGCCCTTTCTCGTCATAGGCATAGCTCATGCACTCCCCGATCAGCAGAGCGTCCTGCAGGCGTTCCGCTCCTTCCCGGATCAGCTTCGCCAGCAAATTGATGGCCAGAGGCTTCGTGCGGGAGGTGGTGGAAAAGCCCCAGCGCTCGGAAAGCTTACCCGTATCCGGGTCACGCTGGCGATACATCCGCCCATAATTCTCCCGCCTGATGGCGTTGACCACCGCGATGCCGTGGTTATTGGCTTCCGGAGCCAGCAAAGCCCCCTGATAATAGCGGGCCAGCAGCACCGCTTCCCGCCCCAGCAGATCCGGGTCCATATGCCCCCGCCAGAGCGCAGCCAGCTGCAGACTGCTCTTCTCCACCACAGCCATGACGGACCAGTCCCCGCCGGCCAGACCCTCTGCCACATCCACACCGATCACATATTCCTCGCCGCTCCTTGCCTCCCGGTAGAGCCGCA
>JAFSHU010000093.1 GCA_017440145.1 Bacillota bacterium
ACTGCGGACAAGCCTTTTGCGCCGCAGCCCGCAGCAGAGAAAGCAGCTCCTGTGCCGGAGAAGGCCGTTGCAACCCCGGTCGTGGAGGCACCGAAAGCTCTGACTGCGGACAAGCCTTTTGCGCCGCAGCCCGCAGCGGAGAAAGCAGCCCCTGTGCCGGAGAAGGCCGTTGCAACCCCGGTTGTGGAGGCACCGAAAGCTCTGACTGCGGACAAGCCTTTGCCGTCACTGTCTCCTTCGGCTGGCCTTGGGACTGCACCCTTGCCTGAAGAAAAAGCAGAAGCTGCTCCGGCATCCGCTGCTCATTCCTCAGCGGAGCAGCTGCAGCAGCGCTTGAAAGAGTTGGCCCTTTTGGTGGACGAAAGGTCTAAAAATATATGAGTAAGATCACCTCTCCCTTGCCCCGGCCCACTTTGGAGGAGCTGAAGGCAGAGCGGAAACGGATCCGCTATCGGGATAAATATAAAGTTGTGCTGCGCAGCACCATCTATAGCTTGGTGGTGGTTGCTGCGGTGGCGGTGCTGGTGGCTACACTGTGGCTGCCCGTGCTGCAGATTTACGGAGCTTCCATGGCGCCCACCCTGGATGAAGGGGAGATCGTGGTCTCTGTGAAGGGTGCGGATTTTGATTCCGGCGATCTCATTGCCTTTTATATCGGGAACAACCTGCTGATCAAACGCTGCATCGCAGGCCCGGGCCAATGGGTGAATCTGGATGAAGAGGGAAATGTTTATGTGGATGGGGAGCTGCTGGAGGAACCCTATCTGACGGAAAAGGCCCTGGGGGAATGTAATATCGAGCTTCCCTATCAGGTGCCGGAAAACCGATATTTTGTCATGGGCGATCATCGCCTGAGCTCTGTGGACAGCCGCAATACGACGGTTGGCTGCATTCCGAAGGAGCAGATCGTCGGGAAAGTTGTTTATCGGGTCTGGCCGCTGAAGGCCTTTGGCCCCCTGCCGGAATAAGAGGAATAAAAAGCGAAGCAGAAAGGTGGTGTGCGTTCTATGCGGTCTGTGCCTGGGCCGGAAAAGCAAATAGAGAAGAAACGCTATTGGCATAGAACGTATCTGGCCGTTTTGGTCGCCTTTCTTACGCTTTATGCGCTTATTCTGCCTGCCATCACATTGGAGCAGCATGGTTGTGAGCTGGAGGAACATATTCACGGGCCGAAATGCTTCGCCCAGGTTCTTTCCACCAGGGAGGCGCTGCGGGAATGCAGGCCTCATCTGCATGAGGACTTCTGCTTCGATGCAGAGGGAGAGCTCATTTGCGGATACGCAGATTTCTATGTGCATGAACATGATGCAAGCTGCTTTGATGCGGAAGGTGAGCTGCTTTGCTGCCTGCCGGAGCTCAAAGCCCATATACATACGGAGGAATGTTTCGCCGCTGCCCCTGCGCCGGAACCCGCTGCGGAGAGCCATCAGCATGAGGCTTCCTGCTACAGCCAGAGCCTGATCTGTCAGGAAGAGGAGGGAGTGCCCCATCTTCATACAGAGGACTGCTTCCGGGAAGAGAGCCGTTTGATCTGCCCTCTGGAAGAGGAAGAAGGCCATCTCCACGAGGCACTCTGCTTTGACGAAGCCGGCCTGCTTATCTGTGAGCTGGAGGAAGGCCACATCCATGGGGATGCCTGCTTCGAGAGCTTCCGTGAGTTGATCTGCGGACTGGAGGAGGGTGAAGCCCACTGGCATGGGGATGCCTGCTATTCTCAGGAGGAAAGCCCGTCCTGCGGCTTCCCGGAGGAGGCGGCCCCGATCCTGACGGAGCCCTCGGAAGAAGCGGATGCGGATGGAGAATTGCTCTGCGGCGAAGAAGAGATCATCCTGCATCAGCATGGGGATGATTGCTGGGATGCAGAAGGGAAGCTGATCTGCCCGCAGCCGGAGATTCTGGAGCATCAGCATGAAGCGGATTGCTTCTACCGGGTGGAGGAAGCTTTGAACGCAGGTGTTTTGACCTGCACCCTCCCGGAATCGGAGGAACATCAGCATGGTCAGCTTTGCTTTGGCGTCTGGGAGTTGTTCTGCCAGCAGCCGGAGCATCAGCATACGAAAGAATGTGAGGCCCCCGGGGCGCTGAGCGAAGAGGAAGAGGCGGAGATCGAAGACGTTAGCCTGCTCATCGCGGAGCTGCCCACTGCGGAGGAAGTAGAAGAAACTCTGCGTTCCCATGGGGAAGCAGAGGATTGGGCCGCCTGCCAGAATTACTGGACGGAGCTTCGCTCCCAGGTGGAAGAGGCTTCAGCCGCCTACGAGGCTTTGAATAAAAACCAAAAATCCTATATCGAAAATGTCGCGGAGCTGATGGAGCTGGAATCCCTGTGTGAAGCTGGCTCCAGGGCGCCGGGCCTGCCGGAGGATTTCCTTCTAGAGGATAGCCCGGGAATTGCAGAAACTCCGGGGCTAATGTTCAGTCCCGCTCCGGAAGCTGATTCCGCTCCGATTGCACTCAGCATCCCTGTTGAGGTGATCTGTCGGAACAGCAGCCTGGCCAATCGTTTCAGCATCCAGGTGCAGGAGCTCACGAAGGATCAGGATGGCAGCTGGCTGCCGGGTGAGAGCCTGGATTCTCTGAGCCTCTCTTCAGAGGCCGGGGAAGCAGCCGCTGCGGAGCTTTTGCTCAGCTATCCGGCGGAAAGCAGCGGCAGCTTTTATTACCGGCTGCGGCAGGAGCCGCTTTCCTCCTACGTTCTGTATGACGAAAGCGAATTTATCCTGGAAATCCTGCTTGCTGCGGCCGATCAGGAGCAGCCTGCCAGCGCCGCAGTGCAGAACATCTGGAAAGATGGAGAACTCCTTTCTGCGGATGACCCAGCGGGCATCGTCTTTGAAAACGAGAAATTCAGCAGCCTGCTGGTAACGAATTCCCTCAGCGGCATGAGTGGCATAAGCGAGCCCTTCGCTTTTGAAGCCTTGCTCACGGATGCGGATGGGAATCCGCTTTCCCCGCTTCGCATCCCGGGCTCTGCGGCCTATCAGGTGGAGGGGAATTGCATCCGCTTTACGCTTTGTGACGGCGAATCGCTGGAGCTCAAATATCTGCCTGCCGGGGCCTTCCTTACCGTGACAGAGGCGGAAAACGAAGCCTTTATCGTCTATCACAGACTGGATGAAGGCGGAGAGCTGATCTGCAGCAACAGCGCAGCAATCACAGGCCTGGCCGAGGACAAGATCACCAGCCTGCATTTCATAAACAACAATGGCTACACGTTGCCGGCAACCGGCGGCACAGGAAACTTGATCTATAGTTTAGGAGGATCGCTGATTTTATTACTCTCCGGGAGCATCCTCCTAATAAGGAACATTACTCCACGCAGAAGGGAGGACCGGGAACTTCCTTGAAGCGAAAGGTAACTGTTCGGCAATTTTTAAAGAAAGAGGTGTATAAATCGCAATGAAAAAGATGAAGAAGTTTGCTTGCTTGATCTTGGCAGTTGTGATGGTGTTTGCACTGGCTGCAAGCGCTTCCGCGGAAAACGGCAGCATCACCATCAACAACTTGGTGCCGGGGCAGGTATATAATGCGTATCGCGTGCTTGATCTGGAAAGCTATAAAGCCGAATTCGGCGCTTATGCTTACAAGGTTGACAGCGCCAGCCCCTGGTATGGCTTTGTCACTGGCGTCGGTGCTACCTCTCTGGGCTTTGATGCGCAGGGCTATGTCCACTGGATCGGCGAAGAGAGCGATGCGGCTTATGCTGCTTTCGCAAAAGAAGCTGTTGCTTATGCAAAAGCCAATTCCATCCAGCCGGATGCCACTGTCGACTCCGTCACGGAAGGCCAGACCAGTGTCGTTTTGAACGACATGCCCCTGGGCTATTATGTGATCGACTCCAGCCTGGGTACCCTGTGCATCCTGAATACCACCAATCCGGATGCCACCGTTGAGGAAAAGAACATAGCTCCCACTGTGGATAAGGAAGTTATGGAAGACTCCACTGAAGTCTATGGCAAAACCAATGATGCGGAGCTCGGCGAAACCGTGTATTACCAGACCACCATTACTGCCGGTGCCGGCGCACAGAAATACACGCTGCACGACAATCTGACCGGTCTGAGCTTCGTTGAAGTCACCGGCATCACCCTGAACGGCGATGCGGTTGCTTCCGATGCCTACACCGTTAATACCGAGAATCTGGCTGATGATTGCGATTTCGAAGTTGCTTTCTCTGATAGCTTCTGCGACAGCCTGGCTGTTGGGGATGAGATCGTTGTTTCTTATACCGCTACTGTAAACGAAGATGCAGTGATCGCCGGCGACGGCAACCCCAATGAAACCTGGCTGAGCTACAGTGAAATGCCGAATACCACTACGGAAATCGCAAGCACCATCACTTATGTCTGGGATTTCAATGTGGTCAAATACACGACCTACCTGTGCACGGAAGACAACTGCATTAAAGAGGCTCTGCTGCCCGGCGCTGAATTCGTGATCTATCGTGAATACACCGACCTTGGGGTGACCGGCCTCGAATACGCTGTGATGGCCGCCAATGGTCGCTTCTCCCACTGGACCAGAAACGAAGAAGAAGCCACCACAATGATCTCTGACGAAAACGGCACGTTCGCCGTTCCGGGCCTGGATTCCGGCGCTTACTGGCTGAAGGAAACCAAGGCTCCTCAGGGCTATAACAAGCTGACTGAGCCCATCAAAGTCATCATCAAGAACAATGGCAATGTCACTGATGGCAATGAGATCGTTCAGGCTCACAAAACCATCAGAGTAGAAAATAAGACCGGCGCTCTCCTGCCTGCCACCGGCGGCATGGGCACCACCCTGTTCTATGTCCTGGGCGGCGTATTGGTTCTGGCCGCTGTGGTTCTGCTCGTCACCAGAAAGCGCATGAGCGTTGAAGGCTAAGACGTGGGTTTTGAACTTACATATTGAAAAGCACTGCATGGGCCGGGGATTTTCTCATTCCCCGGCCTGCAGTGGTAAGGAGAACCCTGCATGAAGAAAAGTTCAATCATAAATATTGTTTTGATCCTGCTCCTTCTTGTAGGGCTGTCCTTGCTGCTGTATCCATCCATCAGTGATTATTGGAACTCTTTGCATCAATCCCAGGCCATCGCCAACTACGCGGAAGATGTGGCTCAGCTGGATGAAGAAGAATACAGCCAGCTGTGGCAGGAGGCAGAAGCTTATAATCAGGCTTTGCGTGAAAGAAAAAACAGCTACTTTTTTACGGAAGAAGAAAAAGAGGAATACAATCGGCTTTTGGACCCGGCTGGCTACGGTGTGATGGGCTATGTGGAAATCCCCAGCATCAGCTGTTCTCTTCCCCTTTACCATGGAACGGATGAATCCGTCCTGCAGATCGCTCTGGGCCATTTGGAATGGTCCAGCCTGCCCACAGGCGGGGTCGGTACCCACTGCGTCCTTTCCGGCCACCGGGGCCTGCCCAGCGCCAAGCTTTTTACCGACCTGGATAAGCTGGTGGAAGGGGATATTTTCCTGCTGCAGGTTTTGGATCGGGTGCTCACCTATGAGGTGGATCAGATCCTCATCGTGGAGCCCCAGGAAACCGCTTCCCTGCAGATTTTCGAGGGAAAAGACTATTGCACGCTGGTAACCTGCACCCCTTATGGGAAGAATACCCATCGGCTTCTGGTTCGGGGGCATCGGGTGGAAACCGCGGAAACGGAGGTCAGCGTCCGCGTTACTTCTGAGGCCATTTTGATCGAGCCGGTGATCGTTGCCCCGATTCTGGCCATGCCCATGCTGGTTCTGCTTCTCATCATCTTATGTTGGCCCAGGAAAAGAAAAAAATCTGGAGGTGCCGCGCATGCGGACCATATGTAAACAGAGCTGTGGAATTTTAATCGTTCTCTGCCTGCTGCTTCTGCCCGGCATTGCCCTGGCAGCGGAGCGCACCGCGCCTGAAGAGGAGCTCAGCCTGGAGATCAGCTTCCGGGATGGCGCCCAGCCCGTAGTTGCTGCGGCCTTTGAGCTGTTCTATGTGGCGCAGCTTTCCCCCACAGGGGAATTCACGCTGAGCGGCGATTTTGCGGATTACCCGGTGCAGGTGAATGGCCTGGATTCCTCCGGCTGGAAGGATCTGGCATTTACCCTGGCGGCCTATGCCCAGCGGGATGAGCTGCTTCCTTTGGATGAAGGGGAAACGAACAGCAGCGGCCTGCTTTCCTTCCCGAATAAAGCGGAAAGCCTGAGCCCCGGCCTCTATCTTTTGGTCGGCCAGCGCCACAAACAGGATGGAGAAATCTACACGGTGGAGCCGGTGCTGCTCTGCCTGCCCTCCCTTGACGAAACAGGGGAAAGCTGGGAATACGATGTCTCTCTGGTGGTGAAATACAGCTCCAGAACGGAAGAAGAGCAAGAGGAGCTGCAGGATTATAAGGTTCTCAAGGCCTGGGAGGATGAGGGCTATGCCCATCTTCGCCCCCAGGAGGTCGTTGTTCAGCTGCTGCGGGATGGTCAGCTTTACGATTCCGTATTGCTGAACGCAGAGAACAACTGGCGTTATACCTGGGAGGATTTGAGCAGCGACTACAGCTGGACAGTGCTGGAAGAAGTGCCGGATGGCTATCAGGCGGTGATCCGACGGGAAGGGCGCAGCTTTCTGCTGACAAACCGCTATCAGCCGGAGGATCCCGTAATTCCGCCCACGGATCCGGAGGACCCGACAGAGCCCGTGCGCCCGGTGGATCCTTCGATTCCGGAGCCGGATGTGCCCCAGCAGCCCAGCCTGCCCCAGACAGGGCAGCTCTGGTGGCCTGTGCCGCTGCTGCTTGCGGCTGGCTTCGCCCTCTGCCTGCTGGGATTGCTGCGCCGCAGGAGTGTTCGTCATGAAGAATAAAAACGGCTCATTTTTGTTAAGCCTGGGGCTGCTGCTGATCGTGGCAGCCCTTTTCCTTAGCGGCTACAACCTGTGGGAAGAACGGCAGGCAGCCGCTTCCGCAGCAGTTGTTCTGGAGCAGATGGAGCTGCCGCAGCCCCCTGCTTCGGAGGAGGCCGAGGATGCTGATGAAGGCTTGCTGCCGGATTATCTGCTGAATCCCAACATGGAAATGCCCGTGCAGAGCATAGATGGGGCGGATTACATTGGGGTTCTGGAGATCCCCTCTCTGGGGCTGGCGCTGCCCATCCGCAGTGAATGGAGCTACCCTGCGCTGAAAACTGCCCCCTGCCGCTACAAAGGCTCGGCCTATCTGGATGATCTGATCCTTGCCGGGCACAATTACGAGAGCCATTTTGCGAAGCTGAAGCAGCTTTCCCCGGGGGAAGAGCTGTTCTTTCGGGATATGGATGGGAACCTGTTTTCTTATCAGGTGCTGGGGCTGGAAATTTTGCAGCCGGAGGATGTGGAGGCCATGGAAAGCGGTGATTGGGATCTGAGCCTCTTCACCTGCACCATCGGAGGCAGCAGCCGGG
>JAFSHU010000094.1 GCA_017440145.1 Bacillota bacterium
CTTTTCCACGGCATTTCCTCCTTTCGTTTGCCGGGAGACAGCTTGGCTGAGGTGGCTGTACGCATCATTGAACGAAGCACTTTTCTATGCTATACTTAATTTTAAAAGCGGGGCCGTCTCTGTGTTCGTTGGTGCGCAGACAGAGGGCTTTGTTTTGCGGAGCTGTTTCCCAAAACAAAGGGCTACCCCTTTTGCATTTCTGCGGATGGAAAGGAATATAGCCCCCTTTTGGTATCCTTGCAGCTACCATTATACGGATTCTCCCATTTTTTTCCTCTACCCAATCCCCCGAAAGGTATAGGTCGGGGGGATTTTCCTGCAGTTTTGCAGGGGAGAGTATAGAAAAATCGGGGAATTCAATCCAGGAGGAAGTCCCATGAAGCGATTTCTTTTTATGCTCCCGGCTGTTCTGCTGCTCCTCTTTGCTCTTACGGGCTGTGCGGAAAAAAGCAAGCTTGATCCCAGGGACCCTGTAACGCTGACCATGTGGCATGTCTACGGCGAGCAGGCAGACTCCCCCATGAATCGTCTGGTGGATGAATTCAATACCACTGTTGGTGCGGAGAAGGGCGTTCTCGTAACGGTTACCAATGTGACCAGTACTTCCAAAATCAGCACGCAGCTGCAGGAAGCCATGTCCAATGCACCGGATGCACCGGAGATGCCGGATCTTTTTTCCGCGCACACTGCCACTGCCGCTGAGCTGGGCGCTGACAGGCTGTTGGATTGGAAGGATTATTTCAGCGAGGATGAGCTGGCCGGTTTCGTCCCGGAATTTGTTTCCGATGGTATGATGGGGGAAAAGCTGGCTGTTTTCCCTGTGTCCAAGTCTACCTATGCGCTGTTCTTGAATGGCTCCCAGTTTTCGCGTTTTTCTGCCGATACGGGTGTGAGCTATGATGATCTTGCCACCTGGGAGGGCTTTTTCGATGCGGCCGCCCAATACTATCAGTGGTCCGGCGGCAAGCCCTTCTGCGCCTTTGATTATCTGATCCGCCATGTGGAGTTTGATGTTATGTCCAAGGGGGATGAGCTGGCGTATACAGAGGATGGCTGGTACGATACGGAAAGCAGCTCCCTTCGGGAATCCTGGCTGAAATTTGCCCGGCCTCTGGCTCAGGGGCATATCGTGGTGGCGGATGAATATTCCAATACCCAGGTCATGACCGGGGAGACTCTTTCCGGCATCGGCTCCAGCGCCGGGATCATCTATTATAATGATACAGTTACCTATCCTGACAACAGCTCGGAGCCGATGGATCTGAAAGTGCTTCCTCTGCCGAAGAGCGGCAGCGAAGAGCAATATATGCCCATGACCGGCGTGGGGCTGTGTGCCTATGCCACCACAGAGGAGAAAGCGGAAGCAGCCTCCGTCTTTGTCCATTGGCTGACAGAGGGCGAGCGGAATCTGGATTTTGTTGTGGAGACCGGTTACATGCCGGTGAACAATGATGCCTTTGCTGCCATCGAAAGCTATACGGATTTCCCGAGTGAGGGCTATGCCAGCCTTTTCCGGGCGATCAAGACCATGCGGGAGGACTATACCCCGGTGGTGCGTCCTACCCTGAACGGCTATTATGATAAGGTGGATACGCTCTATGCCGGGCTGCGGCAGCTTTCCCCTGAATTGCGCCAACGAGCAGAGCAGGGGGAGGAGATAGATGAATTGGCGATGGAAACCTGGCTGCTTTTCTGCTCCATTTCCTGAGGCGGGTGTGGTCTTATGCGGAATTTGTTCGCCTTTCGGCATCCAGAATGGACGCTGCGGAGAAAGCTCTTTGGCTATATGCTCCTTTTGGCGGCTCTGCTTTTGCTGGCGCTGGTCTCCGGGCTGTTTTTGTTTGGGCGCTTTGACAGCGTGGGCAAAAATATTTATGAGTCGCTGGATGTCCAGATGGATAACTTTGAAAAGGATATTTCCACCCATCTGGAAGGCCTTGCCGCTGCCAGCATCCAGCTCTCCCTGGATACGACTGCTCTTTTGGAATCCTATCTGGCGGAGCAGGGGATCTCTTTTCCGGAGCTGAACGATTCTCAGCCGCAGATCACCGCAGTGCAGGATCGTATGCTGGAGTCCCTGCGGCAGAAGCTGCTGCAGGAAAATTGTTCTGCTGCCTTTGTAATGCTGGATGTGACGGTGAACAGCTCGCTGGAGGATGCTGCCTTTTCCCGCAGCGGTCTTTACCTTCAGCAGAGCGGTTATAACAGCTTAAATAAGAGCACCCTGCTTTATCGGGGCCCTGCAGAAATCGGAAAACAGCATGGCCTGGTGCCGCACCGCAAGTGGCGGCTGGAGTTTCGTACGGACATGTTTCCCAGCTATAGCCAGATTCTCTCCGGGGCGATGCCTCCGTTGGAGGAAGCGTATCTGCTGACGGATCGCTTCACGCTGCCCGGCACCTCAGAGGATGCTGTGCTGATGGCAGCTCCTGTTCTTGGCAGGGATGGCAGTTTTTACGGGGTCTGCGGCTATGAGATCAGCAGCAGCTTTTTTAAGACCTATCATGGTCAGCCTACGAAGATTCGCCGACTGAGCTGTCTTTTGACCAGGAGCGATGAGGCTGTTCTTGATGCCTCTGCCGGGCTCAGCTGCGGCGTATCTCAGGGCTATTACCTGGAGCCAAAGGGGACTTTGTCCATAGGCAAAGTCGGGGAGGGGCTGCGTTCCTTCGCTGGGGACGGCGCTTCCTATATCGGTGTGAGCCGGGAGATTCAGCTTACGCCGAACAATGCACCCTACACCATGGCGGTGATGATGCCCCGGGAGGATTATGACCGGGTGATCATGAAAACGCTTATGCAAAATGTGCTGCTCTGGGCGCTGATTTTATTCTTTGCGGTCAGCTGCTGCATGTTTTTCAGCCGGCATTATCTTGCTCCCATTCTCAAAGGACTGGATCAGATTAAATCTGCCAACCGGGCGCAGGCACAGTCCTCCATCCCGGAGATCAATGATCTTTTTGTTTTTCTGGCAGAGCAGGATCGGATTCATGAGGATTCTCTGACTGTATTGGAGCAGGAAAAGCAGACGGTTCAGAATGAGAAGGAACGGCTGGCCCGGGAATATGGTCATGCCCGGCTGGTATATGAGAAGGCTCAGAAGGACTACCTGAAAGCTCAGGACGATCTTTTGGAAGCAAAAAGGGAACTGGATCGCCTGGCCTATTCCAGAAAGACGGAGATCGACCCGGATGATTATCAGTATTTCCTGACGGGTCTACAGACCCTCACCAAACGGGAGCGGGATGTGTTTAACTGGTATCTGGAGGGGAAAACCGCAGAAGAGATACTGGAGCTGGCGGGCATTAAAGAAGGAACCCTGAAATGCCACAATCACAACATCCTGAATAAGCTGGGCGTATCTTCAAGAAAGCAAATGCTTCGTTATGCTGCCCTGATGAAGCAGCAGGAGGATGCAGGAGGTGCGAGCTGAGGCCAAAAAACAGCGTCGCAGCTCCTCTTGCTCCATTCTACAGCTGCGGCTGGGTCTTTCCCGGCAAAAACAGGCGCAAAAAAATCCAGGCTGCTCCAGGAAGGGAGCCGTCCGGATTTTGAGTTTTGCTGTTGTCTGCCTTGCTCAAAATGTGCTGCGAATGGCAAAGGAAATGAGGATATTCAGGATGGCCAGCAGGCGCATGAGGTTTTTGCAGGTTTTATCTTCCCAGTACTGCACCAGCTTTTGGGGGTAAACCGGGTAAAAGAGCAGAAAAATCCCCAGGCTGGCATTGCTCAGGCTTGCCAGAAGGGGGCTTTTCAGCGTCAGGCCATTGACTGTATGCGCCAGGAGTGCAAAAACGAACCAAATCCAGAAAAGCTTTCCGAAGCTGAGTTTTTTCATTGGCGTAGTCTCCTTTTTTAATATCTTTGTCAAAAGTTTAACATAGTATGGAAGAAATTTCAATCACCTTTGGAACAGCAAGGCCGCCCCAATCGTACCGGAAGAGGCAGGGCTTCGCACCCTGCCGGTGCTTGTATAAATCAGGAAAGCGTGCTATAATAAAACGGTTATATAGCTGGATACCAGCGATTTAAAAAATGAGGAGGATAAGATCATGCGCATGACGCAGCTTTATTCCACCACTTTGCGGGAAGTCCCCGCGGAAGCAGAAATTGCCAGCCACCAGCTGATGCTGCGGGCCGGATTGATTCATAAAGTATCGATGGGTATTTATACCTATATGCCCCTGGGCTGGCGCACCCTGCGGAAGATCGAAAATATCATCCGTGAGGAAATGGATGCATACGGCGGCCAGGAGCTGCTGATGCCCGTAGTCAGCCCGGCTGATGTCTGGCAGGAAAGTGGCCGTTGGTGGGTATACGGCAAGGAACTGATGCGGATGAAGGACCGCCATGAGCGGGATTATCTGCTGGCCCCCACCCATGAGGAGATCATCACCACCACCGTTCGGCAGGACATCCGCTCCTATAAGCAGCTGCCCCTGCTGCCTTACCAGATCCAGACCAAATTCCGGGATGAGCGCCGCCCCCGCTTTGGCGTGATGCGCTGCCGGGAATTCATCATGAAGGACGGCTATTCCTTTGACCGGGATGAAGAAGGCCTGGCCGTCACCTATCGGAAGATGCATGATGCATACACCAATATGTTCACCCGCTGCGGCCTGAATTTCCGGCCTGTGGCAGCGGATAGCGGCGCCATCGGCGGCGAGGGCAGCCATGAGTTTATGGCCCTCTCCGAGGTGGGCGAAAGCCAGATCCTCTTCTGCAATCATTGTGATTACGCGGCCACGGATGAGTTCGCCTCTGTGGATCCGGTTCCCACCGGCGTGGGCGAGGAAATGAAAGAGATCGTCCGGGTGGAGACCCCCAACTGCAAGACCATGGAACAGCTGGCAGAGCTGCTGAAGGTTCCCTCTGATCGTGCGGTGAAGAGCCTCTGCTATGTGGCGGACGAAAAACGCTTCATCCTGGTGCTGGTTCGCGGTGACCGTCAGGTCAACGAGGTCAAGCTGAACAATGCGCTGGATTGCTTTGAGCTGCGTTTTGCCACGGATGAAGAAATTCGCGCCCATGGTATGGAGCCGGGCTACTGCGGCCCTGTGGGCATCGGCGAAGATGTGGAGATCTTTGCTGACCGGGAAGTTCCGCTGATGGTCAATCACGAATGCGGCGGCGTGCAGAAGGATTTCCATCTGCTGAACGTCAATTATCAGCGTGGGGACTATCGCATCGATAAGATTGCTGACCTGGCTTTGGTCGAAGCCGGCGCCAAATGCCCCATCTGCGGTGCGCCCCTGGACAGCGCCCGCGGCATTGAGGTTGGCCAGATCTTCAAGCTGCACACCAAATACAGCGACAAGCTGCATTGCGTTTATGTGGATGAAGCCGGTGAGGAGCATCCCATGGTCATGGGCTGCTACGGCATTGGCGTGGGCCGCACCATGGCAGCTGTCATCGAGCAGCACCATGATGAGAACGGCATCAGCTGGCCCATCACTGTGGCTCCCTATGAAGTGCTGATCGTGCCGGTGAACGACAAGGACGAATGGCTGGTGGAGCAGGCGGAGAATATCTACCGCAGCCTGGGCAAGCAGGGCGTGGAAGTTTTGATCGATGACCGCAAGGAACGTCCTGGCGTGAAATTCAACGATGCTGACCTGCTGGGCTTCCCCATCCGCGTTACCATGGGCAAGAAGTGCCATGAAACCGGCAATGCTGAGATCAAGATCCGCGAAACCGGCGAAGTGCTGGAAGTGCCGGTGGATCAGGTGGTGGAGAAGGTTCTGGAACTGAAGGCTTCCATGCTGGCAGCTTTGCAGGGGCCCTATGCCTGGGAGGAATAATGGGTATTTACGAATTTAAAGGAAAAACACCGCAGATCGCGGAGGGCTGCTTCGTTGCCCCCAGCGCGGATCTGATCGGTGACGTGCAGCTGGCAGAGGGAACTTCCGTCTGGTACGGCGTGGTTCTGCGGGGGGATATTGCCCCCATTCAGATCGGCCGGAACTGCAGCATTCAGGATAACAGCATTTTTCATGTGGATGAGGGCATTCCCGTTGTTCTGGGGGACAATGTGACCATTGGTCATGGCTGCGTTGTCCATGCTGCGACCATCGAGGATAGCTGCCTGATCGGCATGGGTGCGGTGGTTCTGGATGAAGCCCACATTGGCCGCGGCTCCGTCATCGGCGCCGGTGCCGTGGTGCCGCCCAAGGCCGTGATCCCGCCCTTTTCTCAGGTGCTGGGCATTCCCGGAAAAGTGGTCAAGCAGCTTGATCCCAGCACTGAGCAGGCACGTCTGCAGCATGCAGAAAGCTATGTGAAGCTGGCGGGGGAATACCTGGCTGCAGAGAAGGAATAGCTTCCTGTCCGAAACATGGGATAGCAAAAAAGGGATAGGAAAATAGCTCTTGCAAAGCCGGGAACGCTATTGTATAATGTTATCAAACATTTGTTCGGTATGATAGTGTATCCTGCTTGCGGAGGTAGAAGAATATGGAGAGAAGCATGAGAGGCAGCAACGATAGAAACGATAAAGCACAGGCTTTGGAAGCGGCTTTGGCGCAGATCGAATAGCAGTTTGGCAAAGGCTATATTCTGAAGCTGGGCAGCTACAGCATCACCACTGTGGATGTGATCCCCACCGGTTCTCTGGCGCTGGATCTGGCGCTGGGCGTGGGCGGCATGCCCCGCGGCCGCGTGGTGGAGATCTACGGCCCGGAATCCTCCGGTAAGACTACCGTGGCTTTACATATCGTGGCACAGGCGCAGAAAACCGGCGGTGCTGCGGCCTTTATCGATGCGGAGCATGCGCTGGATCCGGTTTATGCACGGAATCTGGGCGTGGATATCGATGAGTTGCTGATCGCGCAGCCGGATACGGGCGAGCAGGCGTTGGAGATCGCCGAAGCTCTGGTTCGCAGCGGCGCTTTGGACGTAATCGTGGTGGACAGCGTGGCGGCTCTGGTTCCCCGGCAGGAGCTGGAAGGGGACATGGGCGATGCCCATGTGGGCCTGCAGGCTCGCTTGATGTCTCAGGCGCTGCGTAAGCTCACCGGTGCGGTGAGCAAATCCAACACCTGCCTGATCTTCATCAACCAGATTCGTGAGAAGGTGGGCGTGATGTTCGGCAATCCGGAAACCACTTCCGGCGGCCGCGCCCTGAAATTTTACTCCTCTGTCCGTGTGGAAGTCCGCCGTGCCGATGTGATCAAGGCCGGTTCCGAGATGGTGGGCAACCGCACCAAGGTGAAGGTCGTTAAAAATAAGGTCGCCCCTCCTTTCAAGCAGGCGGAATTCGATATCATGTACGGGAAAGGCATCTCTGTTTCCGGCAACATCCTGGATCTGGGTGTTGAGCTGAAGATCGTGGATAAATCCGGTTCCTGGTTCAGCTATAAGGGTGAGCGGATCGGCCAGGGCAGAGAGAATGCCAAGGATTTCCTGGAAAAGAACCCTGCCATCATGGCCGAAGTGGAAGAACGCATCCGCGCCGCCGTACTTGGCGGTGAGGAGAAGCTGGATGCCCCGCTTTCTTCTATGGAGGATGAGGTCGGCGATGAGCTGGAATAAGCGGCCAAAACAAGATTTGACTGAGCAGCCGGAGGCAATTTATCCGGCTGCTTTGGCATATCTGGCCCGGCGGGATTACGCCACGGAGGAGTTGCGGGAACGGCTTCTCAGCCGCGGTGCCGGGCCGGAGGCCTGCGAGGCCGTGATCCGGCGGCTTTTGCAGCAGAAATACCTGGATGACGAGCGCTTTGCCTTTGGACGCGTTCGGCAGCGTCGGGAATTCAATGGCCGCAGCCGGGTTTTTGTCCGCCAGGAGCTTCGGGAATTGGGTTTGGATGAGGATTTGATCCAGCAGGCGCTGGAATCAGAATACCCCGCTGAGCGCGAAGAGGAGATTTTAAAGCGACATCTTCAGTCGGAGCTTCGACGCCTGAGAGGGAGCGAGGATCCGCAAAAACGGCGCAAAGCCTTGGCTGGCATTCAGCGGCGCCTGGCTGGAAAAGGATTTCCGCCGGGGGAAGTCTATCATCAGCTGATTACGCTGCTGGAGGAAATGGATACGGATTAAAACAGGATATTCCGAATACAGCGTGAAGCATTCGCGATTTTTTTCTTGACAGTTCAATATATCTATATTAAGATATATACTGTTAGAGCTTGTTTTGAATCCATAGTTGAGATGGGTTTTTCACGATAGATGAAGCTTAACTTTATATATATATTTCTTTAGTAGCTATAAAGACTAGATTTTTTGTATATATATATTTTGAATAAGCCTGCCCCGTAATGGGGGACGTATGTCATCTATTTGATTCAAAGCCGAGCTTACGCTCGGTTTTTCTCATTCTCACACACAAAATTTGTTTTGGAGGTGAAAAATTTGGCACCAATTGTTACAATACTGATCGCTTTTGTCACATTGGCGATTGGTCTGCTTGTTGGGTATTTGATCCGCAAAAGCATTGCGGAAGCAAAAATCAAATCCGCCGAAGAGGCGGCCGCAAAGATTTTGATCGATGCCCGCAAGGAAAGCGAAACCCGTAAGAAAGAAGCGCTTCTGGAGGCAAAGGAAGAGATCCATCGCTTGCGCAGTGAAGCCGATCGGGAAAATAAAGAGCGGCATAATGATCTTGTCCGCCAGGAGAAGCGTTTGCAGAAAAAAGAGGAAGATATCGACCGCAAGCTGGAAGGTATCGAGCGGAAAGAAGAAGGTATCCGCAAAAAGGAACAGGAACTGGAAGAGCAGGGTGCGCATCTGGATGAGCTGCAGCAGCATAAGATGCAGGAATTGGAAGAAATCTCCGGCATCACATCCACAGAAGCAAAGCAGATCCTGCTGAATACCATTGAATCCGAAGTAAAGCATGAAGCAGCCATGATGATCCGGGATATTGAAAACAGCGCCCGGGAGGAAGGGGAGAAGCGCGCCAGAGAAATCGTTGCTTCTGCCATTCAGCGCGTTGCTGCAGATCATGTGGCGGAAACGACGGTTTCTGTCGTGCCGCTTCCCAATGAAGAAATGAAAGGCCGCATCATTGGCCGCGAAGGACGTAATATTCGTACACTGGAGACTCTCACCGGGATCGATCTCATCATTGATGATACCCCGGAAGCTGTCATCCTTTCCGGTTTTGATCCCGTTCGCCGGGAAATCGCCCGGAATGCACTGGAAAAGCTGATTCTGGATGGCCGCATTCAGCCCGGCCGCATCGAAGAGATGGTGGAGAAATCCCGCCGGGAAGTGGAACAGCGCATCTGGGACGAAGGCGAACAGGCTACCTTTGATACCAATGTCCATGGCCTGCACAGTGAGTTGATCAAGCTTCTGGGCCGCCTGAAAGTCCGTACCAGCTACGGCCAGAATGTCCTCAAGCATTCCGTGGAGGTTTCCCATCTGGCCGGTGTGATGGCGGCTGAGCTGGGCGCAGATGTGGCTCTGGCAAAACGCGCCGGTCTGCTCCACGATATCGGTAAGGCCATCGACCATGAGGTGGAAGGCTCCCATACCGCGATCGGTGCGGATATGGCCCGGAAATATAAAGAAGGCCCCGGCGTCATTCACGCTATTCTGGCCCACCATGGGGATGTGGAAGTCACCTCTCTGGAGGATGCCCTGGTGCAGGCTGCGGATACCATCTCCGCTGCCCGTCCCGGTGCCCGCCGCGAGACTTTGGAATACTATATCAAGCGTCTGCAGAAGCTGGAAGAGATCGCTGAAAGCTTTGAAGGCGTGGAGAAATGCTATGCCATCCAGGCCGGCCGCGAAATTCGTATCATCGTGGAACCGGATAAGATCGATGATCTGATGGCGACCCGTACTGCACGGGAAATCGCAAAACGCGTGGAAGCAGAGCTGGAATACCCCGGCCAGATCAAGGTCGTGGTGATCCGGGAAACCCGCGCCGTGGATTACGCAAAATAAACTGCAAAAAGAGCCGGTTTCCCTGGAGGCCGGCTCTTTTCTAAAAATTTCTTCGAAAAAGGGGGAATTCAGATGTTGTTCCTTTGTTACCCCAAATGCAGCACCTGCCAGAAAGCAAAAGCCTGGCTGGAAGCCAATGAACTGGCATACGATCTGCGGGATATAAAGGCAGAAAATCCTTCTGCTGCAGAGCTGGAAAGCTGGCAGCGGCAAAGCGGATTGCCGCTGCGCCGCTTTTTCAATACCAGCGGTCTGCAATATCGCAGCCTGGGGCTGAAAGATCGTCTGCCGCAGATGGAGGAAGCGGAGCAGATTTCGCTGCTGGCTTCCGATGGAATGCTGGTGAAGCGCCCTCTGTTGATTGGGGAGGATTTTGTGCTGGTGGGCTTCAAGGAAGAGGAATGGGCCCAAAAGCTGCTGACCGAGGATCGTCCGCAGTAAGCGGATTTGCCGGATTTTTGCTGGTTTTTAAAAAATCCTCCTGCGTAAGGGATTGCTTGTTACCTTGGGTAATGTTCTATACTGGCAGCGTAAGGAGGTGAAAGCTATGTCGAAATATACAACAGGAGAAATTGCCAGGCTTTGCAAGGTTTCCGTGCGCACCGTGCAGTATTATGATTCCCGGAAGCTGCTCGTCCCCAGCGAACTCTCGGAAGGGGGGCGGCGGCTCTACTCAGAGGATGATCTGAAGAAGATGAAGATCATCTGCTTCCTGCGGGAGGTAGGCTTTTCGATCAACAGCATCGGGGAGCTCTTCTCGGAAGAGGATCCGGGCAGTGTAATCTCGCTCCTGCTTGAGCAGCAGGAGCTGTCTCTGCGCAAAGAGCTGCAGGAAAAGCAAACGCAGCTGAGCATGTTGGAGCAGCTCAAACGGGGCCTGAAAGGCGTGGAAAATTTTTCTGTTGAATCTATCGGCGATATAGCGCGCATTATGGAAAGCAGAAAAAAGCTGTATCGGGTTCGGGCAATTATGCTCTCCCTGGGGTTGCTGGGGGAACTCATTGAAGTCGGCACCCTGCTGCTGGGGATATTTAAGGGGATCTGGTGGCCATTTGCACTGGGGCTGCCCTTTGTGATCGGCATTTCCATCTGGATTTCCGTTTTCTATTTCAAAAAGGTGGATTATATCTGCCCCCAGTGCCATCATGTTTTCAAGCCGGGTTTTAAAGAAGCCCTCTTTGCCAATCACACGCCGACCACCCGGAAGCTGCGCTGCCCGAATTGCGGACATAAGGGCTTCTGCGTGGAAACCTACAGCGAGCAGGCAGAATCGCAGACGGAATAATCATCAAAGAAAAGTGCAGAAAAGAAAAATGCATCTCGAAAGAGATGCATTTTTTATGCGCTTTCCCGCGCCCCGGAGTCCGAAAAGCTTCGCAAAAGTGCGCTTGCCTAATCCTCCGCATCTGCCCGCCTGCAAAAAGCCGGCCGGTCTTTTGGCTTGTCTTCCTTTTTCTCGTTTTGGAGCAGGCTGGCACGAACGATGGCCTGTTTGCCAAAACGGCTGCGCAACTGGTCGATGGCGGCATCTGCTTTGCTCAGCTTTTCGTGGTTTGCCTCCTGAAAGAGAGAGGGCTGCCAGTCCTCACCCTTCTCCAGGCTGCTCATGGAGACACCCAGAAGCCGCAGTGGGGTTCTGCCATCCCAGAGCCGATCGAAAACCCGGCAGGCTGCCCGGAAAATTTCCATTGTGGCTGCGGTGGGGAAGGGGAGCTGCATCTGCTGGGAGCTGTTGGCAAAGCTGCTGCTGCGGATCGTTACGGAGATGCAGCTGCCCTGCTGGGCATCCTTTCGGAGACGGCTGCCGACGCTTTCGCAGAGGCTCAGGAGAATGCGGTGAGCGGTTTCCCGATCCACTACATCCTGGCCGGTGGTAGTGGAGTTTCCGTAGCTTTTGTTTTCTGCATGCTGCTCATCTAGGAAATGGCTGCATCTGCCGTTTGCGAATTCCCAGATGATCAGGCCGTGCTGATGCAGCTTTTGCCGCAAACGCTGCGGGTCAGCCGCCGCCAGCTGCCCGATGGTGCGAATGCCCATCTCCAGCAGCTTCTTTTCTGTGGAGCTGCCCACATAAAAAAGCTCCCGAACGGGCAGGGGCCAGAGCTTATCCGGGATTTCCTCCGGGAAAAGGGTGTGCACCAGATCCGGCTTTTGGAAATCGCTGGCCATTTTTGCCAGCAGCTTGTTGCTGGAAACACCGATATTGACGGTGAAGCCCAGCTCCTCCCGGATGCGGTTTTTGATTCGCTCTGCCGCCAGAACCGGGGGGCCGTATAAGCGCTCCATGCCGCTCAGATCGATCCAGGCTTCATCGATGGAATATTGATCCACCACCGGGCTGATTTCCTGCAGCAAACGGATGAGCTGGCGGGATGCCTCTGCATACAGGGCATGATCCGGCGGCACAACGATCAGCTGCGGGCATTTTTGCCGGGCCTGGAAGAGCGGTTCCCCGGTTTTAATGCCATATTTCTTCGCCGGACCGCTTTTGGCCAGCACGATCCCATGGCGGGATTCCTCGCTGCCGCCGATCACGGCCGGAACGGTGCGCAGATCCAGGCTTTCCCCCAGAAATTGCATGCGATACACGGCTGTCCAGGAAAGATAGGCACTGTTTACATCGATATGGCAGATGATGCTTTCTTGTTTGCTCATGATCCTAATACATGATTCGGTAGAGGGCCCAGCTATGGCTTTTCACGGTATAGCGCAGCTCAAAGAGCTGATCCCGCCCAGCCATCATGGCGCGGCAGAGATAGAGAAAGCTCTGGATCCCCAGCTGCTGGCTTTCTTTTGTGGAAAGAATTTCCCGGACGCGTACGATGCGGGGGTGGTGTCCCTCATCCTCATAGCGAAAGCGGATGGGCCGCAGATCCCCATCTGTGCCACAGAAGGAGATCATCTCGATTGGTTTGTTCAGAATTTCCATAGCTGTTTCCCCCAGCGGTTTCTTGCTTTTATTATAATTCGAACAGGTGTTCGTGTCAACTGGGAAAAACAGGCTTTCTTGTTCTATCCTAAAAAGAGGACAGGAAGGCATCTGCCTTTTGGTTCAGCTTGCGGTAAATGGGGAACATTTTTTCTTCCCCGGAGATGGTCAGCACCTCTGCTCTGGGCACCCAGCGCACGCCCTGGTTTTCTTCCGGGCAATGCTGCAGCGCCTGTGTGGAGGATGCCTGCAAAAGATAAGTCAGGTTCAGGTGCAGGTGAGCCGGGACGTAGCTGCCCCGCTTCCAATGCCCCTCCACGGTGATGACCTCCAACGAGATGGGCGTCTTTTTCAGGGCCTTCAGCTGCTGCAGACCGGTTTCCTCCTGTGCTTCCTTTATGGCCACGGCCAAGGGGTCTGCTTCTCCGTCTGCATGACCGCCTGTCCAGGACCAGGCATCGTAGATGTTGTGATAAACCATCAGGCTCTGCTGTCCGCTTTCATCCAGAATCCAGCTGGATGCGGTAAAATGGGCAAGCTTGTTGCTGCGGAACAGGCAATCCGGATTTTTCTCCAGAAAATCCAGCATGATTTCCCGATCCGCCTCTTCCTGCACAGAATCGGGCTGATAGTCCAGAAGGGTCTGTCGCAGGGTGGATAAATCAGACATGGTTCCTCCTAAAGACGAATTTGATTTATTCCCATTATATCCGCAGCGTTTTCCCTTCGCAAGGTGTTGGCAAAAAAGAAGGGGGCCTTGCGGCGGCCCCGGGGAAAGCTTTGCGCTATTCGTCTTCTGCATTGGAGCGTACGATGCTGTGGATTCGCTCTCTTTGCGCCTTGTCTTGAATCTCCATTTCATCCAGCAGGTCATCCAGCTCCATCCCTTCCAGATAATTCCTCACCCGCTCCGGATTTAGGCCAGAATCATAATAATAGATGGTTTTGCCGCCCTCGATCTGGAAGATCTGAGGCTGTGGCTCTGCTGTTGGGTTTTCCTCTGTGGGGAGCATGCGGGATAGCAGCTCCGGGCGGCCATCAGCAGGCAGGGCGATCATGGCAGGGTGGCCTGCTGCATAATAGCTGTTATTGTATTCCGAGAGCCGCAGAAAGAGCAGGATCGTTTGTTTGAGCGGGGGTTCGATGAAATAGTCGCGGATCACGGTGATTTTATAGGGATATTCTTCCGTGGCTTCCTGGATGACCTGCCCCAGCTCGTTAACGATTCTGTTCGTAAGCGTCCCCTTGGACTTGTGGGAATAGGAAAAGTTTACGGAGAGCCCCTCCGGAATATCCGTCCCCTTTAAGACCTCCTGCGTGCGAAAGCGATAGATTCTGGTATCGGTATAATGCTTTTCCGTGGGCTTGCTGCTGTCTTGCTCCAGATTCCAGAGATCCACCTCCCGTTCAAAATGCCCCAGAAGGACGATGGGGCTGCGGGCATACATATCCGCAAAAGATGACCAGAAGGAAATTTCCGCATAGCTTGCGATAACATATACATCCTTAGGAACCCTGCCGAAGGGGCCTTCTTTCATCTCACCGGGGACATCCGGGCTTTCCTGGGTCGGGGCCGGCTCCTCCTGCTCAGCAGTATCCGCAGGGCTTTCCCTTTCTGCCTGGATAGTTTCTACAGCGGGGGCTTCCTCCTGCTTTTCCGGGCTGTCTGTGCTGCAGGCAGCGAAGATGCAGAAGGCCAGGATCAGCAGCAGAGACAAAAAGAGTTTGACTGTTTTGCTTTGAGGGAACATGGGAAGCCCTCCTTTTGGGGGTATACTATTTAATACAAATATTCTATTTTATTCCCATTTTTCCTTTAATTAAGGAAAGATGGGAATTTTTTATGAAGGCTATAGCTCTTTATACAATGTTTATCTTAAAATAGAAGGGTATGCATTTTAGGCTTGCCGAAGCAATTTCTCTGCTTATATTCGATTTTCCATCTTCTGACATATTTTTTATTTTAAAAGAGTGAATTATATATAATTATTTTAATACTCTTTTATAAAGGAGATTTTATAGAAAGGCCTAAATATATCTTTGTCTATATTTGTTATGCTTCACCTTGTTTCTATAAAATTTATTGATAAAAGGGGATCGAAAGCGTATGGAATGCAAAAATCAGCAAGTCAAGGATTTTGTTCAGCAATCTGCCGATCTGTTGAAACCGGATCAGATCGTTTGGATCGATGGCAGTGAAGAACAGCTGGAAGCTCTGCGTCAGCAGGCCATGGCCACCGGCGAGATCGTCAAGCTGGATCAGGAAAAGCTGCCGAACTGCTATTATCACCGGACTGCTGTCAACGACGTGGCTCGCGTAGAAGCCCGTACCTTCATTTGCAGTGATACCAAGGAACATGCCGGCGCCACCAACAACTGGATGGCCCCTGCAGACGCCTATGCCATGACGGATGAAATTATGCGCGGCAAAATGGCTGGCCGCACCATGTATGTCATCCCGTTCTCCATGGGTGTTGTCGGCTCTCCCTTTTCCAAGATCGGTATTGAAATCACGGACAGCATTTATGTTGTTTTGAATATGGCCATCATGACCCGCACTGGCGAAAAAGTTCTGGAAGCCCTGGGCGACAGCAATGATTTCGTTCGCGGTCAGCACGCCAAATGCGACATTGATGAAGAAAAACGCTACATCCTGCAGTTCCCCGAAGACAATGCGATCCGCTCCTGCAACAGCGGTTACGGCGGCAACGTGCTGCTGGGCAAAAAATGCTTCGCTCTGCGTATCGCTTCCTATCAGGGCCGGAAAGAAGGCTGGATGGCTGAGCATATGCTGATCCTGGGCATCGAAAATCCCCAGGGCGAGACCAAATATGTGGCCGCTGCCTTCCCCTCTGCCTGCGGCAAAACCAATCTGGCTATGCTGATCCCGCCGGAAGGCTATCGCGCAAAGGGCTATAAGGTCTGGACCGTGGGCGATGACATCGCCTGGATCCGTCTTGGCCCGGATGGCCGCTTCTATGCACAGAATCCGGAAGCCGGTTTCTTCGGCGTTGCCCCCGGCACCAATGAAAAATCCAACCCCAACGCACTGGCCTCCACCCGGGAAGGCACCATCTTCACCAATGTGGTGCTGAAGGATGACGGCACTGTCTGGTGGGAAGGTCTGGATAAGAATCCGCCCACCGGCCAGCTGAACTGGAAGGGTGAGCCCTGGGATCCCGCTACCGGCGAAAAGGGCGCGCATCCCAATTCCCGCTTCACTGCACCTGCCCGCAACTGCCCCTGCATCTCTCCGGAATGGGAGAACCCCAATGGCGTTCCGCTTTCCGCCATCATTTTCGGCGGCCGCCGCGCCAAGACTGCTCCCCTGGTATACCAGTCCCGGGATTGGGATCATGGCGTATTCGTAGGCTCCATCATGGCTTCCGAGACAACTGCTGCCGCTACAGGCGCTGTTGGTGTTGTTCGTCGTGACCCGATGGCTATGCTGCCCTTCTGTGGCTACCACATGGCTGACTACTGGCAGCACTGGCTCGACATGGGCAAACTGATCAAGACTCAGCCCAAGATCTTCAACGTTAACTGGTTCCGTCTTGATGACGAAGGCCACTTCATTTGGCCGGGCTTCGGCGACAACATGCGTGTTCTCCAGTGGATCATGGCTCGTTGCTTCGACGAGGTTGGCGCTGTTGATACTCCCATCGGCTACGTTCCCAACGCAGAAGACATCAACCTGGAAGGTCTGGACTTCAGCATCGATACACTGAAAGACATCCTGACAGTTGACAAGGATCTGTGGCGTGAAGAGGTTGCCGGTATCCACGAGTTCTATGCCAAGTTCGGTGATCGTATCCCCGCTGAACTCAAGGCTGAACTTGCCAAGCTCGAGGCCAATCTGGAAAAGTAAGCTCTTTGACTGAAAATTCAAAAAATATTCACAGCAAAGCC